>JANWHQ010000035.1 GCA_025450315.1 Caulobacteraceae bacterium
CGTGTTCCTGGTCGCTGTCGTTACGTTGACGGGCCTCGGCGCTTACGCGGGCGCCAACGTTCCCGTGCCGGTGCTGGTCGCGCTCCTCGTGACGCTTATTCCGACGACGATCGGCGGCTTGCTCTCTGCCATCGGCATTGCCGGCATGGACCGGCTCCTGAAGTTCAACGTCCTGGCCACCTCCGGCCGGGCAGTGGAGGCTTCGGGCGACGCCGACACCCTGCTGCTGGACAAGACCGGCACCATCACCTTCGGCAACCGCATGGCGACCGAGGTGATCCCGGCGCCCGGCGTGCGCGCCGAGGCGGCCCTGCGCGCGGCGGTGATGGCTTCCCTGGCCGACGAGACCCCAGAAGGCCGCTCGATCGTCGACCTGGGCCTCGACCAGGGCGTTTCCATCGATCCGCCCAAGGGCTCCGAGCCCATTCCCTTCTCGGCGACGACCCGGATCTCGGGCCTGAACGCCGGCAAGGACGCCTGGCGCAAGGGCGCGGTCGACGCCATCCTGAAGAGCCTGCAGATGTCGCCGGCCTCGGTTCCGGCCGAGGTGAACGCCGCCGTGGACCGCATCGCCCGCGCCGGCGGCACGCCCCTGGCGGTCACCGAGAACGGCGTCCTGATGGGCGTCATCCACCTGAAGGACGTGATCAAGCCCGGGGTCAAGGAGCGGTTCGCCGACCTGCGCCGCATGGGCGTGCGCACGGTGATGATCACCGGCGACAACCCGATCACCGCCGCGGCCATCGCCTCGGAGTCCGGCGTCGACGATTTCCTCGCCGAGGCCACCCCCGAGGACAAGCTGCGCCTTATCCGCGAAGAGCAGGCCAAGGGCCGCCTCGTCGCCATGTGCGGCGACGGTTCCAACGACGCGCCCGCCCTGGCTCAGGCCGACGTCGGCGTGGCGATGCAGACCGGCACCCAGGCCGCCCGCGAGGCCGGCAACATGGTCGACCTCGACTCCGACCCGACCAAGGTCATCGAGATCGTCGAGGTCGGCAAGCAGATGCTGATCACCCGCGGCGCGCTGACCACTTTCTCGATCGCCAACGACGTGGCCAAGTACTTCGCCATCCTCCCGGCGATCTTCGTGGTTTCGTTGCCGGCGCTGGGCGCGCTCAACGTCATGCACCTCGGCAACCCCAGGAGCGCCATCCTTTCGGCGGTGATCTTCAACGCCCTGATCATCGTCGCCCTGATCCCCCTCGCCCTGCGCGGCGTTCGCTACCGGCCCATCGGCGCCGGCAAGCTGCTGCAGCGCAATCTCCTGATCTATGGCCTGGGCGGCGTCGTCGCGCCGTTCGTCGGCATCAAGATCGTCGACCTGATCGTCACCACGATCGGGCTCGCCTGAGGATTACCCATGCTCTCCGAAATCAGACCCGCGATCGTCTCGACGATCCTCTTCACCCTCCTGCTCGGCATCGCCTACCCGCTGGCGGTCACCGGCATCAGCAAGCTGGCCTTCCCCTGGCAGTCCGACGGCAGCCTGATCCGCGACAAGTCCGGCCAGGTCATCGGCTCGGCCCTGATCGCCCAGGGGTTCGCCAAGCCCGAGTACCTGCATCCCCGGCCCTCGGCCGCCGGCAACGGCTATGACGCGTCCAACTCCTCGGGCTCGAACTACGGCCCGCTCAGCGCGGACCTGGCCAAGCGGATCAAGGGGGACGCCGACGCGCTGCGCGCCTCGACCGGCCACCAGGAGATCCCGGACGACGCCATCACCACCTCCGGCTCGGGCCTGGATCCCGACATCTCGCCGGCCTACGCCCTGCTGCAGGTGGACCGCATCGCCAAGGCCAGGGCAGTCTCGGCCGACGCCGTGCGCAGCCTGATCGCCGGCGACATCCAGCAGCCTTTCCTGGGGTTCATCGGCCAACCGCGGGTCAACGTGCTCAAGACCAACCTCGACCTCGACGCCACCATGAGGAAGGCGCACGCTAAGACCTGATGACTCTCGACGAACCGCGTCGCCCCGATCCGGATGCGCTGCTGAAGGAAGCCCAGCGCGCCGGGCGCGGCCGGCTCAAGGTCTTCCTCGGCATGTCGCCGGGCGTCGGCAAGACCTACGAGATGCTGCAGCAAGCGGCCCGCCGGAAGGCCCAGGGGGCCGACGTGGCGGTCGGGCTGGTCGAGACCCATGGCCGCTCCGAGACTGCGGCCCTGCTCGAGGGTCTCGAGGTGCTGCCGCGCAAGCCCATCGCCTATCGCGGGCGCACCCTGATGGAGTTCGACATCGACGCCGCCCTGGCGCGCCGGCCGGGGCTGCTGTTGGTGGACGAATGCGCCCACTCCAACGTCCCGGGCTCGCGCCATCCCAAGCGCTGGCAGGACATCCAGGAGCTGATCGCAGCCGGCATCGACGTCTGGACGGCCCTGAACGTCCAGCACCTGGAGAGCCTGGTCGACGTGGTCTGGAAGATCACCGGCGTGCGCCAGCGCGAAACCGTGCCGGACTCGGTGCTGAGCGAGGCCGACGAGATCGAGGTGGTCGACATCACTCCCGCCGAGCTCCGCCAGCGGCTGGAGGAAGGCAAGGTCTACCTGCACGACACCGCCCGCCAGGCGGCGGTGCATTTCTTCAAGCCCGAGAACCTGACCGCCCTGCGCGAGCTGGCCCTGCGCCGCGCCGCCCAGACCATCGACGAGCAGCTGCTGGGGGCCATGCGCCGCGCCGGCGTGGAGGGGCCCTGGGCCGCCGGCGAGCGGATCCTGGTGCTGGTGGGGGCCGACTTCATGGCCCCGGGCCTGGTGCGCGCCGGCCGTCGGCTGGCCGAGATGATGGATGCGCCCTGGACCGTGGTCCACGTCGAACGGCCGAGCCGGCCGATGGTGGGCGCCGGCACGGCCGCCCGCCTCGGCGATGCGCTCAAGCTGGCCGAACAGCTGGGCGCCACCACCCAGATGCTGACCGGCGACGACATCGTGGGCGCGGTGCTGGACTACGCCCAGCGCAACAACGCCACCCAGATCGTCATCGGCAAGGGCCGCGACAGCCGCTGGCGCGAGGTGTTCGGCCGCTCGCTGGCCGGGGCCTTTACCCGCCGGGCGCGGGGCGCGGCGCTGCACATCGTGACGGAACAGGCCGGCCAGGCGCCGCCATCGGCCGCCCCCCGGCTGACGCTGGATCTGACCCACAGCTGGCGCGGCTATGCGGTGGGCGCGGGCTTCGTCGCCGCCGCGACGGGCGTCGCCTTTCTGCTGGACCGCACCTTCGAGCGCGCCAACGTCGGCATGGTGTTCCTGAGCGCGGTGCTGGCGGCGGGCGTGCTCTATGGCCTGAGGACCGCCCTGGCGGCCGCGACCGTGGCCTTCCTGGTCTACAACTTCTTCTTCCTGGAGCCGCGCTACAGCTTCCAGATCGGCTCGCCGACGGACGTGCTGACCCTGTTCGTGTTCTGGGCGGCCGCCCTGGCCACGGGAGGCCTGGCGGGCCGGCTGCGCGACCAGCAGCGCGCCATCAGCCGCCGGGCGTCGGCCGTGACCATCCTGCTGGCCGCCAGCCGCCGGCTCTCGGCCACCGCCAAGCAGCAGGACACCGCCCAGGCCCTGGCCGAGCAACTGGCCGCCGCCACCGGCGGCAAGGCGCTGGTGATGTTGCCGTCCGACGGCATGATCGCCCCCGTCGCCGGCGCGCCGGCGATGGAAGAGCTGGGCGCCGCTGACCTGGCCGCGGCGAGATGGGCCTGGGACAAGGGCGAGGTCGCGGGGGCCGGGACCAGCACCCTGCCCAACGCCGGCTGGATCTTCCGGCCGCTGCAGGGACTGAAGGCCCGCTCGGGCGTGGCGGCGACCGAAGCCGGATCGGGCGGCGGTCCGGACGACGAGCGCTTCATCCTGGCCCTGCTCGACCAGGGCGCGGTGGCCCTGGAGCGCGCCGAACTGGCCGCCGAGGCGGCCGACGCGGAAGCCCTGCGCCGATCGGACCGGTTGCGGACCGCCTTGCTCAACTCCATCAGCCACGACCTCAGGACGCCGCTCTCGACCGTCCTGGGTTCGACCACAACCCTGATCGACTATGGCGATGAGCTGAAGCCGGACGTGCGGCGCGACCTGCTGGACAGCATTCGCGAGGAAGCCGAGCGGCTCAACCGCTATGTGGGTGACCTGCTCGACATGACCCGGATCGAGGGCGGCGCCCTGGCCCCCCGCAAGGAGTTCATCGATGTCCGCGAGGTGCTGACCGCGGCCCTGGAGCGGGTCTCGCGGCGGCTTGGCGACCGCAAGGCCGTGCGCGACTTCCCCGACCGGCTGACGCTGGTCAGGGCCGATCCGGGACTGCTGGAGCAGGCGTTCGTGAACATCCTGGAGAACGCCATCGCCTATAGTCCCGACGGCGCGCGCATCGAGATCGCCGCCTACGAGGACCTGAAGAACGTGGTGGTGTCGATCGAGGACGAGGGCCGCGGCATCCCGACCGCCGAGCTCGAGTATGTGTTCGAGAAGTTCCGGCGCATGGGCCAGCCGTCGGACCGGAGCAAGGGTGCGGGCCTGGGCCTCGCCATCTCCAAGGGCTTCGTGGACGCCATGGGCGGCCGGATCGCCGCCGCCAGCCCGATCCACGAGGGCCTGGGCACCCGCATCCTGATCAGCCTGCCTAAGGAAACCCCCACCCCGGCGGGCCTCTTGTGAGCGAGCACCGTCCCCGCATCCTGGTTGTCGACGACGAGCCGCAGATCCACCGTTTCCTCGGCCCCGCGCTGGAGGCGGCCGGCTACGAGCCGGTGCGCGTGGAGGACGGCGTCTCGGCGCTGCGCGAGATCGCCCGCAAGGCGCCCGATGCGGTGGTGCTGGATCTAGGCCTGCCCGACATCGACGGCAAGGAGGCCCTGATCAAGGCGCGCGCCTTCTATGCCGGCCCGATCATCATCCTGTCGGCCCGAGACCGCGAGAGCGAGAAGATCGACGCCCTGGACGCCGGCGCCGACGACTATGTGGAGAAGCCTTTCGGCGTGGGCGAGCTGTTGGCCCGGCTGCGGGTCGCCCTGCGCCACCGGGTCCAGCGCGAGGGCGGGGAGCCGGTGATCTCGGCCCACGGCGTCGACATCGACCTGGTGCGGCGGCTGGTGAGCCGCAAGGGCGAGCCGATGCGGCTGTCGCCGCGCGAATACGACCTCCTGGCGGTGCTGGCGCGCGGAGCGGGCAAGGTGATGACCCACCGGCAGCTGCTGACCGCCGTCTGGGGTCCGGCGCACGAGCATGACGTGCAGTATCTTCGCGTGTTCGTGGGCCAGCTGCGCCAGAAGCTGGAAGACGATCCGAACGTCCCGCGCCTGATCCTGACCGAACCCGGCGTAGGCTATCGCTTCATGAGCGACGGCTGAGCATCCCAGCGATCGCTTCGGCCGCCCGCTCGGCCGGCGGAGGACCCCTGCCCCCGAGATCTTCGAGCGCGGCCGTCTGGGCGGTGGACTGGGCGTGACGGAGGCCGGGATCGTCGAGGCGGCGCGCCAGTTGCGCGGCGAGGCGCTCGCCGGTGCATTCTCCCTGGATCAGTTCGGGGGCGACCGCCGCGTCGGCGGCGATGTTGATCAGGGTGATGAAGCGGGTGCGCACGATGCGCCGGGCGATCTGGTAGCTGAGCGGCCCAAGCCGGTAGGCCACGACCATCGGGCAGCCTGCCACGGCCAGTTCGGTGGTGACCGTGCCGCTACAGGCCAGGGCCACGTCGGCTGCGACCATGGCGTCGCGCCGCTCCTCGGCATCCTGGACCAGATGAGCCCTGAACGGCCATCCGGCCACCCGCGCCGTGACCTGCTCGGCCACGGTCGCCGCGGGCGCGACCACCACGTGCAGAGATGGCCGGCCGGACTTCAGCCTGGAGACCGCCTCTTCGAAGGTCGGCATCAGCCGATTCACCTCCGAGGCCCGGCTACCGGGGAGCACCAGTAGGATCTGCTCGCCCGCCGCGGCGCCGATCCGCGCCCGGAACCTCGCCCCATCGCCTTGCACGACGTCATCGGCCATGGCCGGATGGCCGACGAAGGCGACCTTCGCCCCGGCCGCCTCGAACAATGGCGCCTCGAAGGCGATGATCGAGAGCAGGAGGTCGAAGGTCCGCGCCAGCGCCCTGGCCCGCCCCGGCCGACTCGCCCAGACCTGGGGCGCCACGTACTTGACCAGCGGCGGGCGAGGCAGGGCGGCGCGGAGTCGCCTGGCCAGGAGGTAGCTGAAGCCCCAGGAATCGATCAGCACCGAGATGTCGGCGCCTTCCCGCGCCGCCAGGTCGGCCACCTGCCGCGCCCGCCGGTCGGCCCGGCGATAGGCGAAGAGGCCATCCAGCAGACCCACAACCGACAGTTCGGCGATGTCGAAGGCGCTCGCCAGCCCCTCGGCCCGCATCTCCGCGCCGCCCACACCGATGAAGCGGACGTCCGGCCCCAGCCTTTGCTTCAGAGCCCGCATCAGCCCCGCGCCCAGGGCATCCCCCGAGGCCTCCAGCGCGGTGAGCAGCACCGTGGTCATGACGCCGGAAGGCCCAGCACGAACAGGCCCAGCCGGTCGGCGGCCTGGATCACCGCCGCGCGGTCAACGACGAGCAGCCCGTCGGCCTCGCCGACAACGCCCTTCAGGCCGGCGGCGGCGGCGCGCTCGATCGTCCTGATCCCGATGGTCGGCAGGTCCACCCGGCGATCCTGGCCGGGCTTGGGCAGCTTGGCCAGCACGCCTCGCGGTCCGTCCGGCGCCGGAACGACTCCCGCCAGCATGGCGTCGGTGCCGCCGAGCCCCTCGCGGGCGACGATCCGGCCGGCGCGGGCGACGGCGCCCTGGGCGATGTCGGTGCGTCCCACGTCGCGGGCGGCGGCCACGGCCGCTTCGATGTCGGCCTGGTCCTCGGACGAGGGTGTCATCCGTCCCGAGACGCCCGCGCCAAGCCGCAGACCCGCCCCCGCCGCGCCGACGCCTTCGACGACCAGGCCCTCGCGCTCGAAGACCCTGAGGATGGCCCGCAAAAGCGCATCGTCCCCCTGTCTCGCCGCGGCGATGACGCCGGGCATGTACTTGAGAGCGGACAGATCGGGTTTCAGCGCCCCGAAGTCGTCGGGCCGGCGGACGACACCGGCGAAGCAGACGCTGGCGCAGCGGGCGGTCTTCAAGGCTTTCAGGCATTTGCCGAGCTCGGCCAGCCCCGCCTCGGCGCTCGGGAAGGCGGCCAGCCCGGGCTCGGCCAATCCCTTCAACCGGACGATGAAGACCTCGCGGCCTCTGGAGGCGCAGTCCGCGGCGATGGCGCCTGGCAGGCCGCCCCCGCCGGCGATCAGGCCGAGACGGCCCGACAACTCAGCCTCTCGGCAGGCAGAGCGGCCGGTTGGCGTCGGCGCGGATGAAGGCGACGACCTCGGACACCTCCGACGAACGGCCGAAGACGCGGGCCACGTCGTCGAGTCGCTCCTGGAAGGTCCCCTCCTCGGCGAACAGCATGCGGTAGGCGGCCCTGAGGTCGTTGATGGTGTCGCGCGAGAAGCCGCGGCGCTTCAGGCCCACCAGGTTCATGCCCTCCAGGTGCGCGTCGTTGCCCACCAGGCCATAGGGGATCACGTCCTTGGTCACCGGCGCGAGACCGCCGATGAAGGCGTGCCGGCCGATCCTGGACCACTGGTGGGCGGCGGACAGTCCGCCCATGAACACATAGTCTCCCACCTGGACATGGCCGCCCAAGGTGGCGTTGTTGGCGAACACCACGTGGTCTCCCACGATGCAGTCGTGGGCGACGTGGGATCCCACCATGAACAGGCCGTCCGATCCGACCGTGGTCACGCCCCTCCCGATGGCCGTGCCGGTATGCATGGTGACGTGCTCGCGGATGATATTGCGCTCTCCGATCACCAACCGCGTGGGCTCGCCCTTGTGGGCCAGATGCTGAGGCGCCCCGCCCAGGACCGCGAACGGATGCACCACGCTGTGCTCGCCGATTTCGGTCAGGCCCTCGATCACCACGTGGGAGATCAGCCGCACGGCGCGGCCGACGACCGCGCCAGGGCCCAGGCTGCAGTAGGGTCCGATCTCGACTCCCGCCCCGATCTTCGCATCCGGGTGGACGATGGCGGTCGGGTGGATGTCGGGCATCAGCCGTTGCCCACGACCATGGCGGCGACCTCGGCTTCGGCGGCGACCTTGTCGCCTACCAGGGCCCGCCCCTTGAACTTGAATACGTCCGCCCGCGCGCGGACCACTTCGACCGGCATGCGCAGCACGTCGCCCGGCCGCACCGGATGGCGGAAGCGGCAGTTGTCCAGCGACATGAAGAAGATGGTCTTGCCGGTGGTGTCGGCATTCAGCGACTTGGACATCAACACCGCGCCGGACTGGGCGATGGCCTCGATCAACAGCACGCCCGGCATCACCGGATTGCCCGGGAAATGACCCTGGAAGAACGGCTCGTTGATGGTCACGCACTTGATGCCCACGATCGACTGGTGCGCGCGGTAGTCTTCGGCGCGGTCGACCAGCAGGAACGGATAGCGATGGGGGATGCGGCGCGCGACCTCGGCGTAATCGATGTCCTCGCCCGGCTCGTCGGCCTTTCGGGTCATGTCCCCTCCCCCTTCCCGCGTCCCGAGGCCGCTCTTGCGAGCCACGCCGTCTCACGCATGAACTGCCGCGCAAGCTTGGCCGGCGCTCCGGCCCAACGCTCGCCTGCGGGCACGTCGTGCATCACTCCAGCCGCTGCGGCGACCTGAGCGCCGGCGCCGATGGAGATATGATCGGCGATTCCGGCCCGGCCGCCGAACATCGCGCCGTCTCCCGCCACCACGCTGCCGGACAGACCAACCTGCCCGGCCAGTATGCAGTTGCGTCCCAGCTGCACGTTGTGGGCGATCTGAACCAGATTGTCGATTTTGCTGTTCTCGCCGATCACCGTGTCGTCCCACGCGCCCCGATCGATGCAACTGCAGGCGCCGATGCTGACGCCGTCCTGGATGATCACCCGGCCAAGCTGGGGCACGTCCATCGCCCCACCCTTGCCCACGGCGACCCCGAATCCGGCCTCACCCACGACGACGCCGGCCATGATCTTCACCCGGTCGCCGATCAGCGCGTAGCCGATCGAGGCGTTGGGGCCGATCACGCAGTCCCGACCGATGGCGACGCCCGGCCCGACGACGGTATTGGCGCCAATCTCGCTGCCTCGCCCGATCTGGGCGCCGGGGCCGACCACCACCCCGTGATGCAGAACCGCGCCCGCCTCGATCGTAGCGCCGGGATGGATGGGCGGCGCCTCGGGGTCCAGCCGACGGCCGCGATGCAGCCGGACGGCGGCGCGGGCATAGGCGGCCTGCGGCTCCTCGGTGACGAGCGCCAGGCAACCCTGCGGCACGGAGGGGACCTGGTCTGCAGAGACGAAGCAGGCCCCGGCGCGGGTCAGGGCGAGATCGGCGAGATAGCGGCGGTCCGCCAGGAAGCTGACCGCGTCGGCGCCGGCCCTGCCAAGCGGCGCCGCCAAAGCTATGGAGCGATCCGCTCCGCCGCCATCGGCCAGGCGTGCGCCCGCGAGCGCGGCGAGCTCTTCCACCGGGACAGGTCCCAAGTCTTGGTAGAAACGCGGATCAGGCATGGGCTGGCGGCGCGGTCATCCGCGCCTCCCGCAGAGGCGCCGCGGGACAATACGCCAATCGTGAGCGGAGCCCGACACCGGCCGGACTCCGCTTACGGCAAGGATCAGCGGGCGCCGGCGGCCGGGACGACCGCACCGGTATCCAGATGCTCGCGCTCGAAGGGGAACTGGGTGATCTTGGCGTCGAGCTGGCGCACGACGTCCGGCGTCAGGTCCATGGAGGGGTTGAACGCCAGCGCGGCCTGACCGTCGAGCACGATGCCGCAGTTGCGCGACTTCATCACCGCGATCACGATCGGATCGTACTCGCTGACGACCCGCGAGATCGCCTTCTGCTGAGTGGCCTCCAGCTCGCGCGAGCGCAGCTGGGCCTTTTGCTGCAGGGCCTGGGCGCGCTCGGTCAGAGCCCGGTCGCGCTGGGCCTGCACATCCGTGCTCAGCGAGGCGCGCTGGGTCCCGTAGGTCTTGATGTCGGTCTGCAGCTGCGTCTCTTCGCTCTGCAGCTCGGCCTGGGCCTGCGCCTGAATCTGCTGCAGGCGGGACACCACGTACTTGCCCACGGCCGAAGTGCCGACGGCGGCCTGCTGGGAGAAGATGCACATGTTGGGGATGGCCGGGCCGGTGGGCACGCCGGCGGCGGCGTTCGCGAGCGGAGCGGTCGCGGGCCTCGCGGCCTGGGCCAGGGCGGCGCCCGCCGAGAGGACCAGCGCCGCCGATGCGGCGGTTGAAACAATCAGATGAAACTTATGCATGAGTAACAACCTCGTTGTCTGCAGGAATGGCGGTGGTCGCCGTTATTGGAAGCTGGTGGCCGTCGAGAAGTAGAAGGTCTCGGGCACGTCGTAAGGCGTCTTGCGGAGCACCTTGCTGAAGTCGAAGCGCAGCGGTCCCATCGGCGATTTCCAGAACACGCTGATGCCCGCCGAGGCGCGGAAGGCCAGGTTGTCCCGGACGAAGGGGTTGATCGTGCCGTTGGGGTTGCGCTTGGCGGGGCCGTCCAGCACGCCGGCCGTGCCGAAGTCGGTGAACAGCGCGGTCTTGATGCCGTACTGCTCGGGAATCAGGTTCGGGAACTGCAGCTCGATCGTGCCGACCGCCCAGGCGTCGGCGCCCAGCGAGTCGCCGTAGCAGGTACCGCTGGTGGAGCTCGTCGTCGAGGTTCCATTGACGCAGCCCTGCGCCTGCAGGGTCGTGTCGCGCGGGCCGAGGCCGGCGATCTGGAAGCCGCGGAACTCGTCGCCACCCAGGAACTTGCGGTCGTTGATCCGAACCGAGTCGCCGCCCCATCCGGTGATGTAGCCAGCCAGGCCCTTGACGCTCAGGATCCACTTGGGGGTGAAGCCGTAGAACCAGGCGACGTCGCCCGTCGTCTTGATGTACCGCAGCCCGCCAAGGCCCGCGAACTCCTGGCGGCCGTCGATGTAGAAGCCGCGGGTCGGGATAATCGGGTCGTTCCGCCGGTCGATCCGGAAGGAGTAGCCAACCGACGAGGTGAAGGTCCGGCCGACTTCGTCGCACAGCGTCTGGGAATAGCCCGCCGAGCAGGCGCCAGTGGTCGGATCCAGCACATAGGTCGGCAACGTCACGTTGTCGGTGTGGATCGAATAGAACAGCCCCGCGGAGGTGTACTGGTTGATCGGGAACCCCGTTCGCAGGGTGATACCGGTCGACGAGCTCGAGAAGGCGGCGGTGGTCTGGTAGTTGTAAAGGTAGGTGTAGATGTCGAAGCCGGCCGCCATGTTCCGGCCCATGAAGCGGGGCTCGGTGAAGTCCAGGCTGACGCGCTTCTGCAGGTAGCCCATCGACACCTGGAAGCTGACCGTCTGGCCCCGGCCCCGGAAGTTGGACTGTGAAATGCCGATGTCGCCGACCAGCTTCTCCAGCGACGAGTAGCCGATCGAGAAGGTCAGCTGGCCGGTGGGCTGCTCGGTGACCTTGACCCGCAGCACGGTCTTGTCGGGCGCCGAACCGGGCAGCTGCTCGATCTCGACGTCCTTGAAGAAGCCGAGCGCCTTGATCTGCTGCTTGGAGCGGTCGACCAGTACGCGGTTGTAGGCGTCGCCCTCGGCCACCCGCATCTCGCGGCGGATGACGTAATCGAGCGTGGCGGTGTTGCCGACGATGTCGATCCGCTCGATGTAGACGCGCGGACCTTCCTTGATGTCGAAATCGACGTCGACGGTGCGGGTCTCGGGGTGGGCCACGTAGCGCGGGCGCACGTCGACGAAGGCGAAGCCGTTCGCGCCGGCCGCATAGGTCAGGGCGTCGGTGGCCTTCTCGATCCGGTCGTCTTCATAGAGCTCGCCGGTGCGGATCGGCAGCAGCGCGGCCAGCAGCTCGCCGTTCAGCCGCTTCAGCTCGGTGGTCACCTTGAGCTTGCCGAAGTGGTACTTGGGGCCCTCGTCGACGGTGAAGGTCTCGACGAAGCCGTTCTTGTCCGGCGCCAGCTCGGCCACCGCCGACACCACGCGGAAGTCGTAGAAGCCGTGATTGCGATAGAACTTCCGAATCTGCTCCCGGTCGTACTCGATCTGGTCGGGGTCGTAGTTGTCGTGCGACTGGAAGAACTTGTACCAGTGCGACTCCCGGGTCACGACCACATCGCGCAGGGCGGTGTCGCTGAACGACTTGTTGCCCACGAAGTTGATACGCTCGATGCCGGTCTTGGGACCTTCGTTGATCTCGAAGATCAGGTCGACGCGCTTCTGCGGCAGTTGCACGATCTTGGGCGTGACGGTCGCCGAGATGCGTCCCGAGCGGCGGTAGAGCTCGATGATCTTCTGGGCGTCCTGCTCGACCCGGGAGCGGGTGAAGATGCCGCGCGGACGCACGGTCACCTCGTCGCGAAGTTTGTCTTCCTTGAGGGCGTGGTTTCCCTCGAACACCACCTGGTTGATGATGGGGTTCTCGGAGACCCTGATGATCAGGTCCGAGCCCTGCATCTCCATGGATTCATCGGCGAACAGGTCGGTGCGGTGCAGCGTCTTGACCGCCAGGTCGAGCTTGGCGGCGTCCACCGTGTCGCCCACCTGGATCGGCAGGTAGGACAGGATGGTCGAGGCTTCGATCCGCTCGTTGCCCTGCACGATGATGCGCCGGACCACCTGGGCCGTCGGGGCCGCCGGGGGCGGCGCCTGGGGCTGGGCGGGAACCTCGGACGCCGGCGTCGGGTTGGCTGGGGCCGGCGGAGGCGGAGCGACAGCGGTCGCCGGCGCCGCGGCGGCAGGGGCCGGGGGCGGAGCTGTCGGCCCAGCAGCCGGAGCGGCCTGGGCCAGCTCGATGATCTGGGAGGTCCCGGGCGTGGAGGCCGACGCGGCGGTCTGGGCCACGGCCGAGGCCGGCACCGCCATGGTGTCGGCGGCCGGAGCAAGTTGGGATGGCGCTCCGGTCAGGACCAGGTCCGGCGCCGCGGAAGCCAGCCGCTGGACCTGCGATTCGGTGGTCACCGGAGCGTCGTAGCTGGCCAGCACCAGCTTGGCCGACGGCGCCGGCAGGGCGTCCCGCACCGGATCTGAGACTGCATCCGACAGGGGTGAGGCCATCACCACGTCGGGGCGGGCCGCGTGCACGGCGGCCAGGGTAAACCCTGGGCCCACGGGACGGTCGAAGGATTCCAGGAACAGCGGCGCCGCAGCGGCGAGCCTGACCTGGGGCCTGGTCCTGGACCGGGTCGGGGTCTGGGCCCTGGCCTGGATCAGCACCGCGGAAGGCGCCTTGCGGCGCAGCCTGCGGACTGAAGTGGCGCGTTCGAGCACCGGCGCGGCCTCGGTGGCCAGCTCGAGAGGCTGTGAGCGGGCGACCAGGATCGGCGTGGGCGCGCTTTCGACGATCGGACGGGCGATGACCTCGGCGGTCGGCGCCGAGGCGTGCGCGACGCTGGCCAGCTGAGGCCGCAGATCCGCGGCGTCCCGATCGGGCGCACGCACCTGGATGGCGGTGGTCGCCACGGCGATCTCGGGCGCGGCTTGGGGCGGCGCGCTGACCAGGACCAGTTCGGCGTCGGGCGTGACGGCATCGACGGGCTGCAGCGGCGCCCGGGCGACAGCGACCGGCGCATCGACCAGGGTCACATCGGTCCTGGAGGTGACGGTGGGGACTGGCGCGACATCGTCCGCCACGGCGACGGGGGCCAGTTCGACGTCGGGCGCCGACGCCTGCACGGCGACCAGCGACCGCGGCGCGGCCAGGACCGGCTTTTCCCGCAGCTCCATCATGAACGGCGGCAGGACCACGACCCGGCCGATCGGCGCGCTGGCCAGGCTGATCATCGGGACGGCCGGAGGCGTCCGGGCGGCGAGGACCGTCGCCGGCGCCGCGGCGTGGGCGCGGGCTTCGGCCGTGGCGGGCAGGATCTCGAAACCGTTTTCGACGACGGCGCCCGGCGCGAGATCGGCCACCACCGACGGCAGTCCTGCGCGCACCCGCTGGGCCGCCGCCGCCTGCAGCGCCAGCGGTTGCGGCGAGGCCACGGCCAGGGCGGTGGCGGATGCCGGCAGCATCTGGAAGCCCGACGGGTCGGTCACCAATCCCGGCGTGTCGCCCACGACGGCCGACGCCTGGGCGCCAGCGGAGTCCGCGCTCGGCGGCAGAAGCTGGAATCCGTTCGCGCCCGGCGTCTCGGGCGTGCGCCTGGGGAGGACGTCCTTGGGCGCCGGGCCGGGAACCATTTGGAAGCCCTGGGATTTCGCCAGGGACGGTCCGACCCCTGCGGGCGTCGCCGAATCGGCAGTCAGCTCCTGGGCGGAGATCTGCTGAAGCGGCACGCCTGCGCCGAGCAGCAACGCCAAGCTGGAGCTCAGCGCGACCCGGCGTGGGTTGGATCGATGCATGCGACCAGCCATTCTTGAGGGGCGGCTCACGAGAAGAGTCCGCCGATCAGGTGAAACACTTTATAGCGCTGAAGGTCGTTCCAGGTGACGAAGAGCATCAGGCCGACCAGCAGGGCGAACCCGACACGGTAACCCGCCGCTTGAACGCGTGCGGCGAGCGGCCGTCGCGCGATCGCCTCGTAGCCGTAGAACAGCAGGTGGCCGCCGTCCAGCACAGGTATCGGCAGCAGGTTGGCGAAGCCCACCGCCACCGACAGGAAGCCGGCCATGCCCAGCAGATTGACCAGCAGGCGCACCGCCGTCGCGCCAATCGTCGGCGGTCCGTCGTCGATCGCCGCCTGGGCCGCATGGCCGGAGGCGCCGAGGATTCCGAGCGGGCCGGACAGCTGGTCGCCGGACTCGTGGCCGGTGACCATCCGTCCAAGATAGGTCAAGGTGAGGGTCAGGATATCGCGGGTTTCCTTGACCCCCTGCCCCAGCGCGCCGATCGGACCGAAACTGACCAGCTGGATATCGCCCTTGGCGCGGCTCGGCGCGATGCCGATACAGCCCAGGCCGACCGGGCAGCCCCGCGGGCCGCTGGTGGCGGTCTTGCGCACCGGCGTCGCGACGAGCTGCACCTCGGCGAAGCCGCGCTGGACCTCGAAGGTGATCGGCCGGCCTGTGTCGAGCACGACCATCTGCTGGAGGTCGGCGAAGTCCTCCACGGGATGACCGTTGGCCCTGAGGATCAGGTCGCCGGCCCGGAAACCGGCGGCGGCGGCCGGCGATGCGGGGCTGACCTCGCCCACGCGCGGCTTGATCTTCACGTTGCCCATCACCAGGGCCAGGGCCGCGAAGATGACCACCGCCAGGATGAAGTTGGCCGCCGGTCCGGCCGCGACCACCAGGGCCCGCTGCCACAGCGGCTTGAAGTGGAAATAGCGTCGGAGGCCGCGCGGACCTTCCTTGGTCAGGACCTCGCGCCTCAGCTCGGCGAGATCGTCGGCGTCCGGCACGCTGGCCGCGTCCTCGTCGCCCGAGAAGCGCACATAGCCTCCGAACGGGATCCAGCCGACGCGCCATTCCATGCCGCTCTTGTCCCGCCAGGCGAGCAGCGAGCGTCCGAAGCCGATCGAGAAGCGATCGCACGCCACGCCGCACCAGCGCGCGACCAGCAGGTGGCCGAGCTCGTGCACCGTGATGACAAGCGTCAGCACCGCCAGGAACGGCAGGGTATAGATCGCAACGTTCTGCGCGATGCCAAGCATTGGGCGGTGAACTCTCCCCCGTCTTAGTTGGAGCGCCCGACGCTCGACACGACGTCGCCCGCCACCCGGCGAGACGCCTTGTCGACCGTCATCGCGACTTCAACTGCGTCGCCGTCCGCCCCCGCGACAAGATCTCCCGCACGATCCATGCGTTCGAGAGTCTCCGCCACCGCCGCGGCAATATCGAGAAAGCCGATGCGGCGGTCAAGGAAGGCGGCGACGGCTGTTTCATTCGCCGCGTTCAGCGCGGCGGGGGCGCCACAGCCCCGTTCCAACGCCTCCCGCGCCATGGAGAGGGCTGGAAAACGTTCAGGGTCCGGTGCGTGGAAGGTCAGCTGGCCGATCTGGGCCAGATCGAGCTTGGGCGCCGGCCACGGCAGACGGTCGGGCCAGGCAAAGGCGCAGGCGATCGGCGCGCGCATGTCCGGCGGCCCCAACTGGGCCAGGGTCGACCCGTCCTGATACTCAACCATGCTGTGGATGATCGATTGCGGATGGATCAGCACCTCGATCTTCGCCGCCGGCGTGGAGAACAGATAGGAGGCCTCGATCATCTCGAGGCCCTTGTTGAACATGGTCGCCGAGTCCACCGAGATCTTGGCGCCCATCGACCAGTTGGGATGGGCCACGGCCTGCTCGGGCGTCATTCCCGACATCTCCTGCAGGCTCTTTTCGCGGAACGGACCGCCCGAGGCGGTGAGGATCAACTTGAGCACCCGCTCGGCGCAATCGGGCTGCAGCACCTGAAAGATGGCGGCATGCTCGGAATCCACCGGGATCACCGTGCCGCCCGCTGCCTTGGCCATGGCCAGCAGCTGAGGTCCCGCGCAGACCAGGCTCTCCTTGTTGGCCAGGGCGACCACCGCGCCGGTGCGGGCGGCGGCCATGGTGGGCTCCAGGCCCGCCACCCCGACGATCGAGGACATCACCCAGTCGGCGTCGAGCTGGGCGGCGTCGATCACCGCCTTGCGGCCGGCGGCCAGCTTGAGGCCGGTTCCCGTCAGCCGCTCCCGCAGCTCGGGCAACAGGCTCTCGTCGCCGATGACCACCCGTTCGGGGCGCCAGCGCCTGGCCTGCTCGGCCAGCTTCTCGACGTTGCGGCCGGCGGTGAGAGCGACGATCTCGATCTCGCAGGAGCCCGCCGCGCCGGCCTCTTCGAAAAGAGAAAGGGTCGACGCGCCGATCGAGCCGGTCGATCCCAGAATCGAGACGCGGCGCGCGCTCATGCGTCCCATCCGGCCAGGTGGATCAGGCGTGCGCCAGCCACGGCCAGGATGGCGATCATCAGACCGTCCACCCGGTCGAGCAGGCCGCCGTGTCCGGGGATCAGGTCCCCGGAGTCCTTGACCCCGAACCGACGCTTCAAGATGGACTCCAAAAGATCCCCCGCCATGGTCGCCAGCCCCCCGATGAGGCCCATGAGCGCCGCGGCGCCCAGTGATACCTGCATGTGGGACCCGAACGCCACTGTGACCGAAGCTCCCACGGCCATGGCCACCACCAACGCCCCGATAAAGCCTGACCATGTCTTGTTGGGGGAGAATCGTGGCCAGAGTTTGGGCCCTCCGACGATATTTCCAACCGCGAAGGCGCCGATGTCGGCCGCCCAGGTCACGGCCAGCAACAGTATGGTCCAGGCCAGACCGTCCTGGGCGCCCAGCCGCACCCAGGTCAGCGCCAGGCATGGTCCGCCCAGGTAGAAGGCCCCGAAGGCCGCGTCGACCGGCCGGGCCCGCACGATCAGGGCGACGATGGCGCAGGCGACGATGCCCCCCAGCAGCACCAGCCACGCCAGGTGATAGTACCCGCGATAGGCCGCGAATTCGGCCGCGAGCAGGCCCACGGCGAGGACCAGGGCGATCCCGCGGGGGCGCTCGCGAGAGCTCATCACCGCCCATTCGTGCGCGAGGAGCGCGATGGCCACGGCCATCAGCACCAGGAACGGCCAGGAGCCGATCCAGCCGATGCTGGGCGCCAGGACAGCCAGGATCGCGAGCGGCGCCAGCACGAACGCCGACATCGCTCTCTGCCTTAGATTGGACCAGTCGAAGCGCTTAGCCCGTTGCAAGAACGTCATCGACGTCCGCTCCGCCGTAGCGTCGCTTGCGCCTCTGGTACTCGTCGACGGCGGCGCGGAGCTCGTCGGGACCATAATCGGGCCAGAAAACGTCCTGGAACACGAACTCGGCGTAGGCCGCTTCCCAAAGCAGGAAGTTGGACAGCCTGCGCTCGCCGGAGGTGCGCACGATCAGGTCGGGCGGCGGGGCCCCGGCGGTGCAGAGGCGGGCCTCGAAGCTGCACTCGGTGAGGTCGCCCGGACTGGCGCGGCCGGCGGCGACCTCCTCGGCGAAGGCCCGGGCGGCGTCCAGGATGTCGGCATGCCCGCCGTAGTTGAAGGCCACCTGCAGCCGGAAGCGGTCGTTGTGGGCGGTGCGGCCCTCGGCGCGGTCGATCACCTCCTGGATGTCGGGCGGCAGGCCGGTGCGCCGGCCGAGCACCCGCACGTTCACCCCCTCGCGCGCCAAGCGGTCGAGGTCGGAGTTCACATAGGTCTTGAGCAGGCTCATGAGGTCGGAGACCTCCTGGGCCGGGCGGCGCCAGTTCTCGGTGGAGAAGCCGAACACCGTCAGCCGGTCGATGCCGAGCTCGGGCGCTGCTTCGACGGTGCGCTTCAGCGCCTGCACGCCGGCCCGGTGCCCGAACGAGCGGGGCAGGCCCCTCGCCTTCGCCCAACGTCCGTTGCCGTCCATGATGATGGCGACGTGAAGCCCGCCGCCGCCGGGATAGGAGCGCGCAGGAAAGGACGGCGGCGATATGACCTTGCTGGGCATGGCGCGGTCCAGGAGGGACGCGGGACGCGAGGGCGCCGGCGTCAGACCTGCATGATCTCCTGTTCCTTGGTTTTCAAGGTCTCGTCGATGCGCTTGATCGCCTCGTCGGTGAGCTTCTGCACGTCGGTCTGCATGCGGTGATGCTCGTCCTTGGTGATCACGCCATCCTTCTCGGCGTTCTTCAGGTCGTCCATCGCGTGATGGCGCACGTTGCGCACCGAAATCCGCTGCTGCTCGGCGTACTTGCCGGCCAGCTTGGCGATGTCCTTGCGCCGCTCCTCCGTGAGTGGGGGGATCGGGATGCGGAGGTTCTGTCCCTCGACGACGGGATTGAGCCCCAGGCCCCCGGCGCGGATCGCCTTCTCGACCGAAACCACCACGCCGCGGTCCCAGACACTGACCATCAGAGAGCGCGGATCGGGCACGCTGACGGCGGCCACCTGGTTCAGCGGCACAGTCGAGCCGTAGGCGTCCACATGCACCTGGTCCAGCAGGCTGGACGAGGCGCGGCCGGTCCTGAGGCCGGCGAATTCCTCCTTCAAAGCGGTGATGGCCTTGTCCATCCGCTCGCGATAACGGGCCAGGACGGGTTTCTCGGTGACTGCCATGGCTCGGCTCCTTCTCAGTCGCGGTCGTTGCGGTGCTCGGAAATGACGGTGTGCACGCCGCTCCCCGTCAGAACCTCCAGCAAGGCGCCACGCTCGCGGATGGAGAACACCACGACCGGGATGCGGTTGTCGCGCATCAGGCTGATGGCCGAGGCGTCCATGACCCGAAGGTCCTGAGCCAGCACCTCCTGGTAGCTCAATCGATCATAACGGCGGGCGGCCGGGTCCAGCTTGGGATCGGCGGTGTATACCCCATCGACGCTCGTGCCCTTGAACAGGGCGTCGCAGCCCATCTCGGCGGCCCTGAGGGCGGCGGCCGTGTCGGTGGTGAAGAACGGGTTGCCGGTGCCGGCGGCGAAGATCACCACCCTGCCCTTCTCCAGGTGCCTCAGCGCCCGGCGGCGGATGTAGGGCTCGCAGACCGCGGCCATCGGAATGGCCGACTGCACGCGGGTGTCGACGCCGATCTTCTCCAGCGCATTCTGCATGGCCAGGGCGTTCATCACCGTGGCCAGCATGCCCATGTAGTCGGCCCCGGCCCGCTCCATGCCCCGCGCGGCGGTCGACAGTCCCCGGAAGATGTTGCCGCCGCCGATGACCAGGCACAGCTCCACGCCATGGCGGACGATCTCGGCGACGTCCTCGGCCACGGAATCCACGGTCTGCATGTCGATGCCGAAGCCGGCCTGGCCCATCAGCACCTCGCCGGAGACCTTCAGCAGGACCCGACGGTACATGGGCAGGCGATGCGGCGGGCTCGTCGATTCAAGGGCCATGAGCGATCTGTGTGCTCCGACGAACCGGACGGCGCAAGTCCGGCCGGCCATGGCGGCGCCGGGCGCCGGGAATCAAAAGCCCGCCGTTCCGGACGTCCGGAACGGCGGGCCATTGAGTCCGCTGGGAGTTAACCCTTGGTCATCGCCGCGACTTCGGAAGCGAAGTCGGGACCATCGGTCTTATCGACGCCTTCGCCGAGGGCGAGGCGCACGAAGCCCTTCACCGCCACCGGCGAGCCGAGCGTCTTGGCGGTTTCCGCCACCAGCTGCTCGACCGTCTGATCGGGGTTCATGACGAAGGCCTGCTTCAAGAGCACGACTTCCTCGTAGAACTTGCGAAGACGGCCTTCGACCATCTTCTCGACCACCTGCGGCGGCTTGCCCGATGCGGCGGCCTGTTCGGCGAAGATGGCGCGCTCGCGCTCCACCGCCGCCGGATCCAGGTCCTCGGTCGACAGCGACAGGGGTTGGGTCGCGGCCACGTGCATGGCGATCTTGCGGCCGAGCTCCTGCAGCTTGCCCTGGTCGCCCTGGCCTTCGACGGCCACCAGCACGCCGATGCGGCCGAGCTCGCCCGCCACGATGGCGTTGTGGACGTAGGAGGCCACGGCGCCGGCCGGAACCTGGAAGCGGGCCGCGCGGCGGACCACCATGTTCTCGCCGATGGTGGCGATCAGGTTGGTGATCATGTCCGACACGGTCTCGCCGTCCGCGGTCTTGGCCGAGCCGAGGGCGTCGACATTGCCCTCCACGTCGAGCGCCGTCTGCGCCACCTTGCGGGCGGCGTTCTGGAACATCTCGTTGCGAGCGACGAAGTCGGTCTCGGCGTTCAGCTCGATGACCGCGCCGGTCATGCCGGCGCCATCGCTGCGCAGCGCCACGGCCACGAGGCCCTCGGCGGCCACGCGGTCGGCCTTCTTGGCCGCCTTGGACAGGCCCTTGGTGCGCAGCCAGTCCATCGAAGCTTCGATGTCCCCGCCGTTCTCCTGCAGGGCCTTCTTGCAGTCCATCATGCCTGCGCCGGATTTGTCGCGCAGTTCCTTCACCAAACCGGCGGTGATGTCCGCCATGTCATCCTCCATTGGACGATGCGCGGACCGCTCGCTGCGGCCCGCGGTGTTGTTGCAACCGGAAGAGCGGGCCTTAGCCCCGCCCTGCTACAGATTTTAGGCCGACGCCTCTGCCGTTTCAGACTGGGAGTCGCCGGCCCTGGTATCGGGTTCGGTCTCCGCAGGCTCGGCGGCCTCGGCCGAGGGCTCGGCGGCGACCGGAGCATCGGCGGCCTCGGCGCTCGTCGCGCCCAGGGCCGGTTCGAACGGCCGTTCGGCGGCGCCCAGATCGACGCCCGAGGACGACTGGCCGGCGGCCAGGCCGTCGATCACCGAATCGGCCACCAGATCGCAGTAGAGCTGGATCGCGCGGGCGGCGTCGTCGTTGCCCGGCACCGGGAAGGTGATGCCGTCCGGATCGCAGTTGGTGTCCAGGATCGCCACCACCGGGATGTTGAGCTTGCGCGCCTCCTGGATCGCGATCGCTTCCTTGTTGGTGTCGATCACGAACATCAGGTCGGGGATGCCGCCCATGTCCTTGATGCCGCCCAGGGACAGCTCGAGCTTGTCGCGCTCGCGGGTGATCTGCAGCAGCTCCTTCTTGGTGCGGTGGCCGCCGTCGCCGGCCAGCACGGCTTCCTGCTCGCGCAGGCGCTGGATCGACTGGGAGATGGTGCGCCAGTTGGTGAGGGTGCCGCCCAGCCAGCGGTGGTTCACATAGTACTGCGCGCAGCGCTTGGCCGCCCCGGCGATCGGGTCGGAGGCCTGGCGCTTGGTGCCGACGAACAGCACCCGGCCGCCCCCGGCCGCCACTTCACGCACCTTCAAGAGGGCCTGGTGCAGCAAGGGGATGGTCTGGCTGAGGTCGATGATGTGGATGTTGGCGCGGTCGCCGAAGATGTAGCGGTCCATCTTCGGGTTCCAGCGGTGGGTCTGGTGGCCGAAGTGGGCGCCGGCTTCGAGCAGCTGACGCATGGAAAATTCAGGAAGCGCCATGGGCGTTGATGTCCTTCTTCCGGTTGAGCCTCCGCAGGCGGCTCCCCGAGGGGACCGGAACGGGCGATACGGGATGTCTCCCCGATCGACCGAACGCCTGCGTGCGAGATTGGGGGGTGCAGATAGGAGGTTAGGCCGGAAAAGGCAAGCGGCGCCCCCGAACGCACAGGGCGCTTCCTACACGTCCTCCAGATACATCACGCCCGGGGCGGTCTTCAGGGCCCCGCGGAGGGCGGCGTCCAGGGTGAAGCGGCCCGGCAGCTTGACCTCGACCTCGCGCCCTTCGCCCAAGCCCGCCACCAGCAGCACCTCGCCCCCGCCCCTGGCGGCCGCGGCGCCCTGCAGGCGCTGCTTCAGGGCGTCGATCTCGGCCGAGCGCGCCGAGATGTGGATGCGCAGACTGGCGGCGGCCGCCTCGACGGTCTTCTCGATGGGTTCGGCCTCGTCGCCGTAGAAGCGCACCTCCCCGTCCTGGGCCTTGGCGCGCACCTTCAGGCTGATGGCGCGGCCCGGCTCCAAGAGCTCGCGGCAGCGGCGCAGCGCCTCCGGCGGGAACAGCACCTCGTATTCGCCGGTGGGGTCCGACAGCGAGATGAAGGCGAAGCGCTCGCCCGAGCGGGACGAAGAGCGTTCCTGGCGCCGGCGCACCACCCCGGCCATGCGAAAGGCCTCGATGCCGGCCTCGGCCTGGACCAGGGCGTCGGTGAACAGAGTCGTGCGCCGCCGGCGCAGCACCTCGGTCATGTCCTCCAGGGGATGGCCCGACAGGTAGAATCCGACCGCCTGCAGCTCCTCGTCCAGCTGTTCGGGCGCCGGCCACACCGCCGACTTGGGCAGGCGCGGACGCCCGGCGTCGGCCTGCTCGCCGCCGAACAGGCTGTTCTGGGCCGAGGCGCGCTCGGCCGCGACGCTCTGGCCGTAGGAGATCAGGAGGTCGGCCGAGGCCAGGATCTGGGCGCGGTTGGAATGCAGGGTGTCGAACGCGCCGGCCCTGGCCAGGTTCTCCAGCGCCCGCTTGTTGACCAGCTTGGGATCGACGCGCTCGACGAAATCGAAAAGGTCGCGGAACGGTCCGCCCTCCTGCCGCGCGGCGACCAGGTGGCGCATGGCGTCCACGCCCACATTGCGCACGGCGCCCAGGGCGTAGAGCACCTCGCCGTCCTCGACCTCGAAGTCGGCGCCCGAGCGGTTCACGTCCGGCGCGCGCACCTTCACGCCCATGCGCTTGGCGTCCTGGTAGAACACCGCCAGCTTGTCGGTGTTGGAGATGTCGAGGCTCATCGAGGCCGCATAGAACTCCACCGGATGGTTCGCCTTCAGGAAGGCGGTCTGGTAGGCGATCAGGGCGTAGGGCGCGGCGTGGCCCTTGTTGAAGCCGTAGCCGGCGAACTTCTCCATCCGGTCGAACAGCAGCTTGGCGGTCTCTTCCTTGAGGCCCCGTTCGGCTGCACCGGACAGGAAGCGGGCCCTCTGGAGGTCCATCTCCTCCTTCTTCTTCTTGCCCATGGCCCGGCGCAGCAGATCCGCCTCGCCCAGGCTGTAGCCCGCCAGGATCTGGGCGATCTGCATCACCTGCTCCTGGTAGACGATCACCCCATAGGTATCACGCAGCACCGGATCCAG
>JANWHQ010000036.1 GCA_025450315.1 Caulobacteraceae bacterium
CGTGCTGACCGGCATCTACACCCTGAACTACCTCGACCGCGGCGCCCTGACCCTGATCGTCCAGCCGATCAAGGAAGACCTGCACGTCACCGACCTGCAGATGAGCTACCTGCTCGGCCTGTCCTTCGTGGTGCTCTACAGCCTCTGCAGCATTCCCGCCGGCCACGTGGCCGACCTGGTGAAGCGCCGGCTGATGATCTTCTGGGCGGTGCTGTTCTGGTCGGTGATGCAGTGCCTGTGCGGCTTCGCCGGCAGCTACGGTCAGCTGTTCGCCGCCCGCGTGGGCCTGGGCCTCGGGGAGGCGGCCCTGCCGCCGGCGGCCTATTCGCTGATCCGCGACGGCGTGCAGCCGAAGAACCGCGGCCGGGCCTTCTCGATCTACCAGATGGGACCCTTGCTGGGCGGCGGGGCGGGGGCCCTGGTCGGCGGCATCATCTACGGGGCGGCCCGGCACGGCGCCTTCCGGGCCGTGCCGCTGCTGGGCGCGCTGAAGCCCTGGCAGACGGTGATCGCCGTTCCCGGGATCGTGGGGGTGCTGGCGGCGCTCCTGATGCTGAGCGTGCGCGAGCCGCCCCGCGACCAGCCGGCGACGAGGCAGGACCCGGCCAGCTATGGCGCGACCCTGCGCCTCTTGGGCCAGCACTGGCGCCTCTACCTGCCGATCTTCCTGATGACCGTCGTGCTCGCCCTGGCGACCGGCTGGACCGCCTGGATGCCGGCCGCCCTGACCCGCCTCTGGGGCCTGTCGCCGGCGACCATCGGCAAGGTGACCGGCCCGCTCGGCCTGATCCTGACGCCCATCGCCTATGTCACCGTCGGCCAGCTGATGGACCGCTTCACCACGCCCCGGCGGCCGGACGGGATGCTGCGGGTGGCCATCGCCGGCTCGCTGCTGAACCTGCCCGCCGCGGTGGCCGTGCTGCTGGCCCCCAGCGTGGGCCTGATGTGGGTGGCCTACGCCCTCTCGGTGCTGATCACCGGCGCAGGCCAGGTGGCCGTCGCCTCCATCCTGGCCGAGGTGACCCCGGGCCGGCTGATGGGCAAGGTCACCTCGCTGCAGTTCCTGGCCGGCAACATCCTGGGCCTGGCCATGGGACCGACCCTGTTCGCCCTGGTGGCCAAGCTGTTCACCGGCCCGCGCGCCATCGCCGACGCCATGCTGGTCTGCTACCCCGCGATCATCGCCGTCACGGTGGCGTTCATGGCCCTGACCGCGCGCGAGCTCCGCCGGCTGCGGCGCACCGCCGAGGGCGCGTCCTGATGAATCCGCGCGGCGAAGGTCGGTGTCCCCGGCACAGGCGACGGCCGGTCTCGATCGATGGCGGGACGTCGTGAAGGTCTGCGCCTGGGCGGCGGCCGAGGGCGGCGCTGGTGAAGAAGACACGGCTGGGCCAGCCTCGAGCCTGACGACGCCGGCAGACTTGCCTCAGCTCAGAAGCGTTGGATGTGGAACTGCCCGTCGGTGTCGCCTTCCAGCAGCGGGTCCAGGTGACAGACCGGGGGCTCGATGATCTCGTTGTTTCGCTCCAGGCGCATGATCACGGTCGGCTTGACCCAGGGCTTCTTCAGGACGCCGGGATCGGACACCGTGACGTCGTAGCGGATGGTGTCGCCCACGCGGGTGAACTTCTCCGTCACCTCCATCTTGTCGGAATGGATGTAGCCGAATTCGCCCAGCCAGGTGTCCTGGTTGAAGTTCGTCGTGTGCACGACGAGGCTGTCGCCGACCCAATGAGCCTCTGCGTCGCCGTAGTAGGAAGGATCGTTGCCGGTCGGCGCCTTGCCGCCGATCGGGATCAGCCGCCAAACCATGCCGGCCAGGTCGGCGTACAGGAACACCATTTCCTTGCTGTTCTCGACGATCCGCTGGGGAGCGCCCACACGTGGCAGCCCCGGCTGACCGCAGTTGTAGACCTTGTCGGTCTTGTTCTCGTGGAAGAACAGGTCCTTCGTCTTCTGCTTCAGCTCGTCCTTGTAGTCGGGCTGGCTGCCCGCGTTCGGGCCGGACGCCCTGGGCGGCTGGCTCGGGTCGCGAACCGTCTTCACCTCGATGTCGCCTTTCGCATCACGGGTCGTGTCGTACTGGATCGGCGGGATGGATCCCGTGCCGGAGAACCAGTAGCCCTCCAGCGAGGGGTGGCCGCCCATGCGCGGCGTGGGCCTCTGGGCGAGGACGGCGTTCGACACGCGCGGGCCCGCCGCCGGCGATTGCGCGCCGGCGGAAAGGGGCGCCAGGAGCGAAAGCGCCGCCAGGGGCGCGGCGCACAACCGGATGTGTCTCATCAGTCTCTCCCTGCCGTGGCGGCTATAGCTTCCAGGAGGCCCCGTCCTCGAATTTCACGCCCTGCAGCGATCCGCCGGTGCGGCCGTCCTTCAGGGGATGGAAGGTGACGGTGACCTTGGACCCGATCCGACCGGACAGGTCGTCACGCTTGATGCCGGCCCGCAGCATGAATGCCGGAGGCCCGCCTTCGAAGTGCCACTCGGCGGCTTGGCCGTTGTCGCCGGGAACCACCACGATCATGGCGATGTGAGGGTTGTTCCAAGCCACGTCCTTCAAGGTGCCGGCGAGCTGGCTCGTCGTGCTCTGATCGAACATGGCGAAGGAATGATGGGCGTAGGCGGGCAGCGCGCCGCTCGTCAGCATCAGGGCCGCGGCGAGCGCCGCAGCGGCGACGGATCGGATCTTCATTCTTCCCCCCTTCATCATCGATTGGCGCTGCAGACGATGATCGAGTACTTGCCGCTCGCATTCCAGACCTGATGTCAGCGACGCAAGCCCGCTCCAGGGGGCGCCACCTCCGCCTCCTC
Source organism: Caulobacteraceae bacterium (assembly GCA_025450315.1). Lineage (GTDB taxonomy): Bacteria > Pseudomonadota > Alphaproteobacteria > Caulobacterales > Caulobacteraceae > JANWHQ01. The sequence goes on from JANWHQ010000036.1 coordinate 2,812, forward strand.
GTCAATGAGTTCACGATCGGGCTACTCGTTGGCGCAGGCTGGAAATGCATGCCCGTCCAGTCTCGCGACCTATATTCCGCCTCGGGGGCAGGTTCTCAACACATCCGGCTATGCCATCATCCATTGCACCATCGCAGATGACGGCAGTTACAAATTGCACCGTTAAGCTTCGGAGGCTCGGTCAAGATATTCCTCCCAACGCTGGCGCCTCCCGCGGACGCGGCGGCGAGCAAATAGGGCGGCCCGCGGGCCTTCCTAATTGCCCTTCAGCATGTGCTCGTAGCCCTGGCCCATCACCTGGCTCACGGGCTGGCCGGCTTCGACGTCACCGGTCATGGCGGCTTCGCGGGCGGCGATGGCTTCGGCGGCGTCCAGCACGCGCTCGATCTCGGCGGCCGGGATGAAGGCGACGCCGGAGGAATCGGCCAGGGCGTAGTCGCCGGGATGGACGGTGACCTCGCCGATCACCACGGGGCATTGGGTGTCGGCCTCGTAGATGCGGCCGCGGGCGGTGCGGGCGGTGCAGGCGCGGGCGTAGACGGGAAAGCCGACCTCCAGGGCCTCGTCGATGTCGCGGGCGGGGCCGTCGACGATGGCGCCGGAAAGGCTCCGGGTCCTGGAGGCCCTGGAGAGGATGCCGCCCCAGCCGGCGGCGTCGACGCCGGTGCGCTGCTCGACCACGACGATGCCGCCGGGCTCGGCCGCCTCGACCGCGGCGGTGCAGGCGTGGCGCGCGCCGGTCCTGGAGCCGGCGGCGAACTTCACCGTGGCCACCCGGCCGGCGATGCGGGCGCGCAGGGTCTGGGGCGCGATACCGCCGACCGAGGCGGGCAGCTTCAGCCGGTCCAGGGCGTCGGAGACGGCGCAGACGTCCAGCGCCCTCAGGCGCTCCAGCAAGGCCTCGGCCATGGTACGGGTCCCTGATTCAGAGGCGACTTGGCCCCCCTTAATGTCCTAGGGTGCGGACCGCAAACGCCGCCTCAGACGGCGCCATACGAGGAGCCGCCGATGCCGCACTTCGTCGTGGAGTACTTCGACCGCCCGGGCTCGGCCGAGGCGAGGGCGGCCAACCGCCCGGCGCACATCGCCTACCGCGTGGAGCTGGGCAAGCGGCTGGTGCTGGCCGGGCCCCTGTTCGAGGACTTCGACGGCTCGCCCGCCAAGGGCTCGATGGTCATCCTGGAGGCCGCCGACAAGGCCGAGGCCACCCGGATCGCCCACGCCGATCCCTACGCCCAGGCCGGAGCGTTCGCCGAGATCCGCGTCTTCGCCCACCGCATCCTGGTGCTGAACCCGCCCGAGGCAGCGACATGATCATCGACATCCACGGCCACGTCTCCGCGCCCCAGGGGCTCTATGCCTACAAGTCGGGCCTTCTGGCCGCGCGCGGCTCGCACGGCCGGGGCGGCGGCAAGTACAGCGACGAGCAGGTCGAGGCGGCGCTCAACGCCCGCAGCGTGTTCGGCGACAGCCACATGGAGCAGCTGAGGAAGCACGGCACCGACGTGCAGCTCCTGTCGCCGAGGCCGTTCCAGCTGATGCATTCCGAGCGGCCGGCCAAGATCGTCCAGTGGTTTCACGAGGCCTTCCACGACGTCATCGCCCAGCAGGTGCGGATGCACCCCAGCCTGTTCCGCGGCGTCGCCGGCCTGCCCCAGGTGGCGGGGCTGCCGATCGGGGTCGCGCTGCCGGAGCTGGAGCGGTGCGTGAAGGACCTGGGCTTCGTGGGCTGCCTGCTGAACCCGGACCCCTACGAGAACTCCGGGACCGAGCCGCCGGCCCTGTCGGACCGCTACTGGTATCCGCTCTACGAGAAGCTCTGCGAGCTGGACGTGCCGGCGATGATCCACACCGCGAGCTCCAAGTCCGAGCGGACGCCATACTCGCTGCACTTCATCAACGAGGAGACCATCGCGGTCCTCAGCCTCTGCAACTCCGACGTCTTCAAGGACTTCCCGGGCCTCAAGATCATCGTGCCGCACGGGGGCGGGGCGGTGCCCTACCAGTTCGGCCGCTTCCATGCCGCCAGCGCGGGCCGGCCCGTGGGCGAGCGGTTCCTGGACCGGCTGCGCAACCTCTATTTCGACTGCACCCTCTACACCCCCGAGGCGGTGGAGCTGCTGATCAAGGTGGTGGGCGCCGACCGGGTGATGTTCGGCTCGGAGTGCCCGGGCACCGGATCGCACACCAATCCCGAGACCGGCCACGCCTTCGACCACGTCGCCCCCTCCGTGGAGGCCATCGGCTGGCTGAGCGCCGCCGACAAGAAGGCCATCTTCGAGGACACCGCGCGTCAGGCGTTCAGGCTGGATCTGTGATGCCGGCGCCGCCCCCTCCACCACGCTGCGCGTGGTCCCCCTCCCCCAAGGGGGGAGGATCCGGGCCTGAGATCTTCCCCCTATGGGGAAAGTCCCGGCGAAGCCGGGGATGGGGGCTGCGCGGGCCTCTCGGGAGTAGACGCTGATGGCCGAGATCGTCCTGGGCATCGGCACCTCGCACGGGCCGATGCTGACCACCCCGCCGGAGAACTGGCATCTTCGCGCCGCCGACGACCGCAAGAACACCCATCCGTTCCGCGGGCGGGTCTGGACCTACGACGAACTGGAGAAGGCGCGCGCCGGCGAGCACTTCGCCGACCAGCTCACGCCCGAGGTCACCCACGCGCGCTTCGACCGCTGCCAGACCGCCATCGCCACCCTGAGCCGGGTGTTCCAGGAGACGGCGCCGGACGTGGTGGTGGTGGTCGGCAACGACCAGATGGAGATGTTCGCCGACGGCCTGGTGCCGACCTTCGCGGTCTACTGGGGCGACACCGTGCCCAACAGCCTGCCGCCGGCCGAGTACGCCAGCCGCTGGCCCGAGGGCATCCGCATCGCCATGCGCGCCCATGCGCCGGACGAGCCCACCGAATACCCGGGCTGTCCCGAGCTGGGGCTGCACATCCTGAAGTCGGTGCAGGCCGAGGGCTTCGACCTGGCCTCGATGCAGAAGCTGCCGCCGCACCGGGGCGGCTGGACCTCGATCCCGCACGCCTTCGGCTTCATCTACCACCGGCTGCTGGGCGATCAGGTCCCGCCCACCGTGCCGATCGTGGAGAACACCTTCTATCCGCCCAACCAGCCGACCGTGGCCCGCTCGATCGCCTTCGGCCAGGCGCTGGCCAAGGCCATCCGCGGCTGGGACCGCGACAAGCGCGTGGCCCTGATCGGCTCGGGCGGCCTGACCCACTTCGTCATCGACGAGGAGGTCGACGCGGTGATCCTGGAGGCCATCCGGGCGGGCGACGCCCACATCCTGGAGCGGCTGCCCGAGAGCGCCTTCCAGTCGGGCACCTCCGAGACCAAGAACTGGATCCCGGTGATCGGCGCCATGGCCGAGCTGGGCTGCCAGCCGACCGTGGTCGACTACGTGCCCTGCTACCGGTCCGAAGCCGGCACCGGCAACGCCATGGGGTTCGTCTACTGGAAGGCGGCCTGAGCGCTCCCTCGCCCGCGGGCGAGGGCGCGGGCGAACGACCCTAGTTCTCGAGCAGGTTCGACAGCAGCGCCGACAGCTTGATGCGGCGCTGGGTGTCGTCCGAGGGCGGCCGTTCGGGGGCGATGTCGAGCGGCGGGGCTTTGAACTTGGAATCGTAGCGCAGGATCATCGCCGGCAGCAGCGCCTTGGCGGTCAGCACCTGCGGCGAGGGCGCCTTGCAGAGCTTCTCGCCGGGGATCTCGGCCTTGGCCACCTGCTGGACCGTCAGCTTGGCGGCCAGGGGGGCCGGCGCGGCGGCCGGGGCGGGCGTGGCGGCGGCGGGAGCCTTGGCGGCGGGCGAGGGGGGCCTGGCCCGGAGCGCGGCGTCGTGATGGCGGACGGCCGGTTCGGGCGCCGGGACTTCGTCGACGTCGGGCAGGCTGGAGACCTGGGCCGCGGCCTTCACGTCCCTCGCGTGACGCCAGGAGGCCTGGGCGACGGGGGTCTCGGCATGGGAGATCACCACCGCGACGCCGGGCTTTGGCAGGGGCCTGAAGGCGGTGTGCATGGTCACCAGCCCCAGACCGGCGGCCAGGACGCCGGCCACGGCGAGGCCGATGCTGACCCCGGCGCCGTCAAAATCCTTGTCTGGCCGCGATGACGCCAATGGACGTCCCCCACGAAATCGGCGCTCGTCGCCCGATTCACCCACGCCGATCTAATGTCGCCGTTGCGGCGCATTTGTGGCGCCTGTGTGTTGGGCGCTGCAATCGACGGGACGCATAATGGACGCCTCGCCTTACCGCCCGATTACCGAGCTTCGCCCTAGCGGCCCTTGAAGGCGGCCTTGCGCTTCTCGCGCCAGGCCCGGATCCCCTCGCGCCGGTCGTCGGTGGGGAACAGCTGGCTGTACTGCTCCAGCTCCACCGCCATGCCCGACCTCAGCGAATGGCCGTCGCCGAGGTCGATGGCGCGCTTCACCGCCGCCACGGCCAGGGGCGCGTTGGCGGCGATGCGGCCGGCGGTCTCCAGGGCGGCCGGCAGCAGCTGGCCCAGCGGGCAGACGCGGTTGGCGACGCCCCAGTCCAGGGCCTCGGCGGCGGTGAACGGCCGGCCGGCGGCGATCACCTCCTTGGCCCGGCGCGGACCCGCCGCGCGGGTCAGGGTCTGGGTGGCGCCCAGGCCCGGCATGATGCCCAGGGTGACCTCGGGCAGGGCGAAGCGGGCGGTCTCGGCCGCATAGAGGAAGTCGCAGAGCAGGGCGATCTCGCAGCCGCCGCCGAAGGCCGCGCCGTTCACCGCCGCGATCACCGGCATGGGCGCGGCCAGCAGCGCCTCGCCCATGGCCTCGAACACCTTGTGCTGGGCCGCCCACTGCTCGTCGGACATGCCATCGCGCTCCTTGAGGTCCGCCCCGGCGCAGAAGGCCTTTTCGCCCGATCCGGTCAGCACCACGCAGCGGGCCGCGGCCTCCGTCCGGCCGAACTCGGCGAAGGCCTGGGCCAGCTCCAGCGCCATGCGGGTGTTGAAGGCGTTGGACGCCTCGGGCCGGTTCAGCGCGACCAGGGCGACGTCGGGGGCAGGTTCGGTGATCAGCAGGGTCTCGAAGCTCACGCGAACTCCTTGCGGATGGCTTGGGTGTGCTGGCCGAGCGCGGGAGAGGGGCCGAGGTTCCGGGCGTCCTCGTCCCGCCAGCGCGGGGGCGGGGCGGGCAGGGCGACCGGGCCGGTGGGCGTCGCGATCTCCACCCGGCGCAGCTGCGGATGGCTCGACAGCTCCCTGACCCCGTTCAGCGAGGCGAAGGCGATGCCCGCGCTGCGCAGCCGCCCGACGATGGCGGCCCTGCTGAGCCCCCGGAAGATGTTGGAGATGGTCGCGTCCAGCGCGATGCGGTTCCTGACCCTGAGCTCGTTGGAGACGAAGCGCGGATCCTCGGCCAGGCGCGGAACGCCCAGCACCTCGGCGCAGAGCGCCGTCCACTCGCGCTCGTTCTGCACCCCCAGCACCACCTGCTTGCCGTCCTGGCTCGAGAAGGCGCCGTAGGGGGCGATCGAGGGATGGCTGAGGCCCACGCGGGCAGGCGCCCGCCGGCCGTAGTCGTGGTGCAGCAGGGGCACGGTCATCCAGTCGGCCAGGGCGTCGAACATGGCCACCGACACGCCCTTGCCGCGGCCGGTGCGGCCGCGCTCGATCAGCGCTTCCAGGATGGCGGCGTGGGCGGTCATGCCCGAGGCGATGTCGGCGGCCGAGACCCCCACGCGCCCGGGCGCCTCGGGCGTTCCGGTCACCGAGGCCAGGCCCGACTCGCACTGGATCAGCAGGTCGTAGGCCTTCATCCGGGCGTAGGGGCCGGTCTCGCCGTAGCCGGAGATGTCGCAGGTGATCAGCCTCGGATGGGCCGCGCGCATGGCGTCCGAGCCGAAACCGGCGCGCTCGGCCGCGCCCGGCGCCAGGTTCTGCACCAGCACGTCGGCCCGGGCGATGATCCGGTGCAGCAGGGCGGCGTCCTCGGGAGCCTTGAAGTCCAGCACCAGCGACTGCTTGCCCCGGTTCAGCCAGACGAAATAGGCGCTCTCGCCATGGGCCACGTGGTCGTATTCGCGGGCGAAGTCGCCCTCGGCCCGCTCGACCTTGATCACCCGGGCGCCGGCGTCGGCCAGGCGGCAGGTGCAGAGCGGCGCGGCCACCGCCTGCTCCAGCGACACCACCAGGATCCCGTCCAGGGGCCCCGCCATCAGAACGACTTCGGCAGGCCCAGCACGTGGGTCGCCACGTGCGAGAGGATCAGGTTCGTGGGGATCGGCGCGGTCTGGTAGAGCCGCGTCTCGCGGAACTTGCGTTCGATGTCGTATTCCTCGGCGAAGCCGAAGCCGCCGTGCGTCTGCAGGCAGGTGTCGGCGGCGAACCAGGAGGCTTCCGAGGCCAGCAGCTTGGCCATGTTGGCCTCGGTCCCGCAGGGCTGGCCCGAGTCGTAGAGCGCCGCGGCGCGGGCGACCATGCCGGCGGCCGCCTCCAGCTGTACGTGGGCCCTGGCGATCGGGAACTGCACGCCCTGGTTCTGGCCGATGGGCCGGCCGAACACCTCGCGCTGCTTGGCGTAGGCGGACGCCCGGTCGACGAAGAAGCGGCCGTCGCCGATGCACTCGGCGGCGATCAGGATCCGCTCGGCGTTCATGCCGTCCAGGATGTAGCGGAAGCCCTGGCCCTCCTCGCCGACCAGGTTCTCGGCCGGGACCTCCATGTCGTCGAAGAACAGCTCGGTGGTGGCGTGGTTCAGCATGGTGCGGATCGGCCGGATGGTCAGGCCGCGCCCCTTGGCCTGCTGCATGTCGACCAGCAGCACGCTCATGCCGTCGCTGGGCCTTGCGGCCTCCTCGCGCGCCGTGGTGCGGCAGAGCAGGACCATCAGGTCGGAGTACTCGGCCCGCGAGGTCCAGATCTTCTGGCCCCGGACGACATAGCGGTCGCCGTCCTTGCGGGCGAAGGTGGAGATGCGGGTGGTGTCGACCCCGCTGGAGGGCTCGGTGACGCCGAAGGCCTGCAGCCTGAGCTCGCCCGAGGCGATCTGGGGCAGCCAGCGCCGCTTCTGGGCCTCCGAGCCGTGCCTGAGCACCACCCCCATGGTGTACATCTGGGCGTGGCAGGCGGCGCCGTTGCCGCCCGAGCGGTGGATCTCCTCCAGCACCGCCGCGGCCGCCGCCAGCGGCAGGCCCGCGCCGCCGTAGGTCTCGGGAATCAGCACCGACAGCCAGCCCTCGTCGGTCAGGGCCTTCACGAACTCGGCCGGATAGGCCCGCTCGCGGTCCAGCGCCTGCCAGTAGCTTCCCGGGAAGCGCGCGCAGAGCCGGCGCACGGCGTCGCGGATGTCGTGATGGGGATCGGTCAAGCTGGAGCCCCCTTCCCGGCCCCCGGTCGAGCCGGGGGCGGTCCTTCCCTCAAGGGGGCAAGATCCTTGCAGCTGCGCGGCCCTCGATCTTCCCCCTCCGGGGGAAGTCCCCGCGGAGCGGGGGATGGGGGCTGCACGAGCGGAGGGATCAGCATGGGCGTCGCAGTCTTGATAGCCGCCGCCCGCGCCGAGGTCGATTTGTTTGGTTCGTTGCGTCGTCAATGGCTTGCGCGCGAGGTCAGGCTGCGCATGATCGGCCCGGGATCGCGGCCGCCGAGCCGGGCCCGGGAGGAGTTCCGATGCACCCTTGGCTTCGGGCCGTGGCCGTTCTGGCCTTCGCCGTCACGGCGGCGCCGCCGGCCCTGGCCGCGCCGGCCAGGCCCTCGACCTGGCGCTACGACAAGACCTACGCCAGCTCGTGGGACGAGTATCAGGCCATGCGCGCCGCCGCCCACGGCGGGACCAGGATCACCTGGCGCAACCTGCCCGACTGGACCGGCCTCTGGGAGCACGCCGGCGGCTTCCATTTCGATCCCGGGCAGACCGGTCCCAAGGCCGACGCGCCCCTGACGCCCGAGTACCAGGCCCGCTACGACAAGAAGCTGGCCGACATCGCCAAGGGCATCCAGTGGGACCCGTTGTCGGCCTGCCTGCCCGCCGGCTATCCGCGCTGGCTGCTGGAGCCGTTCCTGCGCGAATACATCCTGAGGCCCGAGGAATCCTGGCTGCTCACCGAGCAGAACGCCGAGATCCGCCGGGTCTACACCGACCACCGGGGCCACGTGCCGGCCGACGAGGCCTATCCGCTTTGGGAGGGCGACTCCATCGGCTTCTGGGACGGCGATACCCTGGTGATCCACACCAACAACCTGAAGGCCGGCGAATACCAGCGCGACCAGCCCGACTTCTCCGACCAGGCCACCACCGTCGAGCGGATGCGCAAGATCGGGCCGGACGCCATCGAGGACATCGTCGACGTCTACGACCCGGTGTCGCTGACCCGGCCCTGGCACGTGCGCCAGCTCTATCGCCGGGTGAAGACCCCGAACCTGCGGATCAACCACTGGTCCTGCGAGGAGAACAACAACGTGGTGCAGACCCCCAACGGATCGACCGACTTCCTGCTGCCCGGCGACAAGGGCTACCGCGAGCCCGGCGCGCCGCCCGCCGCCGCGACGGCGCCGCCCGCCAAGCCCCCAGGAGCGCAATAGATGTTCAAGGCCCTCTCCGCCGCCGCCTGCCTGGCCGCCCTGGCGACCCCGGCGCTGGCGCACCATTCCTTCGCCATGTTCGACCGCTCCAGGCAGATCTCGATCTCGGGCACGGTGAAGGAGTTCCAGTACACCAACCCCCACTCCTGGGTGATCGTCCTGGTCTCCGATCCGGCGGGCAAGCAGACCGAGTGGGGCTTCGAATCGGAGGGACCCAGCACCCTGCTGCGCGCCGGCATCAAGCACAGCTCCATCATCCCCGGCGACAAGGTGACGGCCCTGGCCTTCCCCATGCGCGACGGCCGCCCGGCGGGCTCCCTGATCAGCATCACCAAGGCCGACGGCCAGGTCCTGACCTTCCGCGCCGGTCCGCCGCCGGCGGCGGCGGATGCGGGGAAGTAGCGGTCGCTCAGACGTGCTGGATCCTGGCGTAGCGTCCGGCCGCATCGGCGAGGCGGCGGTCACGCGTCAGCGGCGGCGCGTCGAGCGCGTCGGCCAGGGCGACATAGACGGCGTCATAGGCGCCGAGGTTTCCCCGCAGCTCCCAGACGCGGGCGAGCAGAACGTCGTGCGGATATCTACGGATCTGCAGGTCGACCATGTTCCCGATCGCCGCCCGGCCAAGGGCTTCGTCGATGTCGCCGGCCGCGATCGCCAGGGTCCGGTTGAGGCGCCGGTACTCGTGGGGGCTCGGCAGGCCCTTGGCGCTCCGCTCCTTGGCCTCGGCCGCTCGGCCGCTCGGCGCAGCTCGTCCAGCAGATAGTCAGACAACGACACCCGCGAGGGCGGCGCGGGCCTTGAACTCCCTGTGCAGCGTCTCCGGCATGTTGCGGATCTGGACCATGGTCATGTGCTGAGCATGTGAAGATGTGCATCACATGTCAGGGCCCCGGGATCATCCAGGGAAACAGCCGCTGCTGGGCCAGGACCAGAAGGCCAAGGAGGATAGTCAAGAGGACGCTGTGCTTGAAGGTGCGGGCCAGCACCAGGCCCTCCTGGCCCTTGTATTCGGTGGTGGAGGCCCCGGTGGAGATGTTCTGCGGCGAGATCATCTTGCCCATCACCCCGCCCGAGGAATTGGCGGCGGCGAACAGCACCGGGTTCAGGCCGAGCTGGCGGGCGGCCACAACCTGCAGGTTGCCGAACAGGGCGTTGCCGGAGGTGTCGCTGCCCGACAGGAACACCGCCACCCAGCCCAGGAAGGCCGAGAGGATCGGGAAGGCGGCCCCGGCCGAGGCGACCGCCAGGCCCAGGGTGTAGTTCATCCCCGAGTAGTTCATCACATAGGCCAGGGCGAGGATGGCGCAGACGGTCAGGACCGCCAGCCGGCACTGCCGCCAGGCCGCCAGGGCCGCCTTGAGGAAGGCCCGAGGTCCGCAGCCGACCAGGGGCGCGGTGATCAGCGCCGCCGCCAGGATGGCCGTGCCGGTGGCCAGCGGCTGGAAGGTCCAGACCGCCGCGTAGGGCTTGTGGTAGAGGGTGATCTGCACGGCGTCGTGCAGGCCGGGCCAGTTGATCTTCATCTGGCCGAGGTTGGCGAACTTCAGCACCGTCCAGACGATCACCACCGCCGCCACCACCACCCAGGGCAGCCAACCCTGCCAGGGCGGGACCGCGGTCCGCACCTCCGACGCCGCGGCGCGGCGGATGGCGTAGGCTGGGTCGGGCGCGGGCTTCCAGACGGCCAGGAAGGCGGTGGAGACGATCAGCGAGACCAGCGAGGCCAAGACGTCGGTCAGGACGTAGTTCACCCAGTTGGAGACCGCGAACTGGGTCAGGGCGAAGCTGCCGCCCGCCACCAGCAGGATCGGCCAGAGCGCCCGGATCGACTTCAGCCCGCCGTAGATGCCGACGGCGTAGAACGGCAGGAACAGGGCGAACGCCGGCAGCTGGCGGCCGATCATGGCGCCCAGCACGTGGTCGGGCAGGCCGGTCACGGCGGCCAGGGTGGTCACCGGCGCCCCCAGGGCCCCGAAGGCCACCGGCGCGGTGTTGAAGATCAGGGTGAAGGTCAGGGCCTCCAGGGGTTCGAACCCGGTCATGATCAGGAGCGCGGAGGTGATCGCCACCGGCGAGCCAAAGCCGGCGACCCCTTCCAGCAGCGCCCCGAAGCAGAAGCCGATGATCACCAGCACGACCCGCCGGTCATCGGGCAGGCGGCGCTCGACCCAGGCCCTGAGGGCGTCGAAGCGGCCGGAGTTCACCGCGATGTTGAACAGCACGAGCGCGTTGATCACGATCCACATGATCGGCCAGAGCGCGAAGACCGCGCCCGCCGCGGCGCTGTCCAGCGCCAGCCCCGCCGGCATCTTCCAGACCGCGACGGCCAGGACCAGGCCCAGCGCCAGCCCGGCCAGCGAGGCTTCCCAGGCCGCGCGCCGCACCACCCCCATCAGCACCAGGACCAGCGCGATCGGCGCGGCGGCGACGAGGAACGAGAGCGGCAGGCTGGATCCCACCGGCGTCAGCAACTGGGCGAACACGGCTTTGCCCCTCCCCGAGAAAGCCCTATCGATGGCGGCCAGCAGAACATTGGTCGGCGGCGATGGCGAATGAAACTTTCACCCTGGCGGCCTTCGCCTCGGGCCTCCGGCTGGAGGCGATCCCCGAGGCCGCCGCCGAGCGCGCCAAGGCCCTGACGCTCGATCTTCTCGGCAGCGCCGTGCGGGCGCGGGTGGAGGCGGAATCGACCCCCTCGGTGATGGCGGCCCTGGCGCGGCTGGGCCTGGACGGCGAGGGCGGCTGCACGGTGATGGGCGATGGGCGGGGCTACGCGCCCCCGGTGGCGGCCCTGCTGAACGGCGTGCTCGGCCATTCGCTGGACTTCGACGACACCCACGCGGAAAGCTCGCTGCACCCCTCCGCTCCGGTGGTCCCGGCGGCCCTGGCGGCGGGCGAGCTGGCGGGCGCGGACGGCGCCACGGTGCTGGCCGCGATTGTCGCCGGCTACGAGGTCTGCTGCCGGCTGGGCCTGGCGCTGGATCCGGCCGCCCATTACGCCCGCGGCTTCCATCCCACCGCGACGGCCGGGACCTTCGGCGCGGCGGCGGCGGCCGGTCGGGTGCTGGGGCTGGATGCGGACCGGATGGCCTCGGCCTTCGGGGTGGCGGGCAGCCAGGCGGCCGGCTCGCTGCAGTTCCTCCAGAACGGCGCCTGGAACAAGCGCTGGCAGGTGGGCCAAGCGGCCATGAACGGCCTGATCGCCGCCAGCCTCGCGGCCGAAGGCTTCCGCGGCTCGGCCGCGGCCATCGAGGGCCGCCATGGGCTCCTGGCCGGCTACACCGACGCGCCCCGTCCCGAGCGCGCCGTCCAGGGCCTGGGCCGGGACTGGGAGACGCTGAGGATCGCGGTGAAGCCCTATCCCAGCTGCCGCTACTCCCACGCGGCGCTGGACGGCCTGCTCGAACTGCGGCGCCGGCACGGCCTGACCGGCGGCGACGTCCGCGCGCTCGAGGTCGGGCTGCATCGCTCGGGCGTGGTGCTGGTGGGCGAGCCCGAGGCGGCCAAGCGCCGGCCGCGCAACGTGGTCGACGGGCAGTTCTCCATGGCCTTCTGCGCCGCGGTGGCCCTGGACCAGGGCGGCTTCGGCTGGGACGACTACCGGCGCCTGGGCGACAGCGCCATCGACGCCCTCTGCGACAAGATCACGGTGGTGAGGGACGAGGCGGTGGAGGCGGCGAGCCCGCATCCCTTCGGCGCCCGCGTGAGCCTGAGGACGGCCAAGGGCGACTTCGAGCTGAGCGTCCGCGATCCCTCCGGCGAGCCCGGCAGCTTCCCCGACCGCGCGGCCCTGGAGGCCAAGTTCCTGGCCCTGGCCGAGCCGGTGCTGGGCGAGGGCGCGCGCCGGCTGGCGGACCGGGTCCTGGCGCTGGAGCGCTTCGGCCAGGTCGGCGAGGCCCTGGCGCCCCGGCGGCCGGCCGGGCGGCGGAGAAGCGCGGCATGAACGCGCCCGCGGGCGCGTTCGTCTTCGGGCCCGGCCGGTGAGACTGGACGAGGTCAGGGCGCTCCTGGAAGCCGCCGCCTGAGCCGGAATCCGGAGGGATCGGCGGCGACGTAGACGCCGGCCGCGATGGCCGCCACGTCCAGGAAGTAGAGATAGCGGTAGTCGCAGGCCACCGAGATGATGAAGAAGGTCGCCACGAACACCAGGGCCGAGGCCAGCAGCCCCGCGACCGGGATGTCGGTCGTCCGCCGCCGCCTGAGCAGCAGCGCCAGCAGCACGACGTCCAAGGCCGCATAGAGCGGATGCCAGGCGAGCGGGCTGTGGGAGATCGGCTCGCCCCAGGCCTTCAGCGCCAGGTCCTTCGGGCTCTCGTGGTTCTTGAGGCCGAGCCGGGTGACCCAGGGCTCGGGGCCGGCGACGCCGTCGAAGAAGGGCAGGCAGGCGTCGACGTCGGGGGTGGCCAGCACCCAGAAGAAGTCGCGCGCGCGGATCTGAAGATAGAGCAGCGGGCGCCCCAGCACGAGGTCGCGCCACTGGTCCGAGACCGCCGAGTTCGGCGTGTCGAACAGCGCCTTGTCGAGGTCGGGCATGGCCGAGATCGCGTCCAGCCGCACGGGCGTGTAGGCCGGCGCCGCCTTGACCCTCAGCAGGCGGGCGAGCCCCGGGGCGACCGCGTCCAGCCGCTTCAGCCTGAAGTCCGGCTGGATCCGGATCGCGGCGGCCAGGTCGTAGGCCTGCAGGTCGCGCATCTCGTAGAGCTCGGACGGCTCGCCGTCGCTGTGGGCGTGCAGATAGACGCTGGCGCCGGCCATCAGGACGCCGGCGCCCACCAGCGGAGCGAAGGCGTAGGCCA
>JANWHQ010000037.1 GCA_025450315.1 Caulobacteraceae bacterium
GGGCATCGCGGTCGGCATGGCCACCTCGATCCCGCCGCACAACGCCTGCGAGCTGATCGACGCCTGCCTGCACCTGCTCCAGGCGCCGGAGGCCACCACCCAGGAGCTGATGGCCTTTGTTCCGGGCCCGGACTTTCCCACCGGCGGGGTGATCGTCGAGCCGCCGTCCTCGATCCACGAGGCCTACGAGAGCGGCCGTGGCGGGGTGCGGGTGCGCGCGCGCTGGATCAAGGAGGACACCGGCCGCGGGACCTATCAGATCGTGGTCACCGAACTGGCCTACCAGGTGAAGAAGTCCGACCTGGTCGAGCAGATAGCCGGCCTGATCGAGACCAAGAAGGCGGTGCTGCTGGGCGACGTGCGCGACGAGTCGGCCGAGGACGTGCGCCTGGTGCTGGAGCCCAAGTCGCGCAACGTCGAGCCCGAGGTCCTGATGGAGAGCCTGTTCCGGCTGTCCGACCTGGAGGTGCGCTTCCCGATCAACATGAACGTGCTGGACGCGCGCGGCACGCCGGGGGTGATGGGGCTGAAGCCGGCGCTGCTGGCCTTCCTGGATCACCGGCGCGAGGTGCTGATGCGGCGCGCGCGGCATAGGCTGGAGAAGATCGAGGCCCGGCTGCACATCCTGGACGGCCTGCTCATCGTCTACCTGGACCTGGACGAGGTGATCCGCATCGTCCGCTACGAGGAGGAGCCCAAGCAGAGGCTGATCGAGCGCTTCGCCCTGTCGGAGATCCAGGCCGAGGCCATCCTCAACACCCGCCTGCGCCAGCTGGCGCGGCTGGAGGAGATGGAGATCCGCCGCGAGCACGCCGAGCTGTCGGAAGAGCGCGAGGGCATCACCGCCATGCTGGGCTCGGACCGGGCCCAGTGGAAGCTGGTGGGCGCGGGCCTGCGGGACGTACGCAAGGTGCTGGACAAGCCGCGGCCCGCCGACCAGCGCCGCCCCAGCGGCGTGACGGGCCGCTCCTCCTTCGCCGACGCGCCCCAGGTGGACGCCGCCGCGGCGGTCGAGGCGATGATCGTCCGCGAGCCGATCACCGTGATCCTCTCCGAGCGGGGCTGGATCCGCGCCCAGCGCGGCAAGGTCGAGGACCCCTCCGAGCTGAAGTTCAAGGAGGGCGACAAGCTCGCCTATCTGCTGCCGGCCGAGACCACCGACAAGATCCTGATCTTCGCCTCGGACGGCCGCTTCTTCACCCTGGCCGGCGACAAGCTGCCGTCGGGGCGGGGGCAGGGCGAGCCGGTGCGCCTGATGATCGAACTGGACGACCGGGTCGACATCCTGGCCATTTTCGCCCATCGCCCCGGGCGCAAGCTCGTGCTGGCGTCCAAGGCCGGCTACGGCTTCATCCTGCCCGAAGAGGAGGCGGTGGCCTCCAAGCGCGCCGGCAAGCAGGTGCTGACGGTGGATTCCAGGGGCGCGGCCTTCTGCCTGGAGGCGGCGGGCGACCACCTGGCGGTGATCGGCGACAACGGCAAGGCGCTGATCTTCCCCATGAGCGAGCTGCCCGAGATGCCGCGCGGCAAGGGGGTGAAGCTGCAGAGCTACCGCGAAGGCGGCCTGCGCGACGGCCTGCCGTTCGGCGAGGCCGAGGGGCCGTCGATGATCGACGCGGCCGGCCGCAGCCGGGCCTGGCCGGACTGGAAGCTGTGGCTGGGCAAGCGGGCCGGGGCCGGGCGGCTGGTTCCCAAGGGGTTCCCGGCGTCCAGGCGGTTCCGGCCGAAATAGGCGTCCTCAGCCGGTCGCCGCCTCGAGCGCGTCCTTCAGCTGGTCCAGGCGGAAGGGCTTGGGCAGCACCGGTCGGCCCCGCCACTCCGGGGAAAGGCCGTCCTCGCCATAGCCGGACGCAAAGATGAAGGGCACCTGCCGCTCGGCCAGGATGGCGGCGACCGGATCCACCCGCTGGCCGGACAGGTTGAGGTCGAGGATGGCGACGTCGGCGTCCACGGTCCGGGCCAGCTCGGTGGCCTGGCTCAGCTGCCCGGCGACGCCGGCCACCTCGCACTCCAGCTCCTCGAGCATCTGCTCCAGCAGCATGGCGACGATGGTCTCGTCCTCGACCACGAAGACCTTTAGCCCGGCGGATTCAGCCATGAGCCGACGTCTCCATCATGAAACTGGGATCGGCCCTTCGGCCGCGATCCCCCCGAAAGCCGCGCCAAGGCGCAACCGCCTGGAACGCGTGCGGCGCCGGAATGGTTGCCGCGGCGGCCGGTCTATTTCCACGGCCGAGGTCCCGGCAAGCCCCTTCGTCTCGCGCCCCGGCGCCGCCTCGGCTAGGATGCGGTTCCTCGGCGGCCGGAGACAGGGATGCAGGACGTGGTGCGCGTCTATGTGGGGACCGACCGGTCCCAGCTTCTGGCGGTGGCGGTGCTCGAGCACTCGATCCGCCGCCACACGCGCCGGCCGGTGCAGGTCTGCCCGCTGATCGACCTGGATCTTCCCGAGCCCCGCGACATCCGCCAGGGCTCGCGGACCAACTTCTCCTTCGCCCGCTTCGCCATCCCCGAGCTGGCCGGCTACGCCGGCAAGGCCCTCTACCTGGATGCCGACATGCTGGTGTTCCGCGACATCGGCGAGCTCTGGGACCTTCCGCTGGAGGGCGCGACGGTGGCGATCCAGGACGGCGTGCCCGACCACGCGGTCTCGCACCAGAAGGCGGGCGCGCCGGCCCGGCGGGTCAAGCAATGCTCGGTGATGCTGATCGACTGCGCCCGGGCCGGCTGGGACGTGCATCGGATCGTGGGCGGCCTGGACGGGCGCTACACCTACGAGCAGCTGATGCACGAGCTGTGCATCCTGCCCGAGAGCGAGGTCCGCTATTCGGTTCCCTTCGCCTGGAACAGCCTGGAGCACTTCGACGCGGAGACCCGGCTGATCCACTACACCGACATGGACACCCAGCCCTGGGTCTCGGCCATCAACCGCAACGGCGCGCACTGGATGCAGGAGGTGCGCTTGATGCTCGATACCGGCGCGCTGACCTCCACCGAGCTGAGGACAGAGATCGACCTGGGCTACTTCCGCCCCTCGCTGCTGGCCGAGCTCGAGGAGATGCCGCACCGCGAAGGCTGGAACGCCGCGCGCGCCCAGGCCTATGCCGCGATGGATGATCGCGCCGGCTTCGTGCGTCACGCCGAGGTCTACCGGCGCAAGAAGCTCAGAGCAGAGGCGGTCAGGCTCTACGCCGCCCAGCAAGCCTCGACCGTCGCCTAGTCGACATCTTGTCCTGGACTTGATTTGGCAAGGGGAGGGCGGGCGGCGCATCGATCGCCTGCCGGGGCGGGCGCCGGCGCGCCGACACTGTTGAGGTATCAATTAATGCTTGCCCAATACTGAGCCGCACCCCCGGTCGCGGCGCGGTTTTCCGGTCACAGGTAGACGATTTGTCGCATCCGGGCATTGCACTGCAACAGCCCGGGGCTTAACAATGCGGCCACGGGTCCGTCGTTGGGTAACGGAGCCGATTGCCTGTGTTCCGGGCGTCCGGGCCGCGCTCCCCCAAAGGGGACTGTGGCTTTGGCGCCACAAGACGACGACCATAAATGACTTTGGAGCAGGTCCTGGTCCCGCGCGTTGGAACTAGGGTGTGGCTCAGCCGTTCCGAGCCACGCCCCAGACAGCTTCAACGGGGCTGATCCGGGCTTGCGAATAAGGGGGTACTCAATGAGATCGCGTGATCTTGCTCCGTTGGGCGGAGCTGCAGTTGCTTTACTTTTGGCGTCCGCCGCGTGGGCAGAACCCAACGGATGGTACGCCGCGTGGGACGTGGGCGCTCACTGGGACAATGGAACCCCAGCGGCCCATTCCGACTTTGTGAAGCCGAACAATATCGTCGCCAAGTGGCGGCTTCACACCAAGACCGACTGGGCGGCTTTCGCCCGCCTCGGCTACCGGTTCGATCCGAACTGGCGCGCCGAACTGGAAGTGGGCTGGCGTAACGGCAGCCTGGACTTCTTCCACGGCAGCGCGGCTCAAGGCCCCGTCGGCGGCCCTGGCGAGCCCACCGGCGTCTGCGCGACCACCAGCGCTCCTGGCGCCTGTGGCCGTCCGCGTGGCTACTCCGACCAGCTGACCGGCATGGTCAACGTCCTCTACGACTTCTTCCCGCAATCGCAGTTCCATCCGTTCGTGGGCGCGGGCCTCGGGGTCGACTACAACAAGGCCCGCGTGGGCGGCATCATCCGCATGCCGGCGTCAGACTCGGTCCACGCCAGTCCGGAGTTCTTCCATGCGAAGGGGAACGACACCCACTTCGCCTGGCAGGTCATCGGCGGCGCGACCTACGACGTCAACAGCGAGTGGGCGATCGACCTGACCTACCGCGGCATGGGCAGCCACCAGACGCTGACCTCGGTGTCGATCCCGACCGGCACCGGCATCCCGCTGGCGCTCGGCAACTTCAACCATCGCACGTGGGATAACACGGTGACGATCGGCCTGCGCTACATGTTCGCGCCGCCGCCGCCGCCGCCGCCGCCTCCCGCGCCGCCGCCGCCGCCTCCGCCGCCGCCGCCGCCTCCCCCGCCGCCTCCGCCTCCGCCGCCTCCGCCGCCTCCGGCGCCCGTGGCCAAGGAGTTCGTGGTGTACTTCCCCTTCGACAAGTACATCCTGACTCCGGAAGCTCAGGCCGTGGTTTCGCAGGCTGCGGACTACGCCAAGTCGGGCGCTACCACTTCGGTGGTGGTGGTCGGCCACACCGACACCTCCGGTTCGGACGCCTACAACATGCGTCTGTCGGAACGTCGGGCGAAGGCCGTCGCCGACGCTCTGGTCGGGGCTGGCGTGGCCCAGAACGTCCTCCAGGTCGACTGGAAGGGCGAGAAGGACCTCGCGGTGCCCACTCCGGACGGCGTGAAGGAACCGCTGAACCGGCGCGCGACGATCAACATCAACTTCTGATCTGATCCAAGCGTGTGAAGAGTAAGGAAGGGGCCCGGTTCGCCGGGCCCCTTTTCTGTTGGGCCAAGACCAGCCCGGCCGGCCCCGCGACGATCAATACCGTTCGACCTCGGCTCAAGCTCGGCGGATAATCGGTCGATTCGAACCGACGGGCCCATGCGCAAGCTCACCATGGCGTTGCTAGGCGGCGCCTCCATCTGCCTGGCCGTCACGATCGCGCTGCTGATGTGGCGCGTCGGCGGCTGGGCGGCCGCCGCAGCGGCCCTGGCGGCCGGCCTTGGCCTGTTCATCTCGCTGCAAGGGGTGGTCGGACGCTCGATGGACCAGAAGACCCTGCGCGGCGACTTCGACGCCCTGAAGCGCGCGCATCTGGAGGTCGCCGGCCAGCTCGAGCAGATCAACGAAAGCCTGGCGATCCTGGCCGACGCGGTCCAGGAGAAGGCGGTGCGCCGGTCCGAGGAGCTGACCTTCGAGGTGCGCATGCTGGAGGACCTGATCCAGCGGATGAGCCAGAGCCTCGACGAGCGCCTGGCCGCGGGCCTCACCGCCGAGGCGGCCGACGAAGAACGGCCGCAGATCTTCCGCCGCCCGCCCGCCCAGACCGGCGCCCTGCTCCAGACGGTGCGCGAGGCCCTGGCCGAGAACCGCGTGGACCTCTACCTGCAGCCGGTGGTGACCCTGCCCCAGCGGCGGACGATCTTCTACGAGAGCTTCTCGCGGCTCCGGGACGCCACCGGCCAGGTGATGATGCCGGCCCAGTACCTGAGCGTGGCCGAGCCCGAGGGCCTGGTCGCGGCCATCGACAACCTGCTCCTGTTCCGCTGCGTGCAGATCGTGCGACGGCTGGCCAAGCAGGACCGCAAGGTCGCGATCTTCTGCAACATCTCGCTGTCGTCCCTGGGCGACGAGAGCTTCTTCCCGCAGTTCCTGGAGTTCCTGTCCGAGAACCGCGACATGGCCGGGGGGCTGATCTTCGAGCTGGGCCTGGCCGCCTTCGAGCAGCGCGGCTCGGTCGAGGCGCGCCACATGGCCAAGCTGGCCGACCTCGGTTTCCGCTTCTCGATCGACAAGGTCACCGACGTCGATCTCGACTTCCGCGAGCTGCAGCGCGCCGACGTGAAGTTCATCAAGATCTCCGCGGAGACCATGCTGGCCCAGTTGCAGGAGGCCCGCTCCCGCGACCTGCATCCCTCCGACTTCGCCTCGCTGGCCCGCCGCTACGGCGCCGAGATCATCGCCGAGAAGATCGAGCACGAGCGCCAGGTCATCGACGTGCTGGAGCTCGACATCGGCTATGGCCAGGGCCACCTGTTCGGCGAGCCGCGCGCCATCCGCGATGCGGTGCTGGCCGAGGCCGACCCGCCCGCCAGCTTCATGCAGACTTCGCTGAGGCGTGCTGCAGCGCGGTAGAATCATTGACGCCCGAGCCCACGGCCGGTAGCCCCGGCCGGTCATGACCTCTCCCATCCTGCCTTCCGGCCTGTCCGAGATCGCCGACGCCTATGACGCGATCCTCTGCGACGTCTGGGGGGTGATCCACAACGGCCGCGAGGCCTTCCCGGCCGCCTGCGCGGCGCTGGCCCGCTATCGCCGTGAGCGCGGGCCGGTGGTGCTGATCTCCAACGCGCCGCGGCCCTCCCGCGCGCTCTACGGCCAGCTCGACGGCGTCGGCGCGCCGCGCGAGGCCTGGTCGGCCTTCGTGACCTCCGGCGACGCCACCCGCGCCCTTTTGGCCGAGCGGGCGCCCGGGCCGGTCTGGAAGCTGGGTCCCGAACGGGACGATCCGCTCTACGCGGAGCTCGACCTCGACTTTGCCCAGGGCATCGAGGACGCCGCCTTCATCTGCGCCACCGGCCCGTTCGACGAGGAGAACGAGACGCCCGAAGACTATCGCCAGCGGCTGGAGCTTGCCCGGTCGCGCGATCTGGAGCTGATCTGCGCCAACCCCGACCGCATGGTGCAGAAGGGCGACCGGCTGGTGCTCTGCGCCGGCGCCATCGCCGATCTCTATGCCGCCATGGGCGGCAAGGTGACCATGGCCGGCAAGCCGCACGCGCCGATCTATCGCAAGTCGCTGGCCGAGGCGGAAGCCCAGCTCGGCCGTCCGTTGGACCCGGCGAGGGTCCTGTGCATCGGCGACGGGGTGTCCACCGACGTGCTCGGCGCCCAGCGGCAAGGGCTCGACTGCCTGTTTCTATGGAGCGGGGTGCACGCCGCCGATCTCCTGGACGGCGCGACGGCGGCCTCCGCCGAACGCGCCGCCGCTTTCCTGGCCAAGCATGAGGTCCTGGCGAAGTACGCCATGGCCGAGCTGGTCTGGTAGGGAAGACGCATTAGCCCGATGGATCGGCAAGCCAGTGCGGTGAATTTGAAGTTCGCTTGATCTTTGTGGCGGGCGCGGGAGCGAACTTCAAATTCGTAAGCCGCACTGGAATCATAGACTTTGCGGGCGCCTTCATCGCGTCCGAAGTTCGCTCGGCGAATGACCCAAGCGGTCGCGAACTTCGGACACGGGCGCCCGCTGATTGGAGAAGCAAATGAATGGCTTGCGCCTGGAAGATCTCAGCCTGGGCCAATCGGCCGAGATCAGCCACACCGTCACCGACGCCGACATCCGCGCCTTCGCGGAGGTGTCGGGCGACAACAACCCCGTGCATCTGGACGAGGCCTACGCGGCGAAGACGCCGTTCAAGACCCGCATCGCCCACGGCATGCTGTCGGCCGGCTACATCTCCGCCGTGCTTGGCGCCCGCTTGCCGGGCCCGGGCGCGATCTACATCTCTCAGACCATGAACTTCAAACGACCGGTCCGGATCGGCGACGAGGTGACCACCCGCGCCACCGTCGCCGCCATCGACGCCGAGCGCGCGCGCGTGACTTTGGCCACGGTCTGCGAGGTCGCCGGCAAGCCGGTGGTCGAGGGCGAGGCGGTGGTCATGGTTCCGCGTCGGGAGAGCTAGGGGGCCCATGCGCACCATCCGGGGTTGGCGCGGGCTGGAGCCCGAGGACAGGGGCGCCTGCGTGGCGTTCGGCTCCTTCGACGGCGTGCACCTGGGCCACCAGCGGGTGATCCATCTGGCGCGGAGCAAGGCGAGGGACCTCGGCGTTCCGCTGGGCGTGGTCAGCTTCGAGCCCCACCCCTGGCGCTGGTTCCACCCGGAGGATCCGCCGTTCCTGCTGACCAGCGCGCGCCAGCAGGCCGAGCGCTTCCAGGCCCTGGGGGTGGAACGCAGCTACATCCTGCCCTTCGACGACCACCTGGCCGGGCTCAGCGCCGAGGAGTTCGCCAGCGAGGCCCTGGCCCAGGGGCTGGGGGTGCGCCATGTGGTGGTGGGCTTCGACGCCTCCTTCGGGCGCGGCCGGACCGGCGACGGCGATCTGCTGAAGGACCTGGGCGGTCAGCTGGGCTTCGGGGTGACCATCGCGCCGGCCCTGTCGGACGAGACGGGATACAAACTGTCCTCCACCGCCGCTCGCCGGGCGTTGCAGCTCGGCCATCCGGAGGCCGCCGCCGAGATCCTCGGCCGGCCCTTCGCCATCGAGGGAACGGTGCGGGAAGGGCGCAAGCTCGGCCGCACGCTCGGGTTCCCCACCGCCAATGTGTCGCTCGGCGAATACGTCAGGCCGCGCCTGGGCATCTACGCCACCCGCACCCGCCTGCCGGACGGCCGCGTCCTCGACGGCGTCTCCAGCATTGGCGAGAACCCGACCGTCGGGGCGGTCGACGCGCGGCTGGAGGTCTATCTCCTCGACTTCGACGGGGATCTCTACGGCCAGTCCATCGAGACCGAGCTGATCGCCTTCCTGCGTCCGGAGCGGAAGTTCGACAGCGTCGAGCTGATGGTCGGCCAGATCCGCGCCGACGCCGAGCAGGCGCGCGCGCTGCTCGGGCGAACCGGCGCATAGCCGCTTTCTCTGCCCTGCGGCCTCTGTTACATCCGCGCCCGTGACCGTGGTTCGGACAGTCCTGCGAATTAAGCGCCCGGCGTGACGCCAGGGCGACCTGCTCCAGCGCGCGCCGGGATCCAAGCCCGAACCTTCGTCTGAATTGCGCTGGACCTTACCCATGGCCGACGACGCCAAGCCGCCTCGCGACGACTACCGCGACACCGTCTTCCTTCCCGAGACCCCGTTCCCCATGCGCGCGGGGCTGCCCAGGCTGGAGCCCGAGATCCTGGAGCGCTGGCGGGCGCAGGACCTGTTCGCCGAGATGCGCCGGACCCGCCAGGCCGCCGGCGCGCCCCTCTTCGTGCTGCACGACGGACCGCCCTACGCCAACGGCGCCATCCACATCGGGCACGCGCTCAACAAGATCCTCAAGGACTTCGTGGTCCGCAGCCGCTTCCTGCTGGGCTGCGACGTCGACTACGTGCCCGGCTGGGACTGCCACGGCCTGCCGATCGAGTGGAAGATCGAGGAGCAGTACCGGGCCCGCGGCAAGCGCAAGGACGAGGTCCCGCTGGCCGAGTTCCGCGCCCAGTGCCGGGCCTTCGCCGGCCAATGGATCGAGGCCCAGAAGGATGAGTTCAAGCGGCTGGGCGTCCTGGGCCGCTGGAGCGCGCCCTACGCCACCATGGACTTCCCGACCGAGGCGGCCATCGTCGCGGAGTTCCACAAGTTCCTGATGTCGGGCCAGCTCTACCGGGGCTCCAAGCCCGTGATGTGGAGCCCGGTCGAACGCACCGCCCTGGCCGACGCAGAGGTCGAGTACCACGACCACGTCAGCCCCACGATCTGGGTGAAGTTCCCCATCGTCGGCTGGCGCGACCCCAAGGACCCGGACGCCTCCGATCCCCTGGAGCAGGCCGAGGCCCAGGCCCGCGACCTTGCCCAGAGCTACCCCAGCCTGACGAACGCCTCGGTCGTGATCTGGACCACCACGCCCTGGACCATCCCCGGCAACCGGGCCATCGCCTATGGGCCCAAGATCGCCTACGGCCTCTACAAGGTCGAGGGCATGGAGCCGGACCTCCAGTTCGAGCCCTGGGCCAGGGTCGGCGACAAGCTGGTGGTGGCCGACGAGCTGGCCGAGGACGTGCGCCAGGCGGCCAAGATCCTGAGCTGGGAGCGGATCTACGGCGTCGATCCCGAGGGTCTGGTCTGCGCCCACCCGTTCCGAGGCCAGGGCTATGACTTCGACGTGCCCCTGCTGGCCGGCGACCACGTCACCGAGGACGCCGGCACGGGCTTTGTGCACACCGCGCCCAGCCACGGGGCGGAGGACTATCAGGTGTGGATCGCCTCGGGCCGGCGCGACATCCCCGAGATGGTCGATCCGGACGGCGCCTACTATCCCCAGGTGCCCCTGTTCGGCGGGCTCAAGGTGCTGGAGACCGAGGGCAAGAAGGCCGGCCGCTTCGGCCCGGCCAACAACGCCGTCATCGAGAAGCTGGTCGAGGCCGGCGCGCTCCTGGCCCGAGGCCGGCTGGAGCATTCCTATCCGCACTCCTGGCGCTCCAAGGCGCCGGTGATCTTCCGCAACACGCCCCAGTGGTTCATCCGCATGGACGAGATCCTGGCGGACGGCGGCACGCTGCGGGGGCGGGCGCTGAAGGCCATCGACGCCACGGCCTTCTATCCGGCCATCGGCAAGAACCGCATCCGCTCGATGGTCGAGACCCGGCCCGACTGGCTGATCTCGCGCCAGCGCGCCTGGGGCACGCCCCTGGCCATGTTCGTGGACAAGAGCACCGGCGAGCCGCTGCGCGACGAGGCCGTCAACGCCCGCATCGTGGAAGCCATCCGCGCGTCCGGCGCGGACGCCTGGTTCACCACCGATCCCTCGCAGTTCCTGGGCGCCGGCCGCAACCCGTCCGACTACGAGAAGATCGAGGACATCCTGGACGTCTGGTTCGACTCCGGCTCGACCCACGCCTTCACCCTGGAGGGCCGGCCCGATTCCCGCTGGCCGGCGGACCTCTATCTGGAAGGCTCGGACCAGCACCGCGGCTGGTTCCAGTCCTCGCTGCTGGAATCCTGCGGCACCCGCGGGCGCGCGCCCTATGGCGGCGTCCTGACCCACGGCTTCACCCTGACCGAGCAGGGCGAGAAGATGTCCAAGTCGCTCGGCAACGCGGTCGAGCCGGAGGTGGTGATCCGCGAGGGCGGGGCCGAGATCCTGCGCCTCTGGGCCGCCATGGTCGACTACGCCGAGGACCAGCGCATTGGCAAGACCATCCTGCAGACCACGGTGGACGCCTACCGCAAGCTCAGGAACACGGTGCGCTACCTGCTGGGCGGCCTGAAGGGCTTCGCAGAGGCCGAGCGGGTGGGCCTGGAGCAGATGCCGCCGCTCGAGCGGTTCGTGCTGCACCGGCTGTGGGAGCTCGATCGCGAGGTTCGCGAAGCCTACGAGGGCTACCGCTTCCAGGACGTCTGGCGGCCGGTGGCCGACTTCTGCACCGCCGAGCTCTCGGCGCTCTATTTCGACGTGCGCAAGGACGTCCTCTACTGCGATCCGGCCTCGTCGCTGCGCCGGCGGGCCTGCCGCACGGTGATGGACCTGGTGTTCGAGCGCCTGACCGCCTGGCTGCAGCCCCTGGTCCCCTTCACCATGGAAGAGGCCTGGACCACCCGCTTCCCCGAGGCCGGCTCCAACTGCCTGAGGACCTGGCCCGAGACGCCCGACGCCTGGCGCAACGAGGCCGAAGCCGAGCGCTGGGGCAGGGTGCAGGCCGTGCTGACCGCCGTCACCGGCGCGCTCGAGGTCGAGCGCCGCGACAAGCGCATCGGCTCGGCGCTGGAGGCTTCGCCCACGGTGTCGGTCTCGGACGAGAGCCTGCTGGCCGCCTTCGAGGGTGTCGACCCGGCCGAGGTCTTCCGCACCTCATCGGCCAAGCTGCAGGCGGGGCCGGGGCCGGCCGGCGCCTTCCGCCTGCCGGAGGCGCCCGGGGTGGCCGTGGAGCCCGGCAAGGCCGCCGGCCACAAATGCGGGCGCTGCTGGCGCATCCTGCCGGAAGTGAAGGCCGAAGGCGGCCTATGTCTGCGCTGCGAGGAGGCGTTGTCGGTCCATGGCTGAGGACGCGGACATCGGCGACGCGGCGCCGCGGGCGACGGGCGTGACCCGCTGGGGACTGGCGGCCTACGTCATCGCCACGGTGGTGGTGGTGCTGGACCAGCTCGCCAAGTTCTGGATCCTCGACGTCGTGCACCTGGCCGATCGCGCGCCGATCCGGCTGCTGCCGGTCTTCCAGCTGACCATGGTCTGGAACCCGGGGGTCAGCTTCGGCCTGCTGCGCGCCGACTCGCCCCTGGGGCGCTGGCTGCTGGTGGCCTTCGCGCTGGCCATCGTCATCGCCCTGGCGCTCTGGGCCCGGCGCATGACCCGGCCGCTGCTGGCGGTCGCGGTGGGCTTCATGCTGGGCGGGGCGCTCGGCAACAATCTGATCGACCGCGTGCGCTTCGGAGCCGTGGCGGATTTCCTGGACTTCCACGGCCTCTATTTCCCCTGGGTGTTCAACGTGGCCGACAGCGCCATCACCATCGGCGTGGCGCTCCTGTTGCTGGACAGCTTCCTGCACTCCAGGAATCCCGCCGCGACCTGACGCCGCGCAGTTCTTGGCGAAGGCCCCTGCGATAGGGTATGCGAGACATTGAGCCGGGGGGCTCGCTGGAGTCGGGAACAGATGAGTTTCAATCGCATGGCCGCCGCGGCCGTGATCTTGGCCGGCGTCGGTCTCGCCGGATGCAGCAGCGCCTCCAAGGCCCTGGGCCTCAACAAGGTCACCCCCGACGAGTTCCGCACCGTCGCCCGGGCGCCCCTGGTGGTGCCGCCGGACTATTCGCTGCGCCCGCCGAGCCCCGGCGAGCCGCGCCCGCAGGAGCTGCAGCCCGGGAGCGCCGCCCGCGTCGCCCTGCTGGGCGAGCGCGCCGGCGAGGCCCGGTCGGACGGCGAGAAGCTGCTGGCGGCCAAGGCCGGCGCCGACAAGGCCGATCCACTGGTCCGCTATGTGGTCGACGACGAGTTCGGCGACATCGCCCACAAGGACAAGTCGTTCGCCGACAAGGTGATGTTCTGGCGCAAGGGCGGTTCGGCCGCCCCCGGCGAGAATCCCAAGCTGGTTCAGGCGGAGAACACCGCCGACCCCGTCGACGTGTCGGCGGCCGAGGCCAAGCAGGTCAAGGAGCTGACCAACGATCAGGCTGTGGTCATCCAGCGCGACAAGCGCAAGACCTCCTTCATCAAGCTGCCGGGACTCTAGGCAGGACATTGTCATCCCGGCCGGAGCCGCGTCAGCGGCGCAGAGCCGGGATCGGGCTGCATGCTGGCGTCTGGGGGATCCCGGATAGCGGCTGCGCCGCTTCCGGAACGACAGGATTGGGGCGCGCACGCCGACTCGGGTGCTATCCTCGGTTCATGCCGATCCGCCGCCTGCCGCAGGAGACCGTCAACCGCATCGCCGCCGGCGAGGTGGTCGAGCGCCCGGCCAGCGCGGTCAAGGAGCTGGTCGAGAACGCCATCGACGCGGGCGCCGGCCGTATCGACGTCCAGGTCGAGCAGGGCGGCCTGGCGCGCATCCTGGTGATCGACGACGGCTCGGGCCTCTCGCCGGGCGAACTGGCCCTGGCGGTCGAGCGCCATGCCACCTCCAAGCTGGCCCCCGACGACGCCGGCGACTGGGACCTGCTGCACATTTCCACCCTGGGCTTCCGCGGCGAGGCGCTGCCGTCGATCGGCTCGGTGGCGCGGCTGACCCTGTCGGCCCGGGTGCGAGGGGCCGGGGACGCCTGGGCCATCGCGGTGGACGGCGGCCTGGTCGGCGCGGCCCAGCCGGCGGCCTTCGCGGGCGACCATGGCCTCAGGGCCGAGGTGCGCGACCTGTTCTACGCCACCCCGGCGCGGCTGAAGTTCATGAAGTCCGAGCGCAGCGAATCCCTGGCCATCGCCGAGGAGGTCCGCCGCCAGGCCATGGCGCACGAAGCGGTGGCCTTCTCGCTGGAGATCGACGGGCGGCGCGTGCTGCGCCTGCCGCCCGAGCATCCCGGCCCCGAGGGACGGTTGAAGCGGCTGGCGGCGGTGCTGGGGCGCGAGTTCGAGGAGAACGCCCTTCTGCTCGAGCACGAGCGCGAGGGCGTCCGGCTCTCGGGCTATGCCGGCCTGCCCACCTATTCCAGGGGCAACGCCGCCCACCAGTATCTGTTCGTCAATGGGCGGCCGGTCCGCGACCGATTGCTGCAGGGCGCCCTCAGGGCCGCCTACGCCGACTTCCTGGCCCGCGACCGGCATCCGACCGCGGCCCTGTTCCTCGACCTCGATCCACGCGAGCTGGACGTGAACGTACATCCGGCCAAGGCCGAGGTGCGCTTCCGCGATCCGGGCCTGGTGCGCGGCCTGATCGTCGGCGGCCTGCGCCACGCCCTGGCCGGGGCGGGGCACAGGGCCTCGACCACCGTCTCGGCCGCCGCGCTCGGCGGCTTCCGGCCCGAGGCGGCCGGCGCGCCCCTGCCCTGGCGATCGCCGGGACCGGCCTACCGGCCGGGGACGCCCAATCCGGCCTGGGCCGGCGAGATGCGAACGGGCGAGCTGCCCGGCGTGGCCGAGCCCGCGGCCCCCTACGAGCCGACCCCCGCCGAGGCGGGCCAAGCGGTCGATCCGGCCCTGCAGCCGCTGGGCGCCGCCCGGGCCCAGCTGCACGAGACCTATGTGATCGCCCAGACCCAGGACGGCATCGTCATCGTCGACCAGCACGCCGCCCATGAGCGACTGGTCTACGAGCGGATGAAGGACGAGATGGCGGCCGGCCAGGTGGCGCGCCAGAGTCTGCTCCTTCCCGAGGTGGTGAACCTGGATCCCGCCGAGGCCGAGCGGGTGGTCGGCCGGGCGGCCGAGCTGGCCGAGCTGGGCCTGATCCTGGAGGGCTTCGGCCCCGGGGCGGTGCTGGTGCGCGAGACGCCGGCGCTGCTGGGCGACTGCGACGTCCAGGGCCTGGTCCGCGACATCGCCGACGACCTCAGCGAAAACGACGCGCCCTTGGCGCTGAAGGAGCGGATGGGGGAGATCTGCGGGACCATGGCCTGCCACGGCTCGGTCCGCGCCGGCCGCCGCCTCAACGCCGCCGAGATGAACGCCCTGCTGCGCCAGATGGAGGCCACGCCCCACTCCGGCCAATGCAACCACGGCCGCCCCACCTATGTGGAGCTGAAGCTGGCCGACATCGAGAAGCTGTTCGGCCGGCGGTAGGTTGGTCCAACCGGGTTGGACCAACCGAGCTGTGGCGACCGGCTTCGCCGCCGGGCTCGCTCGTGCTAGGAGCTGCGCCATGACGCGCCGTCTGGCAAGCTCGTGCGGATCCAACGGGACCCCCCTGGGGCTCGTGGCCGCGCGCGTCTTCTGACGTAGCGTCCAGGACGAGCCCCGCCGGATCGGTCGGGCTCGTCGTCATTCCAGACCATCGCGCCCGGCGTCCGGCTCCAACACCAGGAGATCCCGATGACGCCCTTGCCTCCCACCCCGACGCTCGAGACCCGGCGCCTGATCCTGCGCCCGCTCGAGCCCGGCGACACGCCCGCGATCCAGCGCATCTTCCCGCAGTGGGAGGTGGTGCGCTGGCTGCACGCCAGCGTGCCCTGGCCCTATCCGCCCGACGGCGCCGAGACCCACGTGACCCAGTGCCTCGAGGCCCGCGCCCGAGGCGAGAAGTTCCACTGGGCCATCACGCTCAAGGGCTCGGACGAGCTGCGCGGCCGGATCGACCTCTGGCGCTTCGACGGCAGAAACCGCGACATGCGCGGCTTCTGGCTCGATCCCGAGCTGCACGGGCAGGGCCTGATGACCGAGGCCGCCGAGGCGGTCACCGGCTACGCCTTCGAGGTGCTGGAATGGCCCTGGCTCTACCTCACCAACGCCGTGGACAACCGGGCCTCGGCCCGCGTGAAGGAGAAGCAGGGCGCCGTCGAGGTCGCGCGCGAGCGGCACGCCTACGTCTCGGGCGAGATCGATCGCCAGGTCTGGCTGCTGACCCGCGAGGCGTGGCTGGCGCGGCGGGCGGGACGCCCGGCCTAGTTCGCGCCGGCGTTGGCCTTGGCCAGGATCCTGGCCATGCGTTCGGCGATCTCGTAACGCTCGCTCGCCGGCTTGGCCCGCAAGTCGGACTGGTAGAGGGCCGTCAGATAGGCCGCGTCGGCCGGGGTCAGGCCGTCGGGCGCGGGCCGGCCGGGGCAGGCGGGATTGGCGAAGGCGTCGATGACGCTCGGCAAGCCGCCGCAGCCGTCCAGCGAGCGCGGTTCGGACAGGGCCAGCATCGCCATGTCGTCGGCCACCAGGCCCAGGTCCTTGCCCTGAAGCGCCTTGCTGTCGGCGACGATGAACACGTTGTGGAGCGAGCTCCACAGGCAGGAGCTGGAGACCCGGCTGTCGGCGCACCCGTTCGGCGGCTGGTTGTCGGGGTCGTCGACGACCTCGGTCTGCTGCTGGTTGAACTGGGCGAACATCGAGAAGGCGAGGGCGACCGAGCCGGTGGCCTCCCCGCGGGTGGCGGTGACGTACCAGGACTGGATCGGATGGGTGACCTTCTTCAGCCGGTCGCGCTCGTGGGTGTGGAAGTAGCCGAGGAAGTACTCCTTGCGCTTGGCCACCGTGTCCATGGTGAGCTGGGGGTAGGGAGTGAACACGATCTCCACATTGGCCGTGCAGCCGGCGCGGGCGCGCGGCACGCCCACCGCCTGGGCCACGCGCTCGATGCGCGTCTTGATCTTGGCCGCCTCGTCGGTGTCGGGCAGGCCCACCACCTGGACGCAGACCGGGTCGTACCAGCGGCCGATCTGGTCGATCTCGGGATTGTGGGCCGAGGCGTGGCTCCGCACGAAGGCATGGCTCTCCTTCTCGATCACCTTCGCCGTCGGCGCGGCCTGGACGATCACGGGAGAGACGGTGGTGGCCGGCGCAGCCTGGCCGGCGTCCTGGGCCATCGCGGCGAGCGGCGCCGAGCCCAGCACCCAGGCGATCAGCAGGGTCGTGGTCCGGCTCGGCATGCTGCGCATCCCCCAACCGGCCAACTAAAGCGTGCGCCCGGGCTCGGGACAAGGCTGGACCGGCGGCGCGGGATCGGGGGTCTAGCGGGTCGGGACGGGCTTCTCGCCGGAGTAGTCGTAGAAGCCGCGGCCGCTCTTGCGGCCCAGCCAGCCGGCCTCGACGTATTTCACCAGGAGCGGGCAGGGGCGGTACTTGGAATCGGCCAGGCCCTCGTAGAGCACGTTCATGATCGACAGGACGGTGTCCAGGCCGATGAAGTCGCCGAGCTCGAGCGGTCCCATCGGATGGTTGGCGCCGAGCCGCATGGCGATGTCGATGGCGTCCACCGTGCCCACGCCCTCGTAGAGCGTGTAGATCGCCTCGTTGATCATCGGGGCGAGGATGCGGTTGACGATGAAGGCCGGGAAGTCTTCGGCCATGGCCGTGGTCTTGCCCAGCGAGGTGGCGAAGGTGACCGCGGTCTCGTAGGTCTCCTTGTTGGTGGCGATGCCGTTGATGATCTCCACCAGCTTCATGATCGGGACCGGATTCATGAAGTGCAGGCCGATGAACCGCTCGGGGCGGTCGGTGGTCGAGGCCAGGCGGGTGATCGAGATCGAGGAGGTGTTCGAGGCCAGCAGGGCGTCGGGCTTGAGCAGCGGCGTCAGGGCCCGGAAGATCGACTTCTTGACCTCTTCGTTCTCGGTGGCCGCCTCGATGGCCAGGTCGGCCTGGCCGATGGTCTTCAGGTCTTTGGCCAGGCTGATGTGCGAGAGGGCCTTGTCCATGGCCGCCTGGTCGATGTGCTCTTTCGAGACCTGGCGGGCGAGGTTCTTCTTGATGTTCTCCAGACAGCGATCGAGCCGTTCAGGATCGACATCGTAGATCGCCACGTCATAGCCGTTGAGCGCCACGACATGAGCGATCCCCGCGCCCATCTGTCCCGCGCCAATCACCCCGACCGACTTGATCTGCATCGTCTCTATCCCGCGCCTGCGAGGGCACTGTGTCGCCGCGGACTCATGCATAGCACGCCGGATGGGCGGTGCGGCAAGACTCTTGCTGCAATGCAGCGAAGTGCCGCGTCGCGTCACTTGCCGATCTTGGAGAGCTCATCCATGAGTTGCGGAACGGCGGTCTTGTAGTCGGCCACCAGACCATAGTCGGCGACCTGGAAGATGGGGGCGTCGGCGTCCTTGTTGATGGCCACGATCACCTTGGAATCCTTCATCCCGGCCAGGTGCTGGATGGCGCCGGAGATGCCGATGGCGATGTAGAGGTCGGGGGCCACCACCTTGCCGGTCTGGCCGACCTGGTAGTCGTTGGGGGCGTAGCCGGCGTCCACCGCCGCGCGCGAGGCGCCGACCGCGGCGCCCAGCTTGTCGGCCAGGGGATCGATCACCTTCTCGAACTCCTCGGCCGACCCCAGCGCCCGGCCGCCGGAAACCACGATCTTGGCGGCGCCGAGTTCGGGCCGCTCGGACTTCGCCACCTGCTGCGAGACGAAGCGGGTCCTGGGCGCGCCGGGGCCGGGGTCGACGGTCTCCACCACGGCCGAACCGCCTTCGGCCTGGGCCTTGAACACGGTGGGGCGCACCGTGATCACCTTCTTGGCGTCGGCGCTCTGCACCGTCTCCAACGCGTTGCCGGCATAGATCGGCCGCACGAAGGTCGACGGATCCACCACCTCGACGATGTCGGAGATCTGCGCCACCCCCAGCGCCGCGGCGATGCGCGGCGAGGCGTTCTTGCCGGCCGAGGTCGAGGGGGTCAGCACCGCCTCGTACTCGCCCATCAGCGGAACCACGCAGCCCTCGACCGCCTCGGCGATCATGTGGCCCAGGGCCTCGCTCTCGGCCAGGCGCACCTTGCGCACGCCCGCGATCCTGGCCGCGGCCTCGGCGACGCCCCTGGCGCCCTGGCCCGGCACCAGGATGTCGATGTCGGCCGACAGCCTGCTCGCGGCGGCGACGGTCTTGTGGGTGGTGTCCCTGAGCGCCTGCCCGTCGTGGTCGGCGATGACGAGAACGGCCATCAGAGCACCCCCGCTTCGTTCTTCAGCTTGGCGACCAGCTCGGCCGCGCTCTCCACCTTGATCCCGGCCTGGCGTCTGGGCGGCTCGGCCACCTTCAGGACCTTCAGGTGCGGCTGCAGGTCCAGGCCCAGGTCGGCCAGCTGGCGAGTGTCCATCGGCTTGGTGCGGGCCTTCATGATGTTGGGCAGCGAGGCGTAGCGCGGCTCGTTCAGCCTGAGGTCGGTGGTGATCACCCCGGGCAGGTCGATCTCCAGCGTCTCCAGGCCCCCGTCGATCTCGCGGGTGACGGTCGCCTTGCCGGACGCGATCTCGACCTTGGAGGCGAAGGTCGCCTGCGGCCAGCCCATCAGGGCGGCCAGCATCTGGCCGGTGGCGCTGTTGTCTCCGTCGATGGCCTGCTTGCCCATCAGCACGATGTCGGGCGAGGTCTCCTGGACGATCTTCTGCAGCACCTTGGCCGTGTTCAGCGGCTCGAGGTCCTGGTCGGTGAGGATCAGGATGGCCCTGTCCGCGCCCATGGCCAGGGCCGTGCGCAGGGTCTCCTGGCACTGCTGCACCCCGATGGAGACGGCGATCACCTCGCTGGCGATTCCCTTTTCCTTCAGCCGCACCGCCTCCTCGACGGCGATCTCGTCGAAGGGGTTCATCGACATCTTGACGTTGGCGAGGTCGACGCCGGACTGGTCGGCCTTCACCCGCGCCTTGACGTTGTAGTCGAGCACCCGCTTGACGGGCGTGAGGATCTTCATGGGCTGGTCATCCGCGGCTGGGTCGGAGCGCGGCGGACCCTACATGCGGACCTCCGGCTGTCAACGGAGAGGCCCCAAGGTTGCGGCGAAGGCTCGGCGGCTCCATAGATCGGCCCATGCGCCGCGCCGAAAAACGGGTCCTGATCATCAAGCTGGTGTTCGTGGCCGTCGGCGCCGTGCTGTGCGGCATCGTCTGGTGGTACCAGATCGGCGTGGTGAAGCCGCGCAACGCCTGCCTGGCGCACCCGGGCGCGCAATGGTTCCCCAAGACCCACGTCTGCCAGATCCCGCCCGGCTCGGCCTGCGAGGCCGGCGGCAACTGGTGGGACCCGGTCTCCAAGACATGCGCCCACGTCGTCTATATTCCCGACATCACCGGCCATCGCTGAGCTTCACCTTGGCGGGAACCGCACGGCCGTTCGGGAGTTGCCGGTGAGGCTTGCTAGAGGGAGAGCATGATGGCGGTCGGTACGGTGAAGTGGTTCAACGCCACCAAGGGGTTCGGCTTCATCCAGCCCGAAGACGGCGGCAAGGACGTTTTCGTGCACATCTCGGCGGTGGAGCGCTCGGGACTGGGCGGCCTTGGGGAAGGCCAGCGCGTGTCCTACGAGCTTGAGAAGAACAGCCGCACGGGCCGCGACGCCGCGGTGAACCTGCGCGAAGCCTGAAGGGCGGGGGACCGTCCCCGCCTCGACAAGCTTAAGCTCCAGGGTTAGCGTCCGGACGTCATGATCGTCCGCTTCATCCTGCGCGCGCTGGTGGCCGCCCTCGGGCTGTGGATCGCCGCGCGCTACGTGCACGGCATCGAGGCGCACGGCCTCGAGAGCCTGCTGGCCGCGGCCGTGCTGCTGGGTGTCGTCAACGCCTTCGTCCGGCCGATCGTGATCGTGCTGACCCTGCCTTTCACCCTGATCACCCTGGGTCTGTTCCTGCTGGTCATCAACGCTTGCATGCTGGAGCTGGTGGCGATGTTCCTGCACGGCTTCAAGGTGCACAGCTTCACCGCCGCGATCCTGGGCTCGATCATCGTCAGCATCGTGAGCTGGATCGGCTCGTGGTTCATCCACTCGGCCACGCGCGAGGCCAGGTCCTGAGCCTTTGATGGGTTGCCGACCCTGGCCCGATCGGCCAGTTATCGGCCAGGCCCGCAGCCCGCGGGCGACCCTTTCCGTTTTCGCCGGATGACATCCAAGCCCGCCACCCGCCGGCATCTCGTCTTCGTCTGCCTGATGCTGGCCATGTTCATGGTCGCCATCGAGGCGACGGTGGTGGCCACCGCCATGCCCCAGATCGTGGCGCGCCTGGGCGGCTTCACGGTCTACGCCTGGGTGTTCTCGGCCTTCCTGCTGACCCAGACGGCCACCACGGTGATGTTCGGCAAGCTGGCCGACCTCTATGGCCGCAAGCCGGTGATGATCGCCGGCATGGTGGTGTTCCTGGTCGGCTCGGTGCTGGCCGGCTTCTCCTGGTCGATGGGTTCGCTGATCGGCTTCCGGCTGCTGCAGGGGCTGGGGGCGGGCGCGATCCAGCCCACCAGCATGACCATCGTCTCGGACCTCTACACCATCGACGAGCGGCGCAAGACCCAGAGCTACATGGCCACCGTCTGGGGCGTTTCGGCCGTTGTGGGGCCGCTGGCGGGCGCCTTCATCGTCCAGCACTGGGCCTGGGCCTGGGTGTTCTGGATCAACGTCCCGCTGGGCATCCTGGCGGTGGGCGGGCTGATGCTGTTCCTGCACGAGCACGTCGAGCATCACAGCCGCCGGATCGACTGGCGCGGAGCGGCGCTGTTCACAGTCGCCGTGAGCGCGCTGCTCCTGGCCATCAGCCCGACCTCGGGCGGCGGGATCCTGTCGCATCCCTGGCTGTTCGCCGCCATAGCCCTGGTGGCGGGCCCGGCCTTCGTGGTCTGGGAGCGCCGTGCGCCTGAGCCGATGATGGACGTCGAGCTCTGGTCGCAGCCGACCATCGCCTCGGCCAACGCCGCCACCCTGGCCGCGGGCCTGGGCCTGATCGGCCTGACCGCCTGCCTGCCGATCTACATCCAGGCGGTGCTGGGGCGCTCGCCCATCGTCTCGGGCCTGACCCTGACCTCCATGGCCATCGGCTGGCCGATCGCGGCCACCGTCTCGGCCCGGCTGTTCCTGCCCTGGTGGGGCATGCGCACGACGCTGAGGGCCGGGGCGGCGCTGATCGTGGCGGGCGGCGCGGCCTTCCCGTTCCTGGGCTCGGGCGAGATGGGCCTCTGGCTCTCCTCGGGCGGCGCCTTCCTGATGGGGGCGGGCATGGGGATGATGAGCTACACCGCCGTGCTCCTGCTGCAGGCCTCGGTGGAGTGGAACCGGCGCGGCGCCGCCACCGCCTCCAATGTCTTCGCCCGCCTGCTCGGCAATACGCTGGGCGCGGCCGTGATGGGCGCGATCCTGAACCTCGGCCTGCACCTGGCCGGCGCCAACCTCAGCTCCGACGAGGTCCGCACCCTGATGGACCGCACCTCGGGCGCCGCGTCCAAGACTGTCGACTCCGGCCTGCGCGCGGCCCTGGAGAGCTCGCTGCACTGGGTGTTCGTGGCGATGTTCGTCCTGGCCGTGGCGACCCTGGCGGCGGCCTGGATGATGCCCAAGCCCGACGTGGCCGAGCCGTTCAGGCGGCAAGGGGCGGGGCGCGCGCAGGTCAAGCCCGCCGGATAGCCCCGACGCCTGATCTGGGGTGAAGATCGTCCAGTTCAAGAATTGTCGGCCCCAAACGGATGGCCGCATAGTCGCCCGCATCTGCAAGGGCGGCCAACATGACAGACGCACCCGGGCGCATCATCCTGCTGAACGGGCCGCCTCGGGCCGGAAAATCCAGCATCGCGACCGCCGTCCAGGACAGTTTCGACGGCGTGTGGATGAACATCGGGCTGGATCGCTTCAAGGCGATGACCCCGTCTCGATACCAACCCGGACTCGGCCTCCGACCCGGCGGGGAGCGTCCCGATCTCGAGCCCCTCGTCTCCAAGCTCTATCAGGGGCTCTATCTGGCGATCGCCGCGCACAGCCGCCTGGGACTGAACGTGGTGGCCGACGTGGGGCATCACGACGCCTATTCGGCGCCGCTCGGAATCCTGCCTGCGTGCGCGCGAGTGCTGGCGGGCCTGCCGGCCTGGTTCATCGGGGTGCGCTGCCCCATCGAGGTGATCCAGCAACGCCGCGCGGCGACGTGGGGCCCGCAATACGCCTATGACGAGGACGGCGGAGTGTTCGAGCCCGTGCGGCGATTCCAGACTGCCGTGCACGCCCCGGGGATCTACGATCTGGAGCTGGACACCTCCGAGATGAGCCCTCCGGTTTCCGCAGAGGCTATCCGGCGCCACCTCGATTCCGGCCCGCCGCCGAGTGCGCTGGAACGACTCGCCAGAGCCTAGGCGGCCCTAGGCCACCTTCACCCGCGCCGCGCTCTCCGGCAGGTCGCTTCCGAACGCACGCTGGTAGAACTCGGCCACCGTGGGGCGTTCGAGCTCGTCGCACTTGTTCAGGAAGGTCAGGCGGAAGGCCATGGCCAGGTCGCCGCCGAAGATCTCGGCGTTCTGGGCCCAGGTGATCACCGTGCGCGGGCTCATGACGGTGGAGATGTCGCCGTTCATGAAGGCGTTGCGGGTCATGTCGGCCACGCGGACCATGGCGGCGATCTGGCGCTTGCCCTCGGCGGTCTTGGCGTACTCGGGCGCCTTGGAGAGCACGATCTCCTGCTCGACGTCGTGGGCCAGGTAGTTGAGCGTGGTCACCACGCTCCAGCGGTCCATCTGGCCCTGATTGATCTGCTGGGTGCCGTGATAGAGCCCAGAGGTGTCGCCCAGGCCGATGGTGTTCGTCGTCGAAAACAGCCGGAAATAGCTGTGCGGACGGATCACCCGGTTCTGGTCGAGCAGGGTCAGTCGGCCCTGCGCCTCCAGCACGCGCTGGATCACGAACATCACGTCGGGCCGGCCGGCGTCGTATTCGTCGAACACCAGGGCGATCGGGCGCTGGATGGCCCAGGGCAGCATGCCCTCGCGGAATTCGGTGACCTGCTTGCCGTCCTTCAGGACGATGGCGTCCTTGCCCACCAGGTCGATCCGCGACACGTGCGAGGCGAGGTTCACCCGGATCAGCGGCCAGTTCAGCCGCGCGGCGACCTGCTCGATGTGCGTCGACTTGCCGGTGCCGTGATAGCCCTGGATCATCACC
>JANWHQ010000038.1 GCA_025450315.1 Caulobacteraceae bacterium
CGGCCACGAGCCAGGCCTGCCGCGCGCCGGAGCCCTGGGCGCTGGCCCCCGCCTCGCCCGCGGGACTATAAGCGTCCCTGATCTCCTCCCGGGTCATGGAGGCGAGCTTATCCGAGTTGTCGCTGGAGGAAACGCGTGTCCGAGCGCTCCAAACCCCCGTTCCGCGCCGACCATGTCGGCAGCCTGATCCGCACGCCGGCCCTGGTCGAGGCCCGAGCCAAACGGGAGGCCGGCGAGATCACCGCCGAAGCGCTCAAGGACGTCCAGCAGGCGGCGATCCGCGAGGTCGTCGCCCTGCAGGAGGGCGTCGGCCTGCACTCGGTCACCGACGGGGAATACAACCGCGGCGGCTGGCACACGGACTTCCTGCTGAGCTTCGCCAATGTGGTCTCGGCGCCCTCGCGCTTCGCCACCACCTTCCACAACGAGCACGGCGACACCCAGCGGCGGCCGCACATGGTCACGGTGCAGGGCAAGCTCGCCCGGCCCCGCCCGATCTTCGTCGACGACTTCAGGTTCCTGAAGTCGGTGACCAGGCAGACGCCCAAGATCACCATCCCCTCGCCCTCGGTCATGCACTTCCGCGGCGGCCGCGAGGCCATCTCGGAAGAGGCCTATCCGGAGATGGGCGAGTTCTACGCCGACCTCGCCCGGATCTATCGCGAGGAGATCGCCGACCTGGCCCTCGCCGGCTGCCGCTACCTGCAGATCGACGAGGTGAACTTCGCCTACCTCTGCGATCCCAAGCTGCGCTCGCAGGTGCGCGCCGACATCGGCGAGGATCCCGACACGCTCGCCCACACCTATGCCACCCTGCTGAACCAGACGATCCAGGGCAAGCCGGCCGACATGGTGGTGTGCATGCACCTGTGCCGGGGCAACTTCGCCGGCAACTGGGTGGCCGAGGGCGGCTATGACCCCGTCGCCGAGGTGCTGTTCAACGAGATTAAGGTCGACGGCTATTTCATGGAGTACGACTCGGTCCGCGCCGGCGGCTTCGAGCCCCTGCGGTTCCTGCCCAAGGGCAAGACGGTGGTGCTGGGCCTGGTCACCACCAAGCGCGGCCAGATCGAATCCAAGGACGAACTCAAGCGGCGCATCGACGAGGCCTCGAAGTTCGCGCCCCTCGAGCAGCTCTGCCTGTCGCCCCAGTGCGGCTTCGCCAGCGGCGTGGCCGGCGCCACCATGGGCATCGAGGACGAGGTGCGGAAGCTGGAGCTGGTGGTGGAAACCGCCCGCGAGGTGTGGGGCTAGGGCGCCTCCCCTGGTTGTCATGCGAATAGAGCGGCGCCCCGGCGGCCGCTCGTGCGTTCAGGGCCAAGGAGGCGAGCCTGGCCTGTCCGCCAACGGGCCGACCCCGCGCCGACCTTGAGATGATCCCTTTCGCAGCGTGGGAGCCGCGGTCGCGGCAGAGCTAAGGTTCGGATCGCATCGCCGCGGTGACCTCGTCAAACAGCTGCAGCGCTGGCATGTGCGGCAGGGGCGCGGCCGAGGGCGCGGTCCCGAACAGCATCACCTGGTCGGCCTTTGGCGCGAACTTCGGCCAGGGCGGCAGCCCCGGCCCGTTCGGGTCGCCATGGCGGGCGAAGTTCACCCAGTATCCCGAGACCGCGTCGGAATAGCGCTTCTCCGCCTCCGTCCATCCCCAGGCCCGATCGTAATTGCGGAAGGCGTAGTAGATCTCCGCCCCGTGGGCCACACCCCAGTTTCTGTATGGCTCGGAGTCGGGGAACGGCGGGCGCTTGTCGAAGTAGTAGAGGTACGCCGGGTGGCGCCCCGTGCGGGTCTCCAGCTTCGCCCAGGTCCACATGTCCCAGCCGAAGCCCCAGTCGCGCTGCAGGGCCCGCTGAGACTTCGCCGCCTGCTGGTCCGAGCCGGCCGGATAGAGGGCGAGCACCCGGCCCGCGTAGTCGCCGAAGGTGGAGCGCACCTTCGCCACAAACTGGGCCGCGCCCACCGGATTGGGGGTCAGGTTATCGCCCTCGCCGTCCGTGTCGCCGACGAGGATCGGGACGTCGTTCTGCCGGCCGGCGGCGTACGTCTCCCAGATGGGGCTGGGGATCACATAGCCGTCCACGATCGGATAGGCCGGTCCGGCCGCGGCGAGCCTTTCGGCGGGCGCCCTGCGCAGCTCCGCCAGGCTCTTGGCCCCGAGCGTCCGGGCCGTCCTGAGGCCCGCTTTCTCGGCGTCGGCCAGGCGCGCGGACCCCGCGTGGCTGGCTGGCGGCCGGAACTGCCCGCCGCTCTCGCCGATCGCCTTCTCGAACAGACCCCTGGCCAGGGGCGAGGCGGTCAGCAGGCTGACGGCGGCCGAGCCGGCCGACTGGCCGAAGATGGTGACGTTGTGCGGATCGCCGCCGAAGGCCGCGGCGTTGGCCCGGATCCAGGTCAGGGCCGCGATCATGTCCATCAGGCCATAGTTCCCGGACGTGTGATGCGGCGACTCCGCGGTCAGCTCCGGATGGGCGAGAAAGCCCAGCACGCCCACCCGGTAGTTGATCCCGATGACGACCACGCCTTTGCGGGCGAGGCCTCCGCCGCGGTAGACCGGGTCAGACGCCGAACCGTTCTGGAAGCCGCCGCCGTAGATCCAGACCATCACCGGCAGGCGCGCCCCCGGGCGGTGGGCCGGGGTCCAGATGTTCAGGTAGAGGCAGTCCTCGCTCGCCGGGTCGCCCGGACCGGGCAGGCCGAAGTCGTTTCCCACCTGCATGCAGCGCTTGGGATAGGCGTCGGCGCGGCGCACGCCCTGCCACGGCCGGGCCGGCTGGGGCGGACGCCATCGCAGCTCGCCCACCGGCGGGGCGGCGAACGGCACGCCCTTGTAGACCGTGACGCCGTCCTCTTGGACGCCCTCGACGAGACCGAGGCTGATGCGCACCGGCGCGGCCGCCGCGCTCGCCCCGCCGGCCACGACCAAGACCGCGACTAGCGCCGCCACCGTTCTCCTGAGCATCTTGACCCCCTCCCGTGCCGCGCCAAGGCTGCCCCCAGGCCCCCCGCGATGCAACCTGGGAGCGGGGCTGGATTGCCGGCGTCGTCGCCAAGCTGGAACGGCCGCTCGTGCGTTCAGGGCCAAGGATGCGCCATGGCTGTCGCGTTCACGCGGGAAGAGGACTACGAGGCCCAGGCGGCGGACCTGCCCGATCGTCCGGTCTCGGCCCATCCCAACCTGGTCACCCGGAGCGGCCTCGAGGCCATCGATCAGGCCCTGGCCGAGGCCCGCGCCGCCTATTCCAGCGCCCAGGCCTCCGGCGAGGTGAGTTCGGACCGCACCGCCATGGCCAGGGCGACGCGCAATCTCAGGTACTGGTCCCAGCGCCGGGCCAACGCCCAGCTCACCGAGCCCGAGGCCGAGCCCGGCAAGGTCAGCTTCGGCGGCGCGGTGCGGCTCGCGCGCGAGGACGGCCGCGAGCAGCGGTTCCGGATCGTCGGCGAGGACGAGGCCGACCCGGCCTGTGGCCTGATCTCCTATGTGTCGCCGCTGGCCAGGGCCGTGCTCGGCCGGAGGGCGGGCGACGTCGTGGAGGTGTCGGGCGCCGAGGTCGAGATCCTCGAGGCCGGCTGAGTCCCCCGGCTACGGCCCGCCGCCGAGCGAGGCCAGGGCGATCTTGCCCGAGCCGTCCAGGGCGATGGTCCACCGCATCTGGCCGCGGGCGCAGTTCACCTCATAGGTGTCGGCGCCGTCAGGATCGTTCTCGGCGAAGCGGAAGTAGGTCGGCGCGCCCGCGGCGGACACCGCGCCTTGCAGCGCCGCCAGCTGGGCCCGGGTCTGCTCGGCGATCGCCGGGGTCATGGCGCCGTAGTCCGGCTTGCCCTTGCCGATGTCCTCAATCATGCGCTTGAGGGCCGCCAGGCTTCCCGGATGCTCGCCGGTGGTCGGGCGCATGAGCTCGGTGCTGACCCACAAGGCCTCGTCGGTGGCGTCGTCGGGATCGGCGATCGCCGAGGCCATCGGCAGGCCGAGCGCCCGGTGGGCGGCGGCCACCGCGGCCGCCATGACGTCCGCCGGCGCCGCCGGGATGTCGGGCTGGACGCCCTGGCCCTCCCAGTTGGTCCGGGTCACCGGGTTCTCGGCGTGACCGGTCGGGAGGAAGAGGTTGAGGCCCGCGATCAGCGGCATGGCGGCGCCGGGATTGGCGCCCCCGGCGGTCGGCTGGCCGATCACCGTGGCGCGCTTCTGGGCCTGCAGGTCGTAGGCGAACTCCTCTCCGCCCGAGATGGTCCTGGCGCCGGTGATGACGATGACCGGCCGGTTCAGATAGCTGAACGGAGTGGGCGAGGTCTGGAAGGCGACGGTCCTGAGCCCGGAGGTGTTCGGGACCCGGAATATGATGTCGTTCAGATGCACCGGCCGGGAAGGATCGAAGAAGTAGCTCGCCGCGTAGCTGACGGTCTGGGGCGAGCCCCCCCGGTTGCGCCGGAGGTCGATGATCAGCGCCTTGGAGCCCCTCACCAGCTTCATGGCCTTGTCGGCGTAGGCCTTGAACAGGTCCACGGGCGGGAAGCCGACCAGCTCGATGTAGCCGATGTCGTCCTCCAGCATGTCGACCCGCGCCACGCCCTCGTCGCTCTGGGGCGGGGGGTCGTCGACGACCTGTTTGGTGAAGGCCTTGAGGTGCGGGTCCTGGGTGACCTGGCGGATGTCCCGGTTCAGGTCGGCGGCGAGGGCGTCCGGGGTCGAGGCCGAGCGATAGTCGCCGGCGGCCAGGGAGGCGGTGAGCTTGTCGGCCAGCCTGGCCCCCACGTCGGGGAAGGCGTAGCGGTTGCGCAGCAGGTCGGCGGCCTTGTCGACCGCCGTGGCCCTGGCGGCGTCGTCGAGGGGCGCGTCGGCGGCGCGGGCGGCCGGAGCTGCGGCGAACGCGATCCACAAAGCCGCAAGCAGCCCGGCGAAAGCCCTGGGCATGAACATCCTCCCTGACATGATGATGGCGGCATCATCGGCCAACGCCCGGCGGATGCAACCGCCTCAGGCGGCGGCCTGCGCGACGCCGTAGCGATAGCGCGGCAGGACCAGGAAGGTCGCGATCGAGATGGCCGCGGCCGCCATGAACATGGCGAAGGCGCCGCCGTAGCTGTGGGTGCGGTCGTAGATCACCCCGATCAGCCAGGGGGCCGGCGCGGTCAGCACCGCCGAGATCGACATGAAGGTCCCCAGGATGGCGGCGAACCCCTTCAGGCCGAAGTAACGGGTGAAGAAATAGTTGCGCATCGGCATCTGCGATCCGCCGCCCAGGCCCATCAGCACGACCCCGGCATAGAGCGGGACCGGTCCGGTCGACGCCGAGGCGCGGCTGATCAGGAAGACGCCCACCAAGAACAGGCAGAGGTAGGCGCCGGCGACCTTGGGCGTCTGCACCCGGTCGACCACGAAGCCCGAGCTCAGCTGGCCCACGATGTTGAACACCGCCATCAGGCTCATGGCGTTGACCGCCGCCGAGAGCGAAAGCCCCGCCCCGCGCATCATGCCGACCAGGTGCGGGATCAGGCCGTAGATCACCAAGCCCCCGCCGGCGTTGGCCAGGGTCATCAGCCAGAAGGCTCGCGTCCTCAAGGCCTGACCCAGCGTCTCGCCTTCCAGCAGCGCCGGGTCCGGCCGGGCGCCGGCCGCCGGCTCGGGGTCCTTCAGCCACGCGATCATGACCGGCAGCGCCAGCATCAGCTTGATCGCCGCCAGCCAGACGAACAGGCCCGTCCACCCCCAGCCCTGGAGGAACACCTTCATCAGCTGGGGCAGCACCGCGGCCACCACGGTGCTTTCGGCGGTAAACAGGGCGAAGGCCTTGCCGCGATGGCGGGTGAACAGGCCCGAGACGATCTTGGTGTAGCCGACCTGGCTGGCGTTCAGCACGCCCAGCACGGTGAAGGTCGCCCAGAACTGCAGGATCGAATTGGTGGCGGCGGCCAGGGACAGGGTCACCAGGCCGATCAGGCCGGAGGCGACCAGCAGCACCCGGCGCGAGCCCATGCGGTCCATCCGCTGGCCGAGGAACGGCATGGCCAGGGCGCTGGCCCAGGTCATCAGGGTCAGGGCGAAGCCGATCTCGCCCCGCGACCAGCCGAAGCCCTGCTGCAGCGGCTGCATCGCCAGCGAG
The DNA here is from genome assembly GCA_025450315.1 of Caulobacteraceae bacterium. Lineage (GTDB taxonomy): Bacteria > Pseudomonadota > Alphaproteobacteria > Caulobacterales > Caulobacteraceae > JANWHQ01. The sequence continues at coordinate 6,096 of JANWHQ010000038.1, forward strand.
ATGGCGCCCTGGGCGAAGCCGCCGCCGGCGATCATCAGCCCCACCAGGCAGGCGAAGGCGATCTTGATCTTGCGCGCCGAGAAGTCGGATTCGGGGGAGCTCTCAGCGACGTCGGCCATCAGAGCCTCCTCCGTGCAGCGAAGCGGAACGGGGGAGGAGCCCGGCCCAGGATCTTCCCCCCTCTGGAGGAAGTCCGCCCGAAGGGCGGGAAGGGGGCCACCCGCGCCTAGACCTCCGCCCGCGGCAGCGAGCGCCCGCGGATCAGGTCGGCGCCCTTTTCGGCGACCATGATGGTGGGGGCGTTGGTGTTGCCGCCGGGCACCTCGGGCATCACCGAGGCGTCGATCACCCGCAGCCCCTCCACCCCGCGCACGCGCAGCTGGTCGTCGACCACCGCCATGGGATCGGTCTGCACCCCCATCTTGCACGTGCCCACCGGGTGCAGGGTGATGGCGGCGGTGTTGCGGATATGCTGTTCGAGCTGCTCGTCGGTCTGCAGCGCGTCGCCGGGGGTGATCTCGGCGCCGATCAGGCTGCCCAGCGGCTGGGCGTGGTAGATCTTCCGCGCCGCGCGCACGCCCCGGATCATCCGGTCGACGTCGCTCTTCTCCTTGAACAGGTTGAACAGGATCCTGGGCGGGTCGTGCGGATCGGCCGACTTCAGGGTGATCTCGCCGCGGCTGTCCTGCTTGATCATCGAGATGCCGCAGCCCAGCATGAAGGCGGGGGTCTTGCGGCCGGGGTAGTAGATCTCGCGGCCGGTGATGCCGATGTCCATGCAGGTCAGCTGCATGTCGGGCCGGTCGGCCTCGGAGGTCGTGCGCAGGAAGATGTTGCCCGCCGCGCCGTTGGTGGCGAACGGCCCCTTGCCGAAGAAGAACCAGCGCAGCACCGAGACCACGGCCCGGTCGATGCGCAGCTCGCTGCGCACGTTCTTGGCCACCACCTGCCAGCCGATCAGCATGAACGGGTGCTCGGACATGTTCTGGCCGACGCCCGGCAGGTCGACCAGCGGGGTGATCCCCACCTCGCGCAGGTGCTCGGCCGGCCCGATGCCCGACAGCAACAGGATCTGGGGCGAGGAGATGGTCCCGCCCGAGAGGATCACCTCCCTGGCGGCGCGGGCGGTCTTCAGCTGGCCGTCCTGCTCGTACTCGACGCCGCTGGCGCGCTTGCCCTCGAACAGCACCCGCGTGATCAGGCAGCCCGCGCGCAGGGTCAGGTTCGGCCGCTTCAGCGCCGGCTCCAGGAACACCCGCGAGGTGGCGCCCCGCCGCCCGCTCTTGGTCACCGTCATCTCGGAGCGCTGGGCCCCCTCGGTCCGTTCGCCGTGATAGTCGTCCGTCTTGGGATAACCGGCGTTGACGGTCGCCTGCTCGAGCTCCCTGAACATCTGGTTCTGGTCGGGCGCCCGCACCACCAGCTCGCCCGAGCCCCCGTGGTACTTGCTCTCGCCCAGCCAGTGGGTCTCCGAGCGCTTGAAGTAGGGCAGCACGTCGGCGTAGCCCCAGCCCTTCAGGCCCCGCTGGGCCCAGTCGTCGTAGTCGAGCCGGTGGCCGCGGGCGTAGACCATGCCGTTGATGCGCGAGGAGCCGCCGATCACCTTGCCGCGCGGCGCGTCGATCCGCCGGTTGTTGGCGTAGGGCTCCGGCTCGCCGACGAAGTTCCAGTTGATCGCCGGCAGGCGGTCGAACTTGGTGAAGGCGATCGGCATGTCGATCAGCCGCTGGGTGGGCTTCTGCCCCGCCTCCAGCAGCAGCACCGAGGTCCCGGAGTCCTGGGTCAGCCGGTTGGCCAGCACGCACCCGGCCGAGCCGGCGCCGACGATGATGTAGTCGAAGCTGTCCACGACTGGCGTCAGAGCTCGAACGCGACCTCGTCGATCTGGACCTGGGGCATCTGCTTGGTGAACAGCGGCACCTCGTCGATCAGCTCCTGCTGACGCTCGGCGATGGCCTTCTGGTAGTGGGCCCAGTCCTTCACCCAGATGGAGATCACCGCGATGTACTGGGGGCTGGGGTTCTGGGGATCGGAGACCCCGCGGCGGACCTCGATCTTGTGCAGCGAGGGACCCATGATGTCCTTGATCAACGGCGCGTGGCGGCGCTCGTAGAAGCCGAAGTCGAAGCCCTCGTTGCCCTCGGCCGGATAGAGGATGGTGATGCACTTCATGGCCGCCGCCTCCGCTGTGATTTGCTTAGCGGGTTAACGGGAGGGCCCCTTAGGGTCAACGTCCCTTCCCGGTTGCCATCCCCCTTCAGCGCGGCGCGCCGGAGAGTTCGCGGGTGAGCTCGGGCGGCGAGCCGGAAGGATTGGGCTGGGGCTGCAGGTTCTGAGGCGCCTGGGGCCGGCCCTTGAGGGTGAGCTTGCCCTTCCACGGCACCGTGTCGCGGCTGACCCAGGCGTTCACATAGAGCGTCTTGAACAGCCACCGGCCCTGCCGCTTCACGCAGGTGTCGTCGCGGGTGCCGATGCCGAAGACGAAGTTGGTGCCATAGTCCACGTTGAACTGGAGGATCTGGTAGAAGCTGCGCACCCGCGCGCCCTCCTCGCCCTCGGGGGTGGTCGCCGCCTCCATGAGCTGGTGGTTGAACAGGTGCTGGCGGCCGTACCACCAGTGCTGCCGGTCGTACCAAAGCTCCTCCAGGTTCTTCAGGATGGCCGCGTGGCCCTGCACCCGACCCTGCCAGAGGTGGTCGAAATAGGCGTCGTCGGCGAAGCACCGCACGACCAGCTCCGGATCGGCCAGGTCGATGCCCCAGGAGTACTTGGCGAACAGCTCGGTGATGTCGAGGCGATCCTCGACCGAGAGCTTGCGGGGGTCGGTCATGTCTTGCTCCGCGTCTTTCTTACCGTCATGGCCGGCTTGTCCCGGCCACCCATGAACACCGTCGAACGTCAGTGCGTATGGGTTCGCGGGACAAGCCCGCGAATGACGGTGGTTGTTGGGGGTTAGGCCACCAGCTGCATGTCGTAGAGGCCGGTCTTCAGCGCCTCGGCCGGGGCCCAGACGCCGTGGAAGGTCGAGCGCACGCGCACCGGCAGCCGCACCGTGGCCACCGGCCCCGCCTCCAGGTCCTGGGCGTCCAGCACCACCAGGTCCGAGCGGTTCTGGTCCAGCCGGTTGACCAGGGCCAGCAGCCAGCCGTCGCCCTCGGGCGCGTCGGGCCGGCGGGGCACGAACTGCGGCTCCTGCACGCCGGCGTTGGCGCCGGGCGCCCAGGTGGCGAGCTGGCCGGTCTCCAGGTCCAGCCGCCCGACGCCCGAGGTCCCGTCGGCGCCCCGCATGCAGATCATGAAGCCGTAGCGGAACGGCCGGCCCTGGTAGCGGTCGTCGGTGCGCGGCATCTCGCATGGCGCGCCCAGCAGCACCTTCTGGGCGAACTCGCCGGAGTTGGACTCCAGGTCCATGGTCAGCCGGGTCAGGATCGGCGGCACGGGGGCGGTGGCCTCGCCCTTGTCGGTGGGAAAGAAGGGAAAGCAGTTGCCCTGGTAGAGGCAGAGGTCGAGCTCGACCTTCGAGCCGGTCACCACCGCGTTCAGCATGTGGCCGGCGGTGGTCGCGGGGCCCTCGAACCAGCGGATGTCCTCGGCCGTCCCGCCCCGGGGAACCACCGCGATCCGCGTCGGCTTGTCCGGATGGTACTGGTAGTAGGGCCCGCCCTGCTTGATGACCTCCAGGTCCGTCATCATCGGGAAGAACGGGAAGATCGCGTGGGTGGGGGTCACGGCGAAGTCGTGCACCATCGCCGGCCACGGCATGTCGAACCAGATCTCGTTCTTCACCCGGCCGTCGGCGCCGATGACGTAGAACACCACGTCGGTCGTGGCGTCGCCCTTGGCCTGGTAGGAATAGGTGAGCAGCTCGTTGGTGATCCAGTCCACCTTGGGGTGGGCGCTCATCGAGACCGCCTTGACCTGGCCGCCGTAGTCGTACCGGCCGATCGTGGCCAGGGTGTCGGGATCGATCTCGTAGGGCAGGTCGTCTTCCTTCAGCGCCAGGAGCTTGCCGGCGTGCCAGACCAGGTTGGTGTTGGCCGTGCCCATCGAGGCGCCCTCGACGGAGGGGTCGTTGGTGTAGCGGTTGCGGTAGCGGCCGAAGAGCGAGCGCCGCGCCTTGGCCTGCAGCTCGAAGCGCTGGGTGTGCACCCAGCGGCAGCGGTAGTCGACATGGCCGTCCTCGAAGCGGAAGGCGTGCACCATCCCCTCGCCGTCGATGAAGATCTCCTGGCCGAAGCGGTTGGGGTACTGCCACTCGGGCCCGCAGCGGAACCAGGCGCCGTCCAGGCCGGCGGGAATGGCGCCCTGCACCACCTCCAGGTCGCGCGCCTCGGTCTCGCTGCGCACCGGCGTGTTCCAGCCCTGGAGCATCGGAGAGTCGGGGAATCGCACCGTCTCGACCATGGGGCCCTCCTGATCGCGGGGACGGCATCCTTGTCCGGCGTCGATGAGAAATCAATGACTTCGGCGGCCGGGACGCTCGACCGCGGCCGCAGGAAATTGTGGTCAAGCTTGTATTGAATGCAGTCGGACGAAACCTTTGGGAGACTCCGGTTATTCACAGATTAATTCCAGATTAATCTAGAATTCCATCGCCGGCGCCGTATCAAATCAGCCATGGATGGCGAGTTCGGACAATTCCGGGACGTGCGAAATCTTTGGACGCGACTGTGGCGCGAGATCTACGGCGAGCCCCCGCCGCTGGCCGACGACCCCCAGCTGCTGAGCCGGATCCTGGTCGAAAGCCTGCCGCCCCTGCCGCCCTACGAGCTGGGCAAAACACCTCCTCGAGACACCACTGATCCCCGCGACCGTGAACCGGAGGCGGGGATCAGCGGAACCGGGGAACGGCCACACACCGACATCACGCCTTCCAGGGCGGACCCTTCGGATTGAAGTCGCTGACCGGGCCGGGATAGCGCGCCACCCGGATGCGCCAGATCTTGCCGTCCTTCAGGGTGTAGATGATGAAGCTGACGATCTCGCGCGGCTCGCCCACCTTGAAGCTCAGGCCATGCTTCTCGTAGTCGCGGAACGGCCGGAAGTAGGAGGGCAGCGACAGGGCGCACTTGTCTCCATCCAGGAGGAAGTCGGCGATCTCCACGTACTCGTCGCAGTACTGGTGGAAGTCGGCGTAGAAGTCGGCGATCGCCTGGGGCGAGGTGTGGGTCAGGTCCCCCACCTTGTAGATCACGTCCGGCGCATAGTAGGCGCACTGCTCGGCGTAGCGCTTGGAATTGAAGCAATCGAGATAGTTCTGCAGATCCGCGCGCGAGCGGATGCGCGCCTCGGCGTCGGCCATGGATGGTCCCTCCCCTAGCTCTTTTCGTTCATGAAGGCGTCGAAGGCGTCCTTGTACTCGGGCCGCCAGCGCGACAGGGCCGGGCGGCCCCGGATCAGGTCGTCCATGGCCCAGGCCATGCGCCGGTTGTCCACCTCGCGGCCCACCATGTTGTCCGGGCAGAGGATGTAGAAGTCCCCGGCCGCCATGCGCTCCAGCATGAAGTCGGCCACCTGTTCGGAGGTCCAGGCGCCGGGCGGCTTGGCCTCGGGCGGGCCCTGGGTCCCGCCGATGCCGGTATAGGTGAAGCCAGGGACCAGCAGGTGCGCGCTCACCTGCGGCGCCTCCGTGCTGAGGGCGAAGGACAGCTGCTCGGTCAGGGTCTTCAGGCCGGACTTGGAGACGTTGTAGGCCGCGCTCCCCGGCGGATTGGTGATCCCCTGCTTGGAGCCGGTGTTGACGATGGCCGAGGGCGCGGCCTGGTCGATCAGGGCCGGGACGAAGGCGTGCACGCCGTGCACCACGCCCCAGAGGTTCACCTCGAGGACCTGCCGCCAGCGGTCGTAGCTTTCCCAGGGCTTGCCGAGGCCGCCGCCGATGCCGGCGTTGTTCATCAGCACCGCCACGTCGCCGAAGGCGTCATAGGCCTCGTCCTTCAGCCGGATGACGTCCTCCAGCCGGCTGACGTCGGTCGGCGCCGCGCAGACGTCCGAGGCCCCGCCCCGGGCGGCCGCCACCACCTCGGCGGCCGCGGCCTCCAGCCGTTCGCCCCCGAGGTCGGCCAGCACCACCTTCATGCCGAGGGCGGCGAAGCGCTTGGCGGCGGCCAGGCCGATGCCGCCGGCCGCGCCGGTGATCACCGCCGTCCGGCCGGGCGCGATCGCAGGATGGTTGGCCATGGGCCCCTCCGCAGTTGCCGGCCCGATCATAGGCGGACCCGCCGCGCGGCCAAGGCTCGACGGGCGGGGCCGGGGCGGCTAGCTGGACGGGAGAACCAGAGGGACCGCCATGGATCCGGCGCAGCAGCACGTCAGCCAGCTGATCAACGGCTTCTGGGCGGCCCAGGTCGCCTGCGCCGCCGCCGCCCTGTCGCTGCCCGACCACCTGGCGAAGGGGCCGATGACGGCGGAAGAGCTGGCGCGGGCGGCCGAGGCCCACGGCCCCTCGGTGCGCCGGCTCCTGCGGGCCCTGGCCAGCCTCGGCCTCTGCGTCCAGCAGCCGGACGGCCGCTTCGGCCTGACCGAGGCGGGCGGCTATCTGCGCGCCGACGCCCCCGGCTCGGTTCGCGGGCGGGCGCTGTTCACCGGCGACATGCTCTGGAAGCAGTTCGGCGACC
>JANWHQ010000039.1 GCA_025450315.1 Caulobacteraceae bacterium
GCGCGTCGGGATGCTCGGGGCGGCGCGCTGGCTCGAGGCGTCGCGGTGACATGAGCTCCGCGAGCCGTTTCGTCGATCCCGCCGCGCTGCCGTGGCGCGCCACCGGACACGAGGGCGTGAGCTGGAAGAAGCTCCACTACGACGCGCGCACGGGCGAGTCGGCGGTGCTGCTGCGCTTCGCGCCCGAGGCGAGCTGGATGCTTCCGGGCCTGTGGCAGGTGGTCTTCGCGCTGGGGGTGTTCGCCTCCTGCCGCTTCCTGCCCCGGGCCATGCTGCTGGTCGGGGGCTGGTATCTGGCCACCGCCCTGGCCTGCCTGGTGCTGGCGCGCGGGCCGTACGCGCTCTCGCCCTGGGCCATGGGCGCGCCGTTTGGCATCGGCCAGTTCCTGGTCGCGGCGATCCTGCAGCTTGCCGCCTGGCGAGGCCGCGATGACCGATAGCGAGGCGGCGCCCTTCGCCTACGAGGGCCTTGACCGGGTGATCCACGAGCGGGCGCGCCTGGGCGTGCTCACCTCGCTGATGGCCCGGCCCAAGGGCGTGGCCTTCGCCGAGCTGAAGTCCCTGTGCGGCCTCACCGACGGCAACCTCAGCCGTCATCTGCAGGTGCTGCAGGAGGCGGGACTGGTGGAGCTGGCCAAAGGGTTCGAACGCAACCGCCCGCTCACGGTCTGCCGCATCACCGCCCAGGGCAGGGCGCGGTTTCTCGAGTACCTGGAGGTGCTCGAGAAGGTGGTCCGAGACGCCGCCCAAGCCGCCAAGGCCGCGCACCCGGGCGCCGCGGCCGCCAAGGCCTGACCCCCCTTTTTTGAGAGGAAACTTTACAATGCAAAGTCAGCGGCGCGCGGCGGCTCCCCGCCATGTGGGGATCATCATGGACGGCAACGGCCGCTGGGCCACGCGCCGGGGCCTCGCCCGCGCCCAGGGCCACGAGGCCGGCATGCACGCCGTGCGCCGCACCGCCGAGGCCGCCGCCAACGCTGGGGTGCAGACCCTGACCCTGTTCGCCTTCTCCTCGGCCAACTGGAAGCGTCCGGCCGGCGAAGTGTCCAACCTGATGCGGCTGTTCCGCGTCTATCTGCGCGCCGACCTGCAGCGACTGAAGCAGTCCGGCGTGCGGCTCTCGATCATCGGGCGGCGCGACCGGCTGGGCGAGGACCTCACGCTGCAGATCGACCAGGCCGAGGCGGCCACCGCCCAGGGCCGCGCGCTGCACCTGCGCGTCGCCATCGACTACTCCGCGCGCGACTGCATCGCCCGGGCGGCGGCCGCGGCCCAGGCCACGCCCGAACGGATGGGGGCGCTGATCGCGCGGGCCGCCGGGCCCGAGGGCGAGGGACTGGAGGAGGTGGACCTGCTGATCCGCACCGGCGGCGAGAAGCGGCTCTCGGACTTCCTGCTCTGGGAGGCGGCCTATGCCGAGCTCTGGTTCACCGACCGCATGTGGCCCGATTTCGGGGCCGAGGACCTGAACGCCGCGCTGGCGGAGTTCTCCGCGCGCAACCGCACCTTCGGCATGGTCCCGGACGAGCCGCGCCCCGCGGCGGCGGTGGCCTGAGCCTCAGCCGGCCAGCCGCCCGAACAGCACCAGGGGTCCTGCGGAGAGCGCCGGATCGTAGGCGAAGCCCTGGGCCGAGAAGTGGTCGAAGATCCGCTTCACCTGGGGCGGCGGGAACCGCTTGGGCTTCAGCTCCAGCAGCACGCGCTCGAAGGGGCGGAAGTCGGCGCCGGCCAGGGCGTGGGGCGGGCCCTCGGCGCTGGTCCAGGCGGCGAAGGGCTCGACATCGACGATCAGCAGCGTCGGGCGCCAGGTCGCGGCGATCTCGGGCAGGGACAACACCGGGACCTCGGCCGCCTCGAGCTGGTCCCTGGGCTTGATCCAACCCGGCGACGACGCCCAGAGGTCCTGATGCACGAACAGGGTCGCCGGCCCCGGCGCCGGCTCGGGGGTCACCAGGGCCTGGCGCAGGATCGGCCGCACGCCGTTCAGGCGGTGCAGCTCGGCGATATAGGCCTGCAGCCTGGGATTGGCCTCGATCGCCACCACCAGCTCGGCCGGGGTGCGCTTGGCGATCAGGGCGGTGAGGAAGCCGATGCCGGCGCCGACCTCGACCACCCGCTCGCCCTGGCGGATCAGGCGGGGCAGCGCCCTGGCCTCGCCCATCTCGTAGCGGCCCGCGCGCAGGCTCTCGACGATCAGGTCGGACATGATCCGCCGGTCGAGGGGGATGCTGATCCCTCCGACCTCGACCAGCTCGGCGGTTTCGTCGGCGGCGCTCATGACGACGCAAGCCTAGCCCACGCGGCGGCGCCCTGTCGCTGGCCTCAGCTCTTGGGCGCGGGCGTGGCGGGCGGATAGACCGGGCCGGCGCCCCCCATCATGTCCATCACCTTGCCGTCGGGCAGGGTGACCCGAACGAAGCTGCCGCCGTGGCCGCCGTTCTTCACCGGATGGATCACCACGCTGACCTTGTCGCCGCGGTGCAGGGTGTTCTTGGACCAGCCGCGGCGCTCCAGGAAATTCGGGCTCATGCCCTCCACCCCCCATTGCTCGCCGGCGCCCGCGGCGTTGGGAACCTCCAGCCAGATCCAGCTGTGGGGATTGGTCCACTGGAAGTCGGTCACCGTGCCGGTGACGGTCTGTTCCTTGGCCATGTCGAACATGGCGAAGGAGTGGTGCGCCAGGGCGGGGGTGGCGGCGGCGATGGCGCCGGTTCCGGCGAGGATCAGCCCAAGGCGGCGGGTCGGAATGTGCATGAGATAAGCTCCTTGAACCAATCTACGTCCGAAGCGGCCAAATCACTCGGCGTCATTTGTCCTGGGGCGGCGGGGCCAGGATGATGCCGGCCCGGCCGTTGTCGTCGACCAGGTTGCGGTTGTTCTGCTCGCACACGTACTCGGAGATCGTCCAGTCGCGGTGCCGCTTGAAGGTGCGGGTCGTGGTCCAGGGCTGGGCCAGGGCTTCGGGGTCGGTGATGGTGGTCTCGATCAGCAGCGTGTCCGGATCGGTCAGATGCATGCGCTCGACGATGTGCATCTTGTTGGAATGGCGGAGCCCGTAGTTCTGGCCGAGCGGCGTGTCGGCGGTGAAGCCGATCGTGTCGACCACCAGGGTCCCCCCCTCCCAGTGGCCGATGGACTCGCCGTTGTAGGTCTCGTCCGGGTCGTCCTTGTGCTTGCGGCCGTCCGTGTAGATGTGGCGGATCTGCTCATAGGCCTCGGCCTGCAGGGAGATCTGACCCGGTCCGAACATGATCTGGATCGGATAGGGCTGGCCCATGATCTCGGGCATGCCCGGCGGCACGCAATTGGCGGCGGGCGTATCCTGTTCCTGGCCCTTGGCCCGGGCGTCGTTGTAGGCCTTCAGCTTCGCGGCGTAGGCCGGTGTGAGCTGGGGCTGGGGTGGCGGGGTGAACACGGGGCGAGCGGCGCCGGGCGGCCGCGGCCCGCCAAGCGGGATCTCCCAGATGCCGGTGGTGAAGTCGGGCAGCCTGGCCACCTCGGCCCAGGTGCGGCCCTGGTTGCCCGATTGGGCGACGGCGAGACCCGAGGTCAGCACGCCGGCGGCGAGAATCCCGGACACGACGAGAGCACGGACGGACATCGGAACCTCGGCCTTCCCCGGCCCCGATTCATCAGGACCTTTTATTGACTGAGACAAACGGCAAGCGTTGCCGGTGTCAACGCCTGCCTATTCCCGGGGCCGCGAACCGCGGTAGGGCAGGACCCAATCGATGCGCACGTCCTCGATGTCGGGGCTGGCCGGATTGAGCGAGCGCAGGGTGTAGAGCCCGGGCTGGGTTCCGCGCTTCAGGATCTTGAAGAACTTCCGCCCGTCGGCCAGCCGCGCCATCACCCGCTTGTTCAGGAGCGCCTCCGCATCCTTGCGGATGGGGCCGAAGAAGGCGAGGTCGCCGTCGAACACCGCCGGCATCATGGAATCGCCCTCGACGTCGAGCACGATGATCTCCTGATCGACCGGCATGCCGGGCAGGGGATCGATGTAGCCCAGGGCTTCGCCGAGGGCGTAGTCGTCCTGGTAGTCCCCCGAGCCGCCGGCGCCGACCTTGCCGATGTGAGGATAGCCGCGCGGCGCCGGGCCGCCGGCCTGCTCTCCGAGCTCGAGCGCTCCGACCTCGATCCCCAGAGCGCGGGCGATGTGGGCGACGTCGGCCCTGGAAGGTTCGCGCCCGCCGTTTTCCCACCAGGTCACGGCCGTCTGGGTCTTGCCGATCGCCTCGGCGAGCTTGGCCTGCGACCAGCCCTGGGCCGTGCGCGCCTCCCGAATTCGCTCGCCGATGCTCATCGGCCGCAGGCTGCCCAGCCGCGCCCCGCGCGTCAATGACAAAATGTGCTTGCTGATAGCACGAAACGTGCTTTAGTTCGCTATATGTTCCGAAGATGACCACGTGTTGTGTTCGTTAGCGTTCCCCCAAGCCGACCGCCGGCCCCCCTAACCTGAATGCCATGACCCTTTCAGCACTTGACCCATCGTCGTCCCGGCCGGCCCCGGTCCTGCCCTCGCGGGTGCGCTTCGTCCTCGAACGCGTCTCGGCCCTCCACCGCGTTCCTCTGCAGATGTTGTTCGAGGCGCGCCGCACCGCCCCGGTGATGGCCGCCCGCCGCCATGCCTGGGCCGAGCTCGTCAAGCTGATCAAGCCCGACGGCCGGCCGATCAGCTCGGTCCAGATCGGACGCTGGTTCGGGGTGGACCACACCACGGTGCTCTATGGCGTGCGCCAGCACCGCAACGGCCGCTACCCGTTCACCAGGATCCCGTCCGCCCGGGCGGGGAGGGCGGGGCGATGAGCGCCGCCTGTTGCCGCCTGGCCTTTCGCGAGTGGTTCGGCCTGACCCCCGCCGCCGCCGAGATCCTGGGGGTGCTCTACGCCGCCAAGGGCGCGGCCGTGGCGCCGGACGCGTTGGCCCGGATGGCGGGCGTCTCGCCGCGCGCGGTGGGATTTCACCTGTTCTCGGTGCGCCAGGCGCTGGACTGCGAGGGCCTGGATCACGAGCCGGGGCAGGGCTACCGGCTCTCGGAGATCGGGCTGGACGAATGCCGCGCGGCGCTGCGCACCCTCGCCGAGGAGCTGAGGGCGGCGGGGTGACCGCCGGCGAACCTCCGACCCACCGGGATCGGACGCGCGAGCGACTGCTGGAGGAGGCCTGGCGCATCATCCGGGCCGCCAAGGCCGAGGGGCAATTCGCCGTGGCCTCCGCCACCCTGGAGCGCGCGGCCCGCATCGCCGGCCTTTGGTCGGAAAAGCCCGCGCCCGTCGACCCGGCCGGCGCCGCCGCCGCCCAGGTCTTCACCTCCGAGCCCATGTCCGCCGAGCAATGGTCCGAGAAGTTCGCGCCGAAGGACGACTAGAGCGGCGGAGCAAGCCCGTGCTCGCCTGGTCCCCGCAGCCGGGCCCGCAGACGGCCTTCGTCAACTGTCCGGTGTTCGACGTCTGCTACGGCGGCGCCCGCGGCGGCGGCAAGACCGACGCATGCCTGGGCGACTTCGTGCTGCACCAGGGGACGCATGGCCGGGCGGCCAAGGGGCTGTTCGTACGGCGAAAGCAGGTCGACCTGGCCTCGACGCTGGAGCGGGCGCGGCAGGTGTTCGGCGCGGCCGGGGCGCGGTTCCTCGAGCAGAAGTCCTGCTTCCGCTTCCCCTCCGGGGCGGTGATCTGGTTCCGCTACCTGGAGCGGGACGCCGACGCGGAGAACTACCAGGGCCATGACTACACCCGGATCTATGTGGAGGAGCTGACCCAGTTCCCGACGCCCGGTCCGGTCGACCGGCTGCGGGCGGCGCTGCGGAGCTCGGCCGGCGCGCCCTGCGGCCTGCGCGCCTCGTGCAATCCGGGCGGCCCGGGCCACGGCTGGGTCAAGGCGCGCTACATCGACCCGGGCGCCTGGCGGATCGTGACCGAGCGCTACGCCTCGCCGTTCGACGGGGCGCTGGTGGAGCTGGGGCGGGTGTTCATCCCCGCGCGGCTGTCGGACAACGCCCTCCTGATGGCGTCCGACCCGCTCTATGTCGCCAAGCTGCAGCAGTCGGGCTCGGCCGAGCTGGTCCGGGCCTGGCTGCAGGGCGACTGGAACATCGTCGAGGGCGCCTTCTTCGACAACTGGTCGCCCCGGAACGTGGTCCGCCCCTTCGCCCTGCCGGCCGGCTGGACCCGCTTCCGCGCGCTGGACTGGGGCTCGGCCCGGCCGTTCTCGGTGGGCTGGTGGGCGATCTGCCCCGATCCGTTCGAGGCGGTAGGCGAGGGCGGGGCCCCGCTGGCGATTCCGCGCGGCGCCCTGGTCCGCTACCGCGTATGGTACGGCTCGACCGGCAAGCCCAACGAGGGGCTCAAGCTCACCGCCGAGGCCGCGGCCGAAGGGATCCTGGCGCGCGAGGCGGGCGAGGAGATCGCCTACGCCGTGGCCGACCCGGCCATCTTCGCCTCGGACGGCGGGCCCTCGATCGCCGAGCGCATGTTCCGCGCCGGCGTCCCCTGGCGGCGGGCCGACAACGCCCGGGTGGCCCGGGGCGGGGCCATGGGCGGCTGGGACCAGCTGCGCGCGCGCATCTCGGGCGACGAGGCGGGGCCCCAGCTGGTGGTGTTCTCCACCTGCCGCGACTTCCTGCGCACCGTGCCGGTGATGCAGCACGACCCGGCCCGCCCCGAGGACGTCGACACCGAGAGCGAGGACCACATCGCCGACGAGACCCGCTACGCCTGCATGAGCCGCCCCTTCGTGCGCCGCCAGCCGCCGGACGCCGCCGCGGAGCCCCTGAGGGCGCTGGACGCCCTCACCTGGGACGAGGTCCTCCGCCGCCACGACCGCCGGCGCCGGGACTGGGTCTGAGCCGGGGCCGCAAGGCGCCTGTCGAATCCGCGCGCTGGCGCCGGACGGCCATTGACGCGCGGGCCGGCGGGGCTAAGCAAACAGTCATGGCGATCAGGACGACGGGTTTCGGGATCGGGGCGGCCGTGGCGGCCGCGGGGGCCTTGCTGGTTCTGGCCCCGGCCATGGGGGCCGGCGCCCAGGGCCTGAGGGTTCCGCCGCCGGCGGCCAAGCCCCTGGCGCCCGCGCCGGCGGTGACCAGCGCGCCTTCGCGCGACTATCTCAGCGACGGCCAGCTGGCCCAGATGTTCTCCGCCTTCTGCATCAAGGCCTTCCCCAACGCCGCCGCCGTGGACGCGGCCCTGAAGGTCCGCTCCGAGGCGCCGCTGACGCCCGAGCAGGCCAAGCTCTATCTGCCCTACGGCTCGGGCCGGGGCTGGCTGGTGCGCACGTCCGATTCGCTGTTCGCCCTCACCGTCGAGGACGCCCCGAACCAGACCTGCGCGGTGCAGCAGATGACGCCGGACGGGGTGCGCGACGTCGCCGGCCTGGTGAACGCGGTCAAGACCCACGTCCAGGCCATGAAGGGCAAGATCGTGGAGGCGGCGCCGGACAAGGCCACCTCGGCGGACGGGCTCGAGATCCGCTATTGGGGCTATGGCGTGCTGAGCGCCGACGACACGCCGGTCGAGCAGTTCGGCGTCTATATCTCCGACTACAAGGGCAAGGCCCCCGAGCCCTGGACGCCCTTCGCCGGCAAGGGTTCGGGCGTGGCGGTGAAGTTCACCCGCACCATCCTGGCGGGTTAGCGCCGAAGCGGCGATCCGCGGCCAAGATGTCGCGTTTGTTGCAGCTGCAATTAACGTTGTGGCGAGACAGACCCGTCATATTGCCCCCCGCTGAGCCAGGCTCTCAGGGGGAACGGGCGAATGAGTCGAACATCTTCCCTGATCCGTTTTCGCCGGATCATGTCGTTGATCACGGTGGGAACCCCGGTCGGGGAGGTCCTCGAAGCGATCATCCAGGCGGTCGAGGAGGAGGCGCCCGACGTCGCCTGCAGCATCTATCTGCTGGATCAGGAGTCCAAGTGGCTGCACCTGGCCGCGGCGCCGAGCCTGCCGCCGCCCTATCGCAACACGGTGATGGCCGCGCCGATCGGCCCCGACGTGGGATCCTGCCCGGTGGCGGCCTTCCGCAACGAGCGGGTGATCGTCGAGGACATCCAGACCGACCCCAGGTGGGCGCCGATCAAGCACCTGGTGGACGGCACCGGCCTCTGCGCCTGCTGGTCCCAGCCCATCCGCGGCTCGGTGGGCGAGGTGATCGGCACCTTCGCCATCTATCGCTGGCGCATCGGCGGTCCGGGCGCGGACGACCTGAACTTCATGGAGACGGCTGCCGAGATGGCCTCGATCGCCATCGGCCGGGTGCGCGCCGAGGAGGAGCTGGCGGCCGCCCGCGACGTGGCCGAGTCCGCCAACCAGGCCAAGAGCGACTTCCTGGCCAACATGAGCCACGAGATCCGCACCCCGCTGAACGGCGTGATCGGAGTGGTCGCCGCCCTGGCCCAGACCGAGCTGACCGCCGCCCAGCGCGAAATGGTCTCGCTGATCGAAAGCTCGGGCGTCACGCTCGAGCGGCTGGTGTCGGACGTGCTCGACTTCTCCAAGATCGAGGCCGGCCGGCTGGAGATCGAGACCCGGGTCTTCGACCTCAGGGCCGAGCTCGACGCGGTGGTCGAGGTCTTCCGCATCAAGGCCGAGGAGAAGGGCCTGAGCTTCCCGGTGGCGCGCGGAGACTCCGCCCGCGGCGAGTTCGTCGGCGACGACGTCAGGATCAAGCAGGTGCTCTCGAACCTGCTCTCCAACGCGGTGAAGTTCACCGCCGAGGGCGAGGTGAGGGTCAGGGTCGAGGTGAGCGACCCGGAACAGGCTGGAGAGCCCAGCACCCTGGTCTTCGAGGTCACGGACACCGGCGTCGGCTTCGACAAGGAGGCGGCCGAGCATCTGTTCCAGCGCTTCAGCCAGGCCGACACCACCATCACCCGCAGGTTCGGCGGCTCGGGCCTGGGCCTGTCGATCACCCGCGCCCTCATCGAGCTGATGGGGGGCAGGATCGACACCGAATCGACGCCCGGCGAAGGCAGCCGGTTCCAGGTGGCCCTGCCGCTGACGCGGGCCTGTTCGCTGGCCCAGTACGACGCCGATCGCGCCGCCGCCCGCAGGGCCATCCCTGTCGCGCCGGAGGATCCGGTCTCCTCGGGCCTGAAGGGCCTGCGCGTGCTGCTGGCCGACGACCACCCGATCAACCAGCGCGTGGTGCAGCTGATCCTGGAACCGTTCCAGGTCGAGGTGACCACGGTGGAGAACGGCCAGGAGGCGCTGGACGCCTTCCAGGCCAAGGACTTCGACCTGGTGCTGATGGACCTGCAGATGCCGGTGATGGACGGCCTGGCCGCCACGCGGGCTCTGCGGCGGCTGGAGGCCGAGCGCCCCGGCCGGCCGCGCACCGCGGTGATCATGCTGAGCGCCAACGCCATGCGCCAGCATCGGCTCGAGGCCGAGGCGGCGGGCGCGGACCTGCACGTTCCCAAGCCCGTGACGGCTCAGCGGCTGATCGAAGGGATCCTGGAGGCGCTGGAAGCGGCCGCTCCGGTAGCGGCGGCGGCCGGCGCCTGACAAAGCAAGGAGGCCGGCCCTGGGGCCGGCCTCTGGCAGCGCCCGGGGGAACGCTGCTGTCTCGATGAAATCGGGAAGGGCGGACGGCCTTGCGGGGACCGGTCCTGCCGGATCACCCGCCGCCGGCGTTCGCCACGTTGGTCGAGACGTTGGTGAAGGTGTCGTTGAGGCTGCCGCCCAGGGTCGTCAGGCCCACGATGATCACCACCGCGACCAGGGCCGCGATCAGTCCGTATTCGATGGCGGTGGCGCCGCCTTCGTTCTTCAGGAAGCGCGCGACGATATTCTGCATCTGAGTGTCCCCCCCGGAGCGGGAGCGAACGACCGCCCCGTCGCAACCCCGAGTGCACCCTCAATTAGGCCTCAAGCTTTGCCAAAGGCTGAAAACATATCATGAACTGATACTAACCATACCTCCCGGCCAGGCCTGCCCGGCGGTGATCACCAGCGGGTCGAAGGACCCCGCTCCTGCGGTGCGGCGTCGTAGAGGTAGGGGTCGTCCCCGTCCCCGGCCAACCGCAGGGGGCGATTGAGCCGCCGGGCGGCATGGCTCTGGCGGCCATGCGCGGCGACCTCCTGATAGATCGGGCGGGCGGGCGTGCGCTGGGCGATGCGCGGAGGGGCGGCCGCGCACGGGCAGCCGTCTGACGGGTTCGCCGCGGCCTGCCTTCGTCCGCTGGAGCACGGGGGTGAACAGGCGCATTTGCTCGGCCTGCGCGGGAAGGGGGCGCGCCGCCCGGACATGGATGGCGGGATGGACGGTCCGCTCGCGGCCCGGCGCCGCGTGGACCAGCCTGACGGCGGCTGAAGGCGGCCGCTTGGGAGGCCTCGGCCGGACCGAGACCGGCGTCAGCGGGAGGGCATGGCGGTTGGCGGCCCGAATGCGGCCCTCGGCGGCAGAAGCGGCGACGTCGGGCGCGGGCCGCACGGCGGCGACCACGAGGTCGAGGTCCTGGCGGGCGCCGTCCAGGGTCTGGCAGCGCTTGAAGTCGCGCTCGCACAGCGACCAGGGACCACCCCAGGTGCGCGCGCTGCGGGCATGGAACGGGGCCGGCCGGTCGGCGGCGAAGGAATAGATGATGCTCCCGCCCTTCAGGCCCGGCTGGTCATAGAGCGCCAGGGCGTTCAGCCCCGGCCTGACGATCTCGGGCGCCAGCTTCAACTCGGGCGCCGCACCCTGCACGGTCTGGCAGCGGCTGGCGACCTGGTGGCCTTCGCACAGGGTCCACAGGCCGGTCGAGGCCGCGCTCCTGGCGACGAAGCCCTGGCGGTCCACGTCGTTCGAGGCGGCCTTGTAGACGGCGTGGCGGCCCCTCAGGCCCGGCTCGGCGTAGAGCGTCAGCACATTGGCCGCGGTCCCGGACGGGGGCGGCGGGGCGGCCAGGGCGGCGTGGGAGGCGTGGGACAGGGTCAGGCCGAACAGCGCGGCCAAGCACAGGACGGCTGCGTCCCGGGCGGTCGGGCGCGAGGGCGCGAAAGCGGACACCACTGGACTCCACGGCTACCGCAAGGCCAATCGCCGCCCCCGGCCCGGCGGGCCAGACCTTGGCGGAGGCGCCCGTCCCGGGTCAATCGCGACGGGCGGGGGTGCGCCCAGCGGCCGCAGGGCGCCCCGGATTGGGTCGCCGGGCGCTGTTCATTCGCGCGCGAACAGGGTTACCAGCCCGCCCTCAACGCTCGTCGACCGCGTTCAGCTCGGCCGCAGTCCTTTGGAACGTCCGGATCGCCCCCAGGACGATCTGGAGGTTCTCTGCGTGCTCGAGGGCGGGGGCGACCGCCTTCAGACCTCCGCGGACCTCGACCAGATGGCCCTTCTCGACCAGTTCCATGACCTTGCGGCGCACCGTCTCGCGCGGCAGGCCGACGGACGCCGCCACCGCGCGCCGGCTCACCGGCCATCGCTCCTCGTCGGACGGCGGCAGGTCGTCCGCGAGGCCGTCGCGGTCGCGCATCTTGCGGCCGAGATTGGCCGAGATCACCGCCATGTAGCAGACGACGCACTCCAGATCGCAGTCGAAGTGGTCGGTCATCAGCCGGCACAGCCGCAGCATCGCCTCGCAGACGATCAGGCCCTTGAGGCGGAGATGTTTCGGCGTTGCGGCGGCATCCTGCACGTCCGCGGCCCCTCTCCCCACGTTCCGGACATTACGTGGGATTGCGTCCGGGAGCCAGCCATCCTGGATCTGTCCGTGGGGCCGGGGCGATGACCCAGTATCGCATCGTCCTGACCGCCGAGGGCGGGCGCGAGCTCAGCTCGGGCTATCTGTTCTCCAGCGACGACGACAGCGCCTGCGCTTCCGCCGAAAGGCTGATGCAGTCCAGTCCCGAGGCCGTGGCCGTGCGGGTCCTCCAAGGCCAGCGGCTGGTCTGCAGCTACGAGCGCGCCTGAGGTCCTGGAAGGCGTCCGGCTCTCTGGTCCGCCGCTTGCGTCGCGGCCCGCGAGGGCGGCCGAGCCGTGTCAAAACGACGCGACAGAGCCGCTCAGGTTGGGGAGCCGTTCGCGTTGTCCAAGGTCGAGATCCTGCATCCCTCCGAGCTCAGGCCGGGTGAGCTGCGATCCTGGTCCAGCCTGCAGGCTTCCACGCCCGAGTTCGGCAACCCCCTGCTGGGCCCGGATTTCGCCGTGCTGGTGGGCGGCTTGCGCCGCGACGCCCGGGTGGCGATCTGGCGCGACGGCCGGCGAGCGGCCGGCTTCCTCGGCTTCCACAGGACCCTGGGCGGCTTCGCCCGGCCGATCGGCGCCCCATTTTCGGACTACCACGCTCTCGTCTCGGCGCCGGACCGCGCCAGGACCGATCTGGGCCTGGCCGCGGCGGGCCTGCAGGGGATCCGGCTGACCGGCCTGATCGATCCTCACCGCGTCTTCGCCGAGGGCCTCGAAGCGGTGGTCGCCCACCGCATCGACCTGTCGATGGGCGCGGACGACTACCTGGCCCGGCTCTGGGCCTCCAGCCGCAACCGCTGGCGCAACTTCAAGCGCTACGCCCGCCGGATGGACAGCGAGCTGGGGGCGCTGCGGATCGCGGCCCCGGACGCCTCGCGCGAGACCTTCGCCAGCCTGATGGCCTGGAAGCGCCGCCAGCTCGCCGCCACGGGCCTGCACGACTTCACCTCTTCGCCCTGGGTCATGGAGATGTTCCATCGCCTGTTCGAGACGCGGGACGCGGCGTTCGGCGGGCTGATGATCGGCCTCTATGCCGGCCAGCGCCCGGTCGCGGCCCATTTCGGCGTGCGCCAGGGGGACTGGTACCATCCATGGATCGGGGCCTACGACCCCGAGCTCGCGGCCTTCTCGCCGGGCGTGGTGCACCAGGTGATGGCGGCCCAGGCCGCCGCCGGCGTGGGCGTGCGCATCTACGATCTGGGGCCCCGGGCCGATCGCTCCAAGGCGATGTTCGCCAACGCCTGGACCGTGGTGCGCGAGGGCCTGGCGACCGGCCCGTCGCTGCCGGCGCGCATCGCGGTGGAGTCCGAGCGGATGCTGGCCCCCACCGGCGGCCTCGCCTTCCTGGGGCGGGCGCGCAACCGCTGGGACCATGTGGCCGCGGTGGAGCTGACGCTCGGCGGCCGCATCGCCGGCATGGCGCGCGCGGCGACCGCGCTCGGCCGCCGGATCGACGCCTGGACGCGGGCGGCTTGACCATGACCATCGAAAGGCAAGAGGGCGCCATGATCGCCGACTGGACCGACGAGGCCATCTGCGGGTTCGAGAACAGCATCGTCCGCGTCCGCCATGGGCTGCACCAGCGGCCGATGTTCTCCGACGAGGGCCTGGCGCGCGTCCTGGACCTCTATCCGCGCGAGGCTCTGGGCGCCTTCACCATGGGCGAGGACCTGGAGGACTGGGGCTCGTGGCGGCGCGGCGGCGTGCAGGGGCTGACCGGCGATCAGCTGCTGGGCGCGGTCAAGGACGGCCGGCTGTGGCTGAACCTGCGCCACGCCAACCTGCATCTGCCCGAGTTCGCCGAGCTCTGCGCCGAGATCGCCGAGGAGAAGGAGCTCAGGCTCGGAACCCGCATCCTGAACCGCGACCTGGGCCTCCTGATCTCGTCGCCCAGGGCGCGGGTGTTCTTCCACCTGGACGTGCCCTTGTCATCGCTCTGGCAGGTGCGCGGCGAGAAGCGGATCTGGTTCTACCCGCGCCGCGAGCCCTATGTGTCGGACGCCTGGATCGAGCGCTGCGTGCTGCGGACCGCCGAAGGCCAGGCGCCCTATCGCGCCGAGTGGGACGCCGACGCCACGAGCTTCCCGATGCGGCCGGGGGACATGACCACCTGGCCTCAGAACATGCCCCACCGGGTCGACAATGGCCCGATGCTGAACGTGTCGCTGTCGATGGAATACATGACGCCCAGGGCGCTGCGCCGCGCGCGGGTGCTGCACGCCAACGGCGTCTTGAGGCGCAGCCTCGGCTGGTCGCCCACCGTGCAGGAGCGGCCGGGCCCGGGGCTGGCGGCCAAGCTCGCCTTCCACGCCGCCCACAAGCTGCTGAACAAGAGCTCGACCTCGCCCATCCTGCCCGAGAGCTTCCGGGTCACCGCCGAGGGCAAGCGCATCGCCGCCTGACCTGCGCACATGCTATGCCCCGCGCAGAGACAGGCAGGGCAGGGCGCATGGCGGACAAGGCGCACCATTACGAGGTCCAGCTGGCATGGACCGGCGATCGCGGCTCGGGGACCAGCGGCTATGCGGCCTATGACCGGGCCCATGTGCTGAGCGCCCCGGGCAAGCCCGACATCCCCGGATCGTCCGATCCGCATTTCCGCGGCGATCCGGCCCGCTGGAACCCCGAGGAGCTGCTGCTGGCCTCGCTCTCGGCCTGCCACCAGCTCTGGTACCTGCACCTCTGCGCGGTGAACAAGGTGACGGTAGTGGGTTACCGTGACCGGGCGGCCGGCGAGATGGCCGAGCATGCCGACGGCTCGGGCGAATTCACCCGCGTGGTGCTCCGCCCGGAGGTGACCGTCACCTCCGGATCGCACGCGGCCAAGGCGCTGGAACTGCACCACCAGGCCGCGCGCCTCTGCTTCGTGGCGCGGTCGATGAACTTTCCGGTGGAGCACGAGCCCAGCGTGACGGTGGCCGGTTGAGCCGCCTGTCCGTTGCAGGACGGGGCGCCTGGCGAACTCAGTCCTGGAGTTCGCCGCCCGGGCCCTCCGGCTCGCCATCGTGGGGCCCCAGGCCCCTTCGGGCCTCTTTCAGCCTCTGATACTCCGCTTCCAGGTCCGCGATGACGCTGCGGTCGTCGGATGGGCCGCCCATGGTCGGGCCCTCGCGCAGACGGTCCAGCTGCTGGCGGATCGTCGCCATCGCATCGTCGATCTGCTGGCGCAGCGGCTTTTCCGACTCCGACATGCAGCCAGCTTACGGCCTCGTCCTGGTCGAGGACAGGCGCGGCTGCAGTCTGTGGGATGCGCCTGACCCTAGACCTCGCCGAAATCCGACGCCCGGTCGCCGAGCAGGAACCTCGGCCCCGCGCCGGCGCGGGAGGCCCGGTCGCCGGGGTTGTAGAGGGCGCAGCGGTCCAGCGAGAGGCAGCCGCAGCCGATGCAGCCGTCCAGGTTCTCGCGCGTGCGCTCGAGCAGGGCGATGCGGGTGTCCAGCGCCGCCCTGACCTGGCCGCTGATGCGGGCCCAGTCCTGGCGGCTGGGCGCGCGGCCCTGGGGCAACCCGGCCAGGGCGCGGGCGATCTCCTCCAGGCTGAGCCCCAGCTGCTGGGCGATCAGGGCGAAGGACAGCCGGCGGATGTCCGAGCGCGGGAAGCGCCGCTGGGCGCCGGAGGTGCGCAGCGGCTTCACCAAGCCCTTGGTTTCGTAGAAGCGGATGGCCGAGACGCTGAGGCCGGTGCGCCGGGCCAGTTCGCCGATGCTGAGAAGGGGGTCGGGCAGGGGCTTGCGCATGCGGGATTTTCTCTCTTGACCTCAAGTTAGCTTGAGGTTGTACGAGCTGCAACGCCCGGGCGGCTTGCGCCCGATTCTCAGGAGAGCAGGCGATGGCGACGTCCAGGATCGAGCATGTGAACATCACCGTCCGCGACCCGGCGCGCGCCGCCCGGCTGATGGGCGACCTCTTCGGCTGGACCGTGCGCTGGGAGGGCCCGGCGCTGAACGGCGGCCACACCATCCACGTGGGCTCGCCCGAGCAGTACCTGGCGCTCTACACGCCCCGTGGCTCGGCCCTCGCCGACGAGGATTTCGCCAAGGGCCGGCCGCTGAACCACGTCGGGGTGGAGGTCGAGGACATCGCCGCCGCCGAAGCCAGGGTGATCGCCGCGGGCCTGGTCCCGTTCAATCACGGCGACTACGAGCCGGGGCTCAGGTTCTATTTCCTGGATCCGGACGGGATCGAGTTCGAGGTGGTCAGCTATCGGTGACGACCTCCCGCCATCCCCGCCGCGATGG
This sequence comes from Caulobacteraceae bacterium, assembly GCA_025450315.1. Taxonomy (GTDB): domain Bacteria; phylum Pseudomonadota; class Alphaproteobacteria; order Caulobacterales; family Caulobacteraceae; genus JANWHQ01. Next base: position 15,902 of record JANWHQ010000039.1, read on the forward strand.
GCGAGGTCATCGCTCGAACCTCGACAGCACCTCGCCGGCCCAGCCCATGATGTCCTTGGAGCGGATCTTCCACTCGCCGCCGTCCTTGCACACCACGTCGCGGATGTGGCCGCACCAGTGCAGGTGCGGCTTGGCGGGCGGGTGGTTGATGGTGGCCCAGGCGTAGGAGCGCACCACCCAGTGCTCGGGCCGGCCTTCGGGATCGGGCTCGAACACGAACTGGGCCATCTGGTGCTGGTGGCCGGGGAAGTCGGTCCGCTGGTGGAACTTCAGGATCAGCTTGCGGATCTCGGCGCGGCCCTTGCGCACCTCCAGCTCACCTGTCGAGGTTTCCTCGGTGGCTTCGGCGTCATCGGTGAAGAGGTCGAGATAGCCCTCGGTGTCGCCGGTATCGAGCGCCCAGCTGTAGCGGGCGTAGAGCTCGTAGATCTCGGTGCGGTCCTGCGCGCTGGGTCCGGCCATGGGTCTTTCCATCAATCGTAGAAGGCGAAGAAGCGGGCCTCCAGGCTGGCGCGCGGCGCCGCCTCTTCGTGGCCCGGCACGTCGAAGCCGGTGTGGAAGGGCTGCACCGCTCCCGGATCGGCCGAATCATAGCCGGTGAACACCAGGATGTCCTCGGGGCCCATGTCCGAGGCGTACCACCACCGGTGGCCGGGGCCGTAGCGGCACCCGCGCGCCTCGATGGTCTCCAGCGCGGTGCCCTTCTCGCCGATGACCGCGTCGTACATCACCACGTCCGAGGCCGGGACCGAGCGGCGGTCGCACACGGCCAGCAGGTTGTCCTGCGGCGGGTCGGAGACCGTCCGCCAGGTCTGCAGCAGCACCAGCCGCCTCCAGGGCGCGATCTCGCGCCCGGCCGCCTCGAGGCTGAAATCCAGGAACCGCCGCACCGAGCTCTCGGTGACGTCCAGGTGGATGAAGCCGGCCGCGCCCGCCCAGCTCTGGCGTTGGGAGCGGGCGCTGAAGCGCACGGTCAGGCCGGTGGCCTGGGGGATCACCTCCCGCGCGCCCGACAGCTGGCGGATCAGGGGCAGCAGCTCCTCGTAATAGGCCCGGTTGATCGCCGGCAGGCCGTGCTGGGCTTCGAGGTTGGTTTCGGCCATCTCCGGCAGTCGCGCCACGCGGCTCTGGTGGCGGGCCAGGACGAAGCCCTGCCGTTCCAGGCCGAGCTCGCCCGGCGCCGCGCCCCGCATGTCGCGGATCAGGACGTCGTGAGCCTCCAGCGGCATCAGGTTGCGCTCGGGCTCGACCAGGTCGAAGCGCCCGCGCTGAAGCCCGGCGGCGAAGTAGTTCACCTCGGCCCGCACATCCCGCGCCTGGATCTCGGCCAGCGCCATCGGCGTCTCCCCATGTTCGCGCCAGCGGAGCGCGGAGCGCGGCGGGGGTCAAGCGGGGCGGGGTGTTTTTGGGCGGGCCCGTGGAAGCGCTGGAGGCCTGGCCGAGAATCGAACTCGGGTACACGGATTTGCAGTCCGTTGCGTAACCACTCCGCCACCAGGCCGGCGCGTCTTTCGGAGGCGGCGATGGCTAACAGACGGGCCGCCGGGGGGCAATCTGCCATGGCCGCATTGCCTTGCCGTTAAGGGCGGCCCTATAAGCGCGGCGCATCGTCACTCACGGCTTTCGCACCCCATGACCTTCGATTTCGCCGCGGCGCGCCTGAACATGCTCGAGGGCCAGGTGCGGACCTGCGACGTCACCGACTGGGCGATCCAGGACGCCATCCGCAACGTGCCGCGCGAGAACCTGTGCCCGGACGACAAGCTGGCCCTGGCCTATGCCGACGTCGAGATCCCCTACGCCCCCGGCCGCTGGATGATGAAGCCGCGCGACGTGGCCAAGCTGCTGCAGGCGTTGCGGCCCCGCGCCGGCGAGCGGGCGCTGGCCGTCGCCGCGCCCTATGCGGCGGCGGTGATGCAGGCCATGGGCCTCAGGGTCGAGCGGCTGGACGACGGCGACCTGTCGGCGCCTCCGGGCGAGGGCTATGACGTGGTGATCTGCGAGCAGGCGGTCTCGGCCGCGCCGCAGGGCTGGCTGGACGCCCTGGCGCCCGGCGGGCGGCTGGCCCTGGTCGAGCGCAACGGCCCGGTCGGCAAGGCCAAGCTCTATGTGAACTCGGGCTCGGGCCTCGGCTGCCGGGAGGCGTTCGACGCCTCGCCGCCGATGCTGCCGGGCTTCGAGCGGAAGGCCCAGTTCGCCTTCTGAGCACGGGTTCCGCGCCGCGGACGGGGTGACAAAAGCTTAACTAGCCGCGCCGATAGCCTACGCCTTAAACGAGCAGGGCCCGCGCCGAGTCACGGTTGGGTCTTGAGGGGACGCTTGCACATGCGGCGAGGCTTGCCGGCGCTGGGACTGCAGCGGCTGGGCGCGGGCGCCCTCACCATGTTGCTCGCCGCCGTGTGGGGCGGGGCGGCCTCGGCCGAGAGCCTGGCCGACGCCATCACCCTGGCCTACCAGACCAATCCCACCTTGCAGGCCCAGCGCGCCAGCCAGCGCGCCACCGACGAGACCTACGTCCAGGCCCGCTCGGGCTTCCGGCCCACCGCCAACATCCAGGCCAGCGGCAACTGGTACTGGCAGAAGTTCGCCTCCTGTAACATCCTGTTCGGGTGCTATTCGCCCGGGTCCGGCGGCTTCTCGCAGAACTACAATACGCTGAACGCCCAGCTCTCGGTGACCCAGCCGATCTACACCGGCGGGCGGGCCACGGCGAAACTCAAGGCGGCCGAGGCCCAGGTTCTGGCCGGCCGCGAGCAGCTGCGCCAGACCGAGGGCCAGGTCATGCTGAGCGTGATCCAGGCCTACGAGGACGTGCGCCGCGACGAGCAGGCGCTGCAGATCCGCAAGGACAACGTGGGCGTGCTGCAGCGGCAGGTCGACGAGACCCGCGCCCGCTTCCAGGTGGGCGAGGTGACCCGCACCGACGTGGCCCAGTCCGAGGCCCAGCTGGCGGCGGCCCAGGCGCTGTTGTCCTCGGCCCAGGCGCAGCTGGCCTCCAGCCGCGCCGCCTACGCCACCGTCATCGGCCAGAGCCCCGCCACCCTGGAGCCCGAGCCGCCCTTCAAGGTGTTCCCGACCACGGTCGACGAGGCGTTCGACACGGTCGAGTACAACAATCCCCAGATCCGCCAGGCCGACTACAGCGAGGAGGCCGCCGAGGCCCAGGTGTCCGAGGCCAAGGCCTCGCGCATGCCACAGGTCGGGCTGCAGGGCTCCTACGGCTACGAGCAGCCGATCAGCCCCTTCGACACCAGCGCCAACGTCCGCTCGACCACCGCCAGCATCGTGTTCTCCCAGCCGATCTTCGCCGGCGGGGCGGTGGAGTCGCAGATCCGTCAGTACACCGAGGAGGCCAACGTCGCCCGCATCCAGCTGGAGCAGGCGCGGCGCATCTCGATCCAGAACGTCTCCCAGGCCTGGAGCACGCTGCTGGCCGCGCGGGCCAACATCACGGCCGACGAGGAGCAGGTGCGCGCCGCGCGCGTCGCCTTCGAAGGCACCCGCGCCGAGCAGCAGGCGGGCCTGCGCACCACGCTGGAGGTGCTGAGCGCCCAGCAGGTGCTGGAGGAGGCCCAGCTGTCGCTGGTCACCGCCCGCCACGACGAATATGTCGCCTCGGCCACGGTGCTGAACGTCATGGGCCTGCTGGAAGCCAAGAACCTGGTCCCCGGCATCGATCGGGAGCTCGGCAGCCACACCTTCGAACAGCTCAAGCGCGCGCCGGGCTATGTGCCGGGCGTGGACGAGGCGGTGTCGGCCATCGACTCCATCGGCCACAAGGGCGTGCGCACCCTGCCGGCCGAGGTGGACAGGCCCATCGCCACCGGATCGCCGGACGCCGGGCCGCCCGGCGCCCAGCCCGCGGGCAAGTAATCGGGCCTGCGCTGATCTGCGCAAATTGCAGGATGCAGCGCCTGCGCTTAGGCTAGTTCCGCATCATCGCGATTCTCCGCACGGGACCGCCCATGTCCGAACCGAACCAGGAACCGACAATGGAGGAGATCCTCGCCTCCATCCGGCGGATCATCTCCGAAGACGACGCCCCGGCGGAAGCCGCCGAGCCGGAGGCCCATGCCGCCCCCGAGCCCGAGCCCGAGCCGCAACCCGAACCGGTCGCCTTCGCGCCCGAGCCGGAACCCGAGCCCGAGCCCGAGCCCGCCGCGGTGGTCTTCGCCGAGGAGGACGACGTCCTCGAGCTGACCGACAAGGTGCGCGAGCCGGCCGAGACCCACGGCGACATCGACGTCTTCACCCGCGACGAGCCCAAGCCCGCTCCGGCCGCCTGGCGCCCGCCGGTGGAGGACGAGCCGCTGATCGCGGACTCCGCCGCCGACAGCGCGGGCGCGGCCTTCGGCCATCTGGCCCGCACGGTGTCGATGCCGGTCGACGGCAAGAGCCTGGAGGACGTGGTGCGCGAGCTCCTGCGGCCGCTGCTCAAGTCGTGGCTCGACGAGCATCTGCCCGAGATCGTCCAGGCGCGCGTCGACGCTGAAGTCGCGCGCATCGCCCGCACGCGCGGCCGTTGATCCAGCTTCATACCCCCTGATCCGCATCAGGGGCTTTGCAGGCGCCCCGCCCTTGTGACACAGGGCTGAGCCTCATGTTGGACAAGACCTTCGATCCCAAGTCCGCCGAGCCGCGGATCTATCAGCGCTGGGAAAGCTCCGGCGCCTTCGCCCCGACCGACGATCCGTCGGCCGAGCCCTTCTGCATCGTCATCCCGCCGCCGAACGTCACCGGCTCGCTGCACATCGGCCATGCGCTGAACAACACCCTGCAGGACGTGCTGACCCGCTTCGAGCGCATGCGCGGCAAGGCGGCGCTGTGGCTGCCCGGCACCGACCACGCCGGCATCGCCACCCAGATGGTGGTCGAGCGCCAGCTGGCCGAGCAGGGCAACCAGGGCCGGCGCGAACTGGGCCGCGAGGCCTTCGTGGAGAAGGTCTGGGCCTGGAAGGCGCAGTCGGGCGGGGCGATCGTGCGCCAGTTGCGCCGGCTGGGCGCCTCGTGCGACTGGCGCCACGAGCGCTTCACCCTCGACGAGGGCCTGTCGGCGGCGGTGCGCAAGGTGTTCGTCACCCTGCACAAGCAGGGCCTGATCTACCGCGACAAGCGGCTGGTGAACTGGGATCCCGAGCTGCAGACCGCGATCTCGGACCTGGAGGTCGAGCAGCGCGAGGTCGACGGCCATTTCTGGAACCTGGCCTATCCGCTGGCGGACGGGCCGGGCGAGATCGTGGTGGCCACCACCCGCCCGGAGACCATGCTCGGCGACACCGCCGTGGCCGTGCACCCGGGCGACGAGCGCTACAAGCATCTGGTCGGCAGGATGGTCGCCCATCCGATCACCGGCCGGCTGATCCCCATCGTCGCCGACGACTACGCCGATCCCGAGAAGGGCTCGGGCGCGGTGAAGATCACCCCGGCGCACGACTTCAACGACTTCAAGGTCGGCCAGCGGCACGGGCTGGAGCTGATCAACATCCTCGACGACCGCGCCCGCATCCTGGCCAGGCCCGAGCACTGGCGGCGGGACGGCGAGGGGGCCTACGTCCGCGAAGGCGGCGGGGAATCCACCCCGCTGAACCTCGGCGGCGCCGACCGCTTCGTGGCGCGCAAGGCCATCGTCGACGAGTTCGAGCGGCTTGGCCTGCTCCGCGGCATCGAGAAGACCCGCCACGTGGTCCCGCACGGCGACCGTTCGGGCGTGGTGGTCGAGCCGTTCCTGACCGACCAGTGGTACGTCGACGCCAAGACCCTGGCCCAGCCGGCGCTGAAGGCGGTGGAGGAGGGGCGGACCGTCTTCGAGCCGCGCAACTGGGAGAAGACCTACTTCGAATGGCTGCGCAACATCGAGCCCTGGTGCATCTCGCGCCAGCTCTGGTGGGGCCATCGCATCCCCGCCTGGTACGGGCCGGAC
>JANWHQ010000040.1 GCA_025450315.1 Caulobacteraceae bacterium
CCAGGCTCGACCACGGCCAGCGCGGGCGCGACGTGCGCGCCTATGTGCGGGGCCTGGAGCGGAGGATCATCTCGACGCTGGAGCACTTCAACGTGCGCGGCGAGATCCGGCCGGGACGCGTCGGCGTCTGGGTCGAGCGGCGCCAGCCGGGCGCGGCTCCGCGCGAGGACAAGATCGCCGCCATCGGGGTCAGGGTCAGCCGCTGGGTCTCGTTCCATGGGATCAGCCTGAACGTCGATCCGGACCTCGAGCACTACGCCGGCATCGTGCCCTGCGGCATCGCCGGGCATGGCGTCACCAGCCTTCTGGACCTCGGCCGCACGGCCGGCATGGACGAGGTGGACGCGGCGCTGAGATCCAGCTTCACGGAGATCTTCGGGGCGGCCCGGGACGCGCCGGCGCCGCTCTAGTTAGCGGACGTGGAGCACCAGCGGGGCTTCCAGCGGATCGTAGGCCTCCGCGGCGGGGGCGGGACCATGATCCTGGACCAGCTCGGGCATCGGCTCGGGAGTGGGCTCGGGGGCCGCTTCCACCACTTCGTGGACGACCGGTTCGGGCGCCGCATCCTGCGCGGCGTGGACCTCTTCGAGCCGGGCCGGCTCGGCGGGCTCTATCCCGGTATGATCGATGACCGGTGGGCCGTCTGCAGGGGCCGGCGGCGGCTCCTGCAGCACCGGGGCCTCGGGCGGCTCGGCGTGGGCCTCGGGCATATCCGCGTGAGGCTCGGGCTCGGGCTCGCGCCACGCCGGCGCTTTGTGGACTTCGGCCGCCTGATGCTCGAACGCCGGTTCGGGATCCATCATCGGTTCTGGATCCATCATCATGTGGGGCGCGGCATGGGCGGGCGCCGGAGCCGCCTCGGTGCCGGCCGGAGCGGCATGCTCGGCGTCCCAGTCGAAACGCGAGCGCTCGGCCGTCTCGGGCCCGTGGGGAACCTTGCCGTAGCGGTTGCGGTGCTCGGTCCCTTCCAGGAAGAACAGGTCGATCAGCAGGAACAGCCAGCCGATCACCGGGACCAGGGCCAGCAGGATCAGCGCGCCCGTGCGGCCGCGGTCGTGACAGCGCTTGACCGAAGCGGCCAGCAGGCTCCAGAGCGTGAACACCACCAGCACCCAGGGCGCGGCCTGCAGCACGGCCTGGCTGAGCTGGCTGGACGGCCCGAAGCCCCCGGGCAGCCCGCTGTCGGCGACGTACATCCGGCCGATCAGCAGCGCGATGTCGATCAGCACGATCGACATCAGCACTTCCCAGAAGCCGGGCCGGCTCAACCGGCCCCTGAACCCAAACAGCGCGCCCAGCATCGCGCACTCCCCTCGCCGAACCATGATGTGACGCTTGAACTGGGGCCGCCGCACTGCGGCCGGGCCATTAACCATGAATGGACCGCGTCATCGGGGCGCGTCAATCGCGCGCGCTCTATCAGGCGAGCTCGACCAGCACCTCGTCGGCGGCGACGCTGTCGCCGGGCCCCGGCCCCACCGCCTTCACCACCCCGTCGCGTTCGGCGCGGATGATGTTCTGCATCTTCATCGCCTCGACCACGGCGACCGTCTGGCCCGACTTGATCGCCTGGCCCGGCTCGACGGCGATGGAGACCACGAGGCCCGGCATTGGCGAGAGGATCAGCCGCGAGGTGTCGGCCGGAGTCCGCTCGGGCAGCTTCTCGTGCAGTTCGGCCGAGCGGGGGCTCAGCACCAGCAGCCGCTGGGAGGCCGCCCGGTGGCGCAGCCGGAAACCCTCCGCCGCCGGCGCCGCGTGGACGGTGAACTCCCGGCCGTCCAGCTTGCCCCGGAACATCGGCCAGCCCGGACGCCAATCGACCTCGCCGAGCTTGAGGCCGCGCCCCTCGTCCGGCAGCTCGATCAGGAGGCCGCCGTCCATGGTCTCCAGGCGCACCCTCCGCTGGGAGGCGCCGGACGCCACGATCCACTCGCTGCGCAGCGTCCCGCCGTTGGAGCGGCGGGAGGCCTGCAGCCGGTGCATCCACACCGCCGCGGCCAGCATCAGGTCGGCCTGTTCGGGAGTGGGCGCAAGACCCTGGAAACCCTCGGGAAACTCCTCGGCGATGTAGCCGGTGGTCAGCCGGCCTTCCCTGAATCGGGCCTGGTCCATCACCGCCGACAGGAACGGAATGTTGTGCTCCACCCCCTCGATCAGGAAGTCGTCCAGCGCCCGGGCCATGGCGCGCACCGCCCGCTCGCGATTGGGACCGTGGGTCGACAGCTTGGCGATCATCGGGTCGTAGAACATCGAGATGTCCGAGCCCTCGACCACGCCGGTGTCGTTGCGGACGGTCGTCTCGCCAGCCTCCTCGGCCGGGGGCCGGTAGCGCACCAGCCGCCCGATCGACGGCAGGAAGCCCCGGTAGGGGTCCTCGGCATAGACCCGGCTCTCGATGGCCCAGCCCCTGGGCGCCAAGTCGGCCTGCTTCAGCGCCAGCTTCTCGCCCGCCGCCACGCGGATCATCTGCTCGACCAGATCGACCCCGGTGATCAGTTCGGTGACCGGATGCTCCACCTGAAGTCGGGTGTTCATCTCCAGGAAATAGAACGACTTGTCGGCTCCGACGATGAACTCCACCGTGCCCGCGGAGTCGTAGCCCACCGCCCGCGACAGGGCGATCGCCTGCTCGGCCATGGCCTGGCGGGTCCGCTCGTCGAGGAAGGGGGACGGCGCCTCCTCGATGACCTTCTGGTTCCTGCGCTGGATCGAGCACTCGCGCTCGTTCAGGTGCAGCACATTGCCGTGCTTGTCGCCCAGCACCTGAATCTCGATGTGCCGGGGCGAGGTCACGAACTTCTCGATGAACACGCGGTCGTCGCCGAAGCTGGAGGCCGCCTCGGCCCGGGCGGCCGGGAATCCCTCCTCCACGCCCTGGCGGTCGAAGGCGACGCGCATGCCCTTGCCGCCGCCGCCGGCCGAGGCCTTCAGCATCACCGGATAGCCGATGTCCTCGGCGATGCGGACGGCGTCGGCGACATCCTCGATGACGTCCAGGCGCCCGGGCACGGTGGAGACCCCGGCCTCGGCCGCCAGCCGCTTGGAGGCGATCTTGTCGCCCATGGCCTCGACGGCGTCGGGGTTGGGGCCGATGAAGGCGATGGCCTCGGCCGCCAGGGCCCGGGCGAACTCGGCCCGCTCGGAGAGGAAGCCGTAGCCCGGGTGGATCGCCTGGGCGCCGGTCTGCTTGGCCGCCGCGATGATCCGGTCCATCACCAGATAGGACTGGGCCGCCGGCGCGGGCCCGATCGCGACGCGCTCGTCGGCCATCTCCACCGCCAGCGAGCCGGCGTCGGCGTCGGAATGGACCTGGACGGTCTTGATGCCCATCCGCCGGGCGGTGCGGATGATCCGGACCGCGATCTCGCCCCGGTTGGCGATCAGGATCTTCTGGAACACCCAGCCCTCGGTTCAAACGCCTGAACGGCCTCGACTTCTATGGAGGCGGGGGCGGCTCGTAAACCTGAGGGACCATTCTATATTGAGGGGAGGGTTTCATCTGGAGCATCCCATGCCCGCCGACGCCGCGCACGCCGTCTCCCATTCCGCCTCCGGCTTCGACCTTTCTCCGCCCACGGCCGATCAGCTGAAGGCGCTGGAAGCGGACCTCAGCCAGGAAGAGAAGGACGTGCTCCTGCACCACGGCACCGAGGCCCCGTTCTGCGGCGGCCTGCTGGCCAACAAGGAGGCCGGGGTCTACGGCTGCCGCCTCTGCGGGCTGCCGCTGTTCCGCTCGGCGACCAAGTTCGAGTCCGGCACCGGCTGGCCCAGCTTCTACGAGCCCTTCGACTCCCAGCACCTGAAGCTGGTGCGCGACACCTCCTACGGCATGGTGCGCATCGAGACCCAGTGCGCGCGCTGCGACAGCCACCAGGGGCACGTGTTCCCCGATGGCCCCAAGCCCACGGGCATGCGCTACTGCATCAACTCCGTCTCGCTGGAGTTCACGCCCAACGGCCAGCCCCTGCCCGACCGGCTGGGCCGCGGCGCCCCCGAAGGCCGCCCGGCGGCCTGAACGGCCCTCAGGGAACCTTGACCTTGGCCGAGGGTTGGTCTGCCGACCTCGCATCAGGAGCCTGCATGCACAAGATCATCGCCCTTTCCGCCGCCGCCCTTCTCGCCCTTTCGGCCGGCGCCGCCGAAGCCCGGGGCTGCCTGAAGGGCGCGGTCATCGGCGGCGTGGCCGGCCACTTCGCCGGACACCACGCCCTCGCCGGCGCGGCCATCGGCTGCGTGGTCGCCCACCACCACGCCAAGGTCGAGGACCGCCGCGCGCGGACCTATTACAAGCATCACAGATAGGCGTTGCGTGGTTCGAGACGCGACCCCGCCGGGCCGCTCTCCTCACCATGACGAACGCGGAGAGATCCCGGACCCCGTCATCCTGAGGCGGCCGTGCAGCGGCCGTCCCGCAGGACGCAGGGATCACATCATCCGCCGCGCCTTGGCGAGGCGCTCGATGCCGGCGTCGATGGTGGAGTCCTTCTTGGCGAAGCATAGGCGCACGACGTTGCGCACCGGATCGCGCTCGTAGAAGGCCGAGACCGGGATAGCGGCGACGCCCGCCTCCACCACCGCTCGCCTGCAGAAGCTCTCGTCATCGATGTTCAGCCCCGAGGCGGCGAGGTCGACGTTGAGGAAATAGGTCCCTTCGCTCAGGATCACCGCAAAGCCCTCCTGGGTCAGCCCCCGGGCCAGCCGGTCGCGCGAGCGGGCGTACATGGCCCGCATCTCCAGGAAATAGCTGTCGGCCTTGCCCAGGCCATAGGCTGCCGCGGCTTGCAGGTTGGGCGGGGTGGTGAAGGTCAGGAACTGGTGCACCTTGGCGATCACCGCCAGCAGCTCGGGCGCGGCGCAGATCCAGCCGACTTTCCAGCCGGTGAGCGAGAAGATCTTGCCGGCCGAGCCGATCTTCACGCAACGCTCGCGCATGCCCTCCAGGGCGATCAGCGGCGTGTGGGCGCGGCCGTCGAAGGCGAGGTGCTCCCAGACCTCGTCGCAGACCGCGATGACGTCGTGGCGCCGGCACCAGTCGGCCAGCACCTGCAGCTCCTCGGGGCCGTAGACACGCGCGGCCGGGTTCAGGGGATTGTTGAAGACCACGATCCGGGTCCTGGGCGTCGTGACCTGCTCGAGCGCCTCGGCGGTGATGGGCCACCGCGGCGGCTCCAGGCGCACGAAGCGGGGAACCCCGCCCACCGAGCGCACCTGGGGGGCGTAGGAATCGTAGGCCGGCTCCAGCAGCACCGCCTCGTCGCCCGGCGCCAGAAGGCCCATGATCGCGGCGGCCAGGGCCTCGGTGGCGCCGGAGGTGACGATCACCTCGTTCGTCCAGTCCAGATCGACGGCGTGGAAGCGCCGATAGTGCTCGGCGACGGCCTCGCGCAGCGCCGGAATCCCCTGCATCGGCGGATACTGGTTGGACCCGTTCATCAGGGCCTCGGCCGCCTTTGCCCGCACGTCCTCGGGACCGGCGTCGTCGGGAAAGCCCTGGCCGAGGTTGATGGCGCCGTGCTGGGTCGCCAGCCCCGACATCACCGTGAAGATGGTCGTCGGCAGCCCGGCGAAGACTGGATTGAAGCGTCGATTCACGGGCGTGCTGTCCTCAACCCGGCCTGCCGAAGACTTGGCCATTACACCGATTTAACTGGCGCGCCCGCATCCAAAAGCCCCTCCTCCCGCCTCCTGAACAGCAAGGCCAGGTGGGGAGAAAGCCATGCTCGAATTCAGTCCCGTCCGCAGGTCGACGGCCCTCGCCCTGGCTGGGATGCTCGCCGCGGCGCCGCTGGCGGCCCACGCTCAATCGACAGCGTCCCAGGGCGACAAGGTCAAGACCCGCGTCCTGGCCTGGCCCGCCACCGATCGCCTGTCGGTCAGCGTGAGGGCGGACGTCCGCTACGTCGAGGGCGCCAGCGCAAAGGCCGTCATCACCGGCCCGGCCCGCGAGATCGACGACATCGTGGTCGATGGCGGCCATATCCGCCACCGGCCTTCCGGCTGGGGTTGGGATTGGTGGGGGGTCTGGGGCTGGCGCGATTGGCGCTCCAAGCCGGACATCCAGATCGTGGTGACCGCGCCCCACGTCGCCGAGGCCGGGGTCAGCGGCGCCGGCCATCTGGACCTCGGCCGGCTGGTTCAGGACCGGTTGGATCTGGCGATCTCGGGATCGGGCGGCATCGACGTCTCCGGCCAGTTCAAGTCCCTGGGCGTGGGCATATCCGGCTCGGGCGCCGCGCGGCTGACCCAGATCGAGGTGGGCGACATGACCGCCAGTCTGTCCGGCTCGGGCTGGATCAAGGCCACGGGGGCCGCCCGCGCGCTGCACCTGGGCGTTTCCGGCTCCGGCGTCGCCGACCTCGGCGGCCTCATCGCCCAGGACGTCGAGGCCCATCTGTCCGGCAGCGGCTCGGCCAGGCTGTCGCCCAAGCAGTCGGCAGACCTGGCGGTCTCGGGATCGGGCGCGATCCGGCTCTTGACCGAACCCCCGCGGCTGAACACCCACCGCTCGGGATCGGGCGAGATCATCCGCGCCAACGGCTCGTTCTAGCGGCTCAGGCCGCGGCCGGCCCCTCACGCTTGTCCCAGACCTTCCGGTCGCCGACCCACGGCACATTGTTCCCGCGCCAGATGTCGACATAGAGCGAGGCCAGCCGCCACTCGCCGTCCGGGCAGCGTCGCGCCAGGGCGTCCCAGGTTCCCATGCCGAACACCTCGTTCCGCTGGTCGGCGAAGTGCTGCAGGATCGACCAGAACGCCTTGATCCGCACGTCCTCGCCCTCGGGGCTCAGCATCACCTGGCTCATCCGATGCTGGCGGCCGAGATAGTCGTTGGGGTGCTCGTACCAGAGGAAATGCACCAGCCCGCGGATCGCATCGTGGCCCTGCACCTTGCCGGGGGGATGATGCTCCATGGTGGCGTCGGGCAGGAAGCAGTCGAGGTAGCCGGCCTCGTCGCCGACATCGAGCGCCCAGGCGTAGCGGGCGGTCAGCTCGTGGATGTCCAGGCGGTCCTCGACCGCGATCTTGGGTTTCACGCCGGGCTCCCCCACTGGCTTGGCCTTGTTGCGCCTGCATAACTCCGCGATCGGCCGCGTTCCAAGACCCCAGATGACATCTGTGTCTGTTCCGCTTGCGCCCGGTCCGGCAAATGCGCATTTTCCGCACCGCAACATAGACCCCCTGCCCCCGGACCCCCCCATGACCGAAGCCGCCGATCCCATCGTCATCGCCGCCTATGCCAGGACGCCCATGGGCGGCTTCCAGGGCGTGTTCTCGCCGGTGAAGGCCACCGAACTCGGATCGACCGCGATCAAGGCCGCGCTCGAACGGGCGGGGCTGAAGGGCGAACAGGTCGACAAGGTGTTCATGGGCTGCGTGCTGCCGGCCGGCCTCGGCCAGGCCCCGGCCCGCCAGGCGGCGCTGGGCGCGGGCCTGCCCCAGTCGGCCGAGGCGGTGACGGTCAACAAGGTCTGCGGCTCGGGCATGCAGTCGGCGATCTACGCCCACGACATGCTGAAGGCCGGCTCGGCCGACGTGATCGTCGCCGGCGGCATGGAGAGCATGACCAACTCGCCCTACCTGCTGGCCAAGCACCGCGCCGGCGCGCGCATCGGCCACGACACCATCTACGACTCCATGATGCTGGACGGGCTGGAGGACGCCTACGAGCACAAGGCCATGGGCCTGTTCGCCGAGGAGACCGCCACGGCCTACCAGTTCACCCGCGAGATGCAGGACGCCTTCGCCATCGAGAGCCTGTCGCGCGCCAAGGCGGCCCAGGCCTCCGGCGCCTTCGAACGCGAGATCGTTCCGGTGGAGATCAAGACCCGCAAGGGCGTCGAGACCGTCTCGGCCGACGAACAGCCCGGCAAGTCCGACCCGGCCAAGATCCCGACCCTGCGTCCCGCCTTCACCCCCGACGGCACCGTCACCGCCGCCAACGCCTCCTCGATCTCGGACGGCGCCGCGGCCCTGGTGCTGACCCGCCAGTCGGTGGCCGAGAAGCTCGGCCTGCCGGTGGTGGCCCGCATCGTCTCCCACGCCGCCCACGCCCACGAGCCGGCCAGATTCACCACCGCCCCGGTGCCGGCGGTGCGCAAGGTGCTGGAGAAGGCCGGCTGGAGCGTCCAGGACGTCGACCTGTTCGAAGTCAACGAGGCCTTCGCCGTGGTGGCCATGGCGGCCATGCACGACCTTGCGATCCCGCACGAGAAGCTGAACGTCAACGGCGGCGCCTGCGCGCTCGGCCACCCCATCGGCGCTTCGGGCGCGCGCATCCTGGCCACCCTCCTGGCGGCCCTGGAAGAGCGCGGCGGCAAGAAGGGCGTCGCCTCGCTGTGCATCGGCGGCGGCGAGGCCGTGGCGATGGCGGTGGAGCTGGCCTGATCGTCGCACGAGCCTGCCGGAGTCGCTCGCCCTTGGCCGGACGTCGCCGCCGCCTATAGTCGCCAAGTTGGGCGCACGGGGGGATTCGGGATGACTCACGACCTGAAAACCGAGTTGCACGAGGCCGAGGCGCGGCTGCTCCAAGAGCTGCGCAGCATGCGGCGCGGCCTGCGGGCTCAGGCCGCCGACGAGTCCGACGAGAAGCTTACCGTCGGCCAGAAGCTGGCCGACATCTTCGCGGCGAACCTGGGTTCGTGGCGTTTCATCATCATCCAGAGCGTCATCCTGTTTCTCTGGATCGTGCTGAATGTCGCCGCCTTCGCCCTGAAGTGGGATCCTTACCCCTTCATCTTCCTGAACCTGGTCCTGTCGTTCCAGGCCGCCTATGCGGCGCCGCTGATCATGATGAGCCAGAACCGGCAGCAGGAGATCGACCGCAAGAAGGCCGAGAACGACTACAACGTGAACATCAAGGCCGAGCTCGAAATCGAGCTGCTGCACCAGAAGATCGACGAACTGCGCGCCAAGGAAATGCTGGCCATGACCGAGGCGATCCGCGACCTCACCCAGCACGTCAAGAACGAGAAGCTCGCGCTCGCCTCGCGGGCAAGGGCGTCGGGCGCCAAGGCTGTCACGAGCCCCAAAGCGCCGGCCGCCAAGGCGTTCAAATCCCCCAAGCCGGCGGCCGCGAAGCCCGCGCGCAAGCCCAGGTCCAAACCTGCATAGGCCGCACCACCCAAGGCCAGGCTGGGACGGGCCACCGGCCCCCCATATCGTGGCTGTCCCGCCACCCTGAAGCCGCCTTGCACGCCCTGCCCTGGACCGGCGCGCCTCGGGCGCCTAAAGAGTACCCGTCATGCCGCTAGACACCGAAACCCAAGACCCGCTTCTGACGCTCCTGCCGGACCGCAAGGTCTCCATCCGCGAGACCTTCGGCGTGGATTCCGACATGGAGGTCCCGGCCTTCTCCGAGCGCGACCCGCACGTGCCGGACCTGGATACCGCCTACAAGTTCGACCCGCAGACCACGCTCGCGATCTGCGCCGGCTTCGCCTACGACCGCCGGGTGATGATCCAGGGCTATCACGGCACCGGCAAGTCGACCCACATCGAGCAGGTCGCCGCCCGCCTGAACTGGCCGCTGATCCGGGTGAACCTGGACAGCCACGTCAGCCGCATCGACCTGGTCGGCAAGGACGCCATCGTGCTGCGCGACGGCAAGCAGATCACCGAATTCCGCGAGGGCATGCTGCCCTGGGCCATCCAGCGCCCGATCGCCCTGGTGTTCGACGAGTACGACGCCGGCCGGCCGGACGTGATGTTCGTGATCCAGCGGGTGCTGGAAGCGCAGGGCAAGCTCACCCTCCTGGACCAGAACCGGGTGATCCGGCCGAACAAGCTGTTCCGCCTGTTCTCCACCACCAACACC
>JANWHQ010000041.1 GCA_025450315.1 Caulobacteraceae bacterium
CCGGATCGGACGACACCTTCTGGGTCACCGATGCGCCCGAGCCCGCCGACAGGATCATCGACGCCCTGGGCCACGACGGCGCCGCCGCCTGTCTGGTGCTGGCCGCCGGCGGGCTGAAACTGTTCAAGCTGGCCGGCTTCTACCAGCCGCACGACGCGCGCCTGGCCCGCGCGCCGGGCCGGCTTTCGGGGGTGATCGGGGCTGCGCCGACGCCGCTCGACCTGTAAGGAAAGCGCGTGCCCGACCAGTCCCCCCGCACCCGGCCCGAGCCCAAGCCCGGCATCCTCGACATCACGCCCTACAAGCCGGGCAAGTCGCAGGCCCCGGGCGTGGCCAATCCAGTCAAGCTGTCGTCCAACGAGAACATCCTGGGCTTCAGCGACAAGGCGCGCGCCGCCTACGCCGCGGCGGTTGAGCGGATGAACCTCTATCCGGACGGCCGCGCCGACGCCCTGCGCCAGGCGGTGGCCGGCTATTTCCGCCTGGAGCCCGAGCGGCTGGTGTTCGGCGACGGCACCGACGAGGTGCTGCACATGCTCTGCCAGGTGTTCCTGGAGCCGGGCGACAACATCGTCATGGGCCGCTACGGCTTCGGGGCCTACGCCATCGGCGCGCGCGCCTGCCAGGGCGAGGTCCGCATGGCCGACGAGCCCAACCACCGGCTGACCGCGGACGAGCTTCTAAAGCACGTCGACGGGCGCACCCGGCTGGTGTTCATCACCCAGCCCGGCAATCCCACCGGCACCTTCATGAGCCGGAGCGAACTTCGCGCGCTGCACGACGGCCTGCCGCCGGACGTGGTGCTGGTGATCGACGGCGCCTACGCCGAGTTCGCCGACGATCCGGCCTTCGACGACGGCTTCGACATGGCCCGCGGCGCCCAGAACGTCGTGGTCACCCGCACCTTCTCCAAGATCTACGGCCTGGCCGCGCTCAGGGTCGGCTGGGGCTATTGCCCGGCGCACATCGCCGACGCGGTCGACCGCATCCGACCGCCGTTCAACACCTCGATCGCGGCCCAGGAGGCCGCCATCGCCGCCCTGGGAGACGAGGAGTTCAAGCGCCGCTCGGTGGCGCACGTGGTCCGCTGGCGGCCGTGGCTGGAGCAGCAGCTGGGCGGCCTGGGCCTGGAGGTCACGCCGTCGCAGGCCAACTTCGTGCTGGTCGGCTTCCCGACGGCGCCCGGCCGGACCGCGGCCGAGGCCGAGGCCTTCCTGGCCCGCCGCGGGCTGATCGTTCGCGGCGTCGCCAACTACGGCCTGCCGGGCCACCTGCGCATCACCGTGGGCCTGGAAGAGCACAACCGGGCGCTGGTCGAGGCGCTCTCAGACTTCCTGGGCCGCTGACATGGCCGGGCCCGTCTACGACCGGATCGCCGTCCTGGGCTGCGGCCTGATCGGCTCCTCCATCGTCCGCGCCGCCCGCGCCCATGGCGTGGCGGGCCAGATCGCGGTGTTCGACCTCAGCCCCGAGGTGCGCGCCCGGGTGGCCAAGCTCGGCATCGCCGACGTCGTGGCTTCCGATCCCGTGCAGGCGGTCGGCGGCGCGGACCTGGTGGTGCTGGCCCCGCCGCCGGGCGCCATCGCCTCGGCCGCCGAGGCCTGCGCGGCCGGGCTGAAGCCCGGCGCCACCCTGACCGACGTCGGCTCGGTGAAGGGGCCCGTCGCCCAGGCCCTGGCGGCCATCGCCCCGCCCGGCGTCTTCGTCGTGCCCGGCCACCCGATCGCCGGCACCGAGTTCTCCGGCCCCGACGCCGGCTTCGCCGAACTGTTCCACGACCGCTGGACCATCCTGACGCCCCAGCAGACGGACGATGCGGCCTATCCGGCGGCGGTCCGGCGGCTCGCCGAGTTCTGGGAAGGCATGGGCGCCAAGGTCGAGCTGATGGACGAGCGCCATCACGACCTAGTGCTGGCCGTCACCTCGCACCTGCCCCACCTGATCGCCTACAACATCGTGGGCACCGCCGCGGACCTCGAGGAAGTCACCCAGAACGAGGTGATGAAGTACTCGGCCGGCGGCTTTCGCGACTTCACCCGCATCGCCGCCTCCGACCCCGTGATGTGGCGCGACGTCTTCGTGCTGAACAAGGAGGCTGTGCTGGAGATCCTGGCCCGCTTCACCGAGGACCTGCAGGCCCTCTCGCGCGCCATCCGCTGGGGCGAGGGCGACAAGCTGGAGGAGCTGTTCAGCCGCACCCGCGAGATCCGCCGCGGCGTCATCGCGCTGGGCCAGGAAAGCGCCGAGCCCAACTGGGGCCGCGACCGCGACCGCAAGTAGGCCCCGCAAGCTCGGAGGCCCGCCATTATCCGGAGGTTCCCTTCGTTGACTTCCTGGGACGGTCGTACAACCTTGGCTGACCATCCGATCTTGGGGGGACGCGGTGGACAGAACAGCACTGATCGGCCTGGCCGCCGTCCTGGCGCTCTGTCCGGTCGTCGCCGGGGCCCAGCCCGCGGCGCCCGCCGCAGCCGGCGGCGGTCCGGTGATCGCCCACGCCACCGACGCGACGCCCAGGTTCAGGTTCCTCGGCGGCCCATCCAACAGCGACATCGCCTGGTCCATGAATGGCGAGGAGGTGGTGCAGAAGGTCGGACTGGAGGATCCCGCCGGCCAGATCGGTGCCGCGGTGGCCGCCGCCATCGCCAAGCGCAAGTCCGGCCGGGTGGTCGAAGTGGGCCCCGGATTGACGCAGCGGCCGGACTTCACGGTGACCGTGGCGACCACCGACTGGAGCGCCGGCTTCTTCCGCCCCGCCGTGCGACCCACCTACAGCGTGGACTACGCCGCGGAACTCAGGGTCTCGGACGCGTCAGGCAAGGTGGTGAAGACCGCCACCTGCCACATCAGCCCCGACGAAGAGGTGAGCGCCGGCGACAACGACGAATTCCTGCGCCACAACGGCCGGCTCTTGAAGTCCTGGGTGTCCAAGGCCGCCGAGAACTGCCAGGGCACGTTCGTGCAGAAGACCAAAGACCTCTGAGCCCAGAGGACGAGCCGGAGGCCCCTGGCGAATCCGCCAACTGCAACGGCGCGTGTCCAAATTGCAAAACGATCGCCGCATTGGGCGGCGAACTGTCCGCCCCGGGGACGGAGGATCGCCGGCAGCCTGCATCGGTGCGTCCGCAATGATCCTCGACAATGCCGGGAACCCCGGGCCCGATCAGACGTTGCGCCCCCTGCGGCGCACATTGGGGGCGTCGGCCCGCCAGCTGCGTCCGGACCTCGGAAGCCGCGCAGGCGTCATCGGCCGCGCCGGCCGCCGCGAGGTTCGCTGATGGCGACTGTACGACGTCCGACACGTCCTGTCCTGATAGGCGTGGGCGTGGTGGTCATCGCCGTCCTGGCGCTCGTGGCCTTCCACAAGAAGCCTGCGAAGAAGACCGGACCCCAGGCGGTGCCGGTCGCCGTGGCGCTGGCCACGTCCGGCGATTTCCCGGTCACGGTCCAGGCGCTGGGCGCGGCCCAGGCCTGGAAGAGCGACGTCATCCTGGCGCAGGTCAGCGGCGTGCTGACCAAGGTGAATTTCCGCGAGGGCAGCGAGGTGAAAGCCGGCCAGGTGCTGGCCGAGGTCGATCCGGCGACCTACCGCGCCGCCGTGGTCCAGGCCGAGGGCCAGCTGCAGCGCGACGAGGCCGTGCTGGCCGAGGCCAAGGCCGACCTCGCCCGCTACCAGCTGCTGTTGAAGCAGGACTCCATCTCGCGCCAGCAGGCCGAAGACCAGGCCGAGGTCGTCAAGCAGGACGAGGGGACGGTGCGCCTGGACCAGGGCGTGCTCGACAACGCCCGGGTCAATCTCGGCCGCTGCCGCATCGTCTCGCCGATCTCCGGCCGCGCCGGCGTGCGGCTGGTGGATCCGGGCAACCTGGTCAGCGCCTCCGGATCGATCGGCAGCACGCCGTCCACCACCGCGGCCACCAGCGCCGCCGTGCCCGGCGCGGCGTCCGGCGGCTCGGGCGGGGGCTCCAGCTCGGGGATCGTGGTGATCAACCAGGTGCGGCCCATCGCCGTCACCTTCACCGTGCCGGAAGGCGACTTCCAGCGCCTGGTCGAGGTGTCGCACCGCTTCAGCCAGGCCCTGACGGTGCAGGCCTACAGCCAGGAGACCGGCGAGCTGCTGGACACCGGCAAGCTCGGCATCGCCGACAACCGCGTCGACCCGTCCACCGGCACGGTCGAGCTGAAAGCCGCCTTTCCGAACCCCGCCGAGAAGCTCTGGCCCGGCCAGTTCGTCAACGTGCGCCTGACGCTGCAGACCCTGAGCCGCGCGACGGTGATCCCCACCACGGCCGTGAACCGCGGGCCGCAGGGCCAGTTCGTCTTCATCGTCGGCGCCAACCACAGGGCGTCGATGCGTCCGGTGAAGATCGGCGGCGCGCAGGGCGTGCTGTCGATGGTCGCCTCGGGCGTGCGGCCGGGCGAGACGGTGGTCATCGACGGCCAGATGACGCTGAAGAACGGCTCGCTGGTGCGCATCGCCCAGACCCAGCCGACGGCGGCCGGCTCTTGAGCATCTCCAGCCCTTTCATCCAGAGGCCGGTCGCCACCGCCCTGCTGGCCATCGCCGTGCTGCTGGTCGGCGTCGTCGCCTATATCCTCTTGCCGGTGGCGGCCCTGCCGAACGTCGACTTCCCCACCGTCCAGGTGCAGGCCGGCCTGCCGGGCGGCAGCCCCGAGACCATGGCCTCCAACGTGGCAACGCCGCTCGAGCGGCAGTTCTCGCTGATCCCCGGCGTCGCCCAGATGACCTCGGTCAGCTCGATGAACCGGACCAACATCACCATCCAGTTCGAGCTCGGCCAGAACATCACCTACGACCTGCAGCAGGTGCAGGCCGCGATCAGCGCCGCCAGCGCCCAGCTGCCGACCAACCTGCCGTCACAGCCGTCCGTGCGGCAGTCCAACCCCTCCGACTCGCCGATCCTGATCCTGACCCTGAGCTCCGAGACCCTGCCGCTCGACGAGGTCAACAACTACGCCGACGTCATCTTCTCCCAGCAGATCTCGCGCATGCCCGGGGTCGGCGAGGTGGACATCGGCGGCCAGCAGAAACAGGCCATCCGCATCGTGCTGGACCCGCGCAAGGTCGCCGCCCGGGGGCTGGAGCTCGACGCCGTGCGCCAGGCGATCGCGTCGGAGACCACCAATGCCCCCAAGGGCTCGATCAACGGCCCGAACCAGAGCCTGACCATCTACGCCAACGACCAGATCCTCGATGCGGGGCCCTGGAACAACCTGGTGGTCGGCTACAGCAGAGGCGCCGCGGTCCGGCTGAGCGACGTGGGCCAGGCCACCGTCGGGGTCGAGAACAACCAGATCGGCGCCTGGGTGTTCGCCGGCAAGGGCAACACCGATCCCAATTTCAAGAACAGCAAGGACGTCCTGCTGCTCATCCGCAAGCTCGCCGGCGCCAACGTCATCACCACCGTCGACCAGATCAAGAAGGCGCTTCCCGGGCTCGAGCACAGCATCCCGCCGGGGATCGACGTCCACATCCTGATGGACCGCACCCAGACCATCCGCGCCGCGGTCAAGGACGTGAAGATCACGCTGGGGATCACGGTGCTGCTGGTGGTGGCCGTGATCTATCTGTTCCTGCTGAACGTGCGGGCCACGCTGATCCCCAGCCTGGTGATCCCGCTGGCGCTGCTGGGCGCCTGCGCGGTGATGCTGCCGCTCAAGTTCAGCCTCGACAACCTGTCCTTGATGGCCCTCAGCATCGCGGTGGGCTTCGTCGTCGACGACGCCATCGTCATGGTCGAGAACATCTGGAAGCACCTCGAGCGCGGCGAGAAGCCGTTCGAGGCGGCCATGAAGGGCGCGGGCGAGATAAGCTTCACCGTGCTCTCGATCTCGATCTCGCTGGTCGCGGTGTTCACGCCCCTGATGTTCATGGGCGGGGTGGTGGGCCTTTTGATGCGCGAGTTCGCCTTCACCCTGGCGGCGGCGGTGCTGGTGTCGATGGTCCTGACCCTGACCCTCACGCCGATGCTCTCGAGCCGGTTCCTGCGCAAGCCCAAGCCGCCCGCGGACCGCTTCACCAAGTCGATGGAAGGGGGCTTCCACTGGCTGGAGACCCACTACGCCACCGCGCTCGACAAGGTGCTCGAGCACAAGGCGATCACCCTGGCGGTCTTCGTGGTGACGGTGGCCGCCGCCGGCTACTTCTACGCCACCTCCAAGACCGGCTTCTTCCCGCAGCAGGACACCGGCTTCCTGAGCGGCGTCATGCTGACCTCGCAGGACTCCTCCTTCGACAAGGCGCAGCGGAAGATCCAGCTGGTCGGCCACACCATCGCCAAGGATCCGGACGTCTCGGGCTTCGGCATGTTCGTCGGCGGCGGCGGCAACAACCAGGCCAACCTGTTCGTCGCCCTGAAGCCGCGCGATGAGGGCCGCAAGGCCAGCGCCGACCAGATCATCGCGCGCCTCAGGCCCAAGCTGCAGAACCTGGTCGGGGTGCAGGCCTTCCTGCAGGCGGCGCAGGACATCAACGTCGGCGGCCGCGCCGGCCAGGCGCAATACCAGTACACCCTCTCCGATCCGAACTCGGACGAGCTGAACGCCTGGGCGCCGAAGGTGCTGTCGGCGCTTCAGGCCCTGCCCCAGCTCAAGGACGTCAGCTCCGACCAGCAGACCGGCGGGGCGGCGGTGAACCTGACCATAGACCGGAACGCTGCGGCCCGCTTCGGCATCGCGCCCGCGGCGATCGACGCGGCCATCTACGACCTGCTCGGCCAGGCCGAGGTGGCCCAGTACTTCACCCAGCAGAACAGCTACCACGTGGTCATCGAGGGACCGCCGAACCTGCAGGCCTCGCCCGAGATCTTCGACACCGTCTATCTGAAGTCGCCGGCGACCGGGCGCAGCGTGCCCCTGTCGCAGTTCGTCAAGGTCGACCCGAACGGGACCTCGAGCCTGACCGTCAACCACCAGGGCGAGTATCCGGCCGTCACCCTGTCGTTCAACCTGTCGCCCGGCGTGGCGCTCAGCCAGGCCACCCAGGCGGTCGAGGACGCCCGCGCCAAGGTGGGCGCGCCGCAGACCCTGACCGGCTCGTTCCAGGGCAACGCCCAGGCCTTCCAGCAGTCGCTGTCCTCCGAACCGATCCTGATCCTGGCGGCCCTGATCGCCGTCTATGTGATCCTGGGGGTGCTCTACGAGAGCTTCATCCACCCCCTGACCATCCTGTCGACCCTGCCTTCGGCGGGCCTGGGCGCGCTGCTGGCGCTGAGGCTGGCCGGCCAGGAGCTGAACGTCATCGGCATCATCGCCATCATCCTCCTGATCGGCATCGTGAAGAAGAACGGCATCATGATCGTCGACGTGGCGTTGCGGCTCGAGCGCGAGCGGGGCTGCACGGCGATGGAAGCGGCCCGCGAGGCCTCGCACCAGAGGTTCCGGCCGATCCTGATGACCACCGCCTGCGCGGCGCTCAGCGGCCTGCCGATGATCGTCATGAACGGCACCGGCTCGGAGTTCCGCCACCCGCTCGGCATCGCCATCGTCGGCGGCCTGCTGGTGTCACAGGTGCTGACCCTGTTCACCACGCCGGTGATCTACATCTATCTGGACCGGCTGCGCGGCAGGAAGCACGACCGTCCCGAGAGCGGCCCCGCCGAGGGCGAGCTGCAGCCGGCGGAGTGAGCGGCCGGCGCCGTCCTAGGCCGTCACTTCCTTGGCCGTGATGGTGTAGCGGAACGTGTCCGGATCCAGGTCGTCGAGCCCTTGGCCGCCGACCTTGCCCTGCGGATACATCAGGAAGGGGATGGCCGCCTCGGCGCCGGGCAGGCGCACGTCCTGGGCGGCGTTGTAGGGGATCCAGTTGCCTTCCCAGGCCCCGAACAGGGTCTTGCGGGCGGCGGCGACCTTGGGGTCGGCCACGTCCAGATGTCCGGGCGGCTCCTCGAGGATCACCTTGCGCACGTCGGCCGGGTCGATCGGGACCCAGCCGTGGCCGGAGAGATAGACCTCCGAGCGGCAGTGCTGGGCCTTGCTGACCACCGGGGTGGTCGGGCCCAGGCTCTTGTAGCCGAAGCGCGAGGCGGCCACGCGGATGCCGAACACGTCGCGCGCCGGGATGCCCTGGGCGCGGACCAGGCCCACGAACAGCGGGTTGATGTCGGCGCACTTGCCACCCATGTCGCCGCTCTGCAGCATGGCCACCACCGCGCAGTCGCCGCAGCCGCGGGTCGACGGATTGCGGTAGGTGTGGTCGACCACCCACTGATAGATGGCCTGGACCTTGTCCAGGTCGGTGGCCTTGCCCGCCACGATGGTGTCGGAGGTTCGCCGCACGATCCCGTCCAGCGGCACCTTGTCGGTGGAGGCGAGGTAGAGCGCCCGCTCATGGCCGCTCAGCGGCGCCGCGGCGCCGGGCTCGGAGAGATCCACGGCCCGGTCGCGGGTCGAGACGCGGCTCACCACTTCCAGCACCCCTGCGTCCCCGCCGGTCCAGGCGGCTTCGACGAATCGGGCGCCCGAGCGCGGATCGGCCGCCAGGGCCATGTGGCCGGCGTTGCCGGAGAAGCTCGTGCCCTGCGCCTTCGCCCAGCCGCCGAAGTCCTGCGACGGCGCCGGCACGAACACGTGGGCTCCGCCCTTGAGGCTGGCCAGCTCGACCCGCGTGGTCAGCTCGAAGGTGCGCGGCGCGCCCGGCTGGGGCGCGAACGCCACGGGCCCGGCGAAGGCGCGGGTCGCCAGCGGCCCGGCGACCGCCGCCAGGCCCAGGGACTTCAGAAGCGTACGACGGCGCAGCGACATGATGTTCTCCACGGTTCGCCGGGCGGCCCGGCCCTTCTCGGCCTGCCGGTACGGATGAAGCCTGCCCCAAGTCAAGGGCGGCGCCAACAAACTGCAATGCGACGCTGCGATGTTGGCTTGTCATGTTAGGCAGGATCCGGAGCGAATCCGGGCGACGGAGGCTGAGCTGGCGACCGACTTTGCCGCGATCGACGAGCAGAAGTTCCACGGCTTCCACTGGCGCGCGGTGCTGACCACGGGCCTGGGCGTCTTCTGCGACGGCTACGACCTGTCCTCGCTGGGCCTGGTTTCGCCCCTGGTCCTGGCCTCTTTCGGCATCCACAACCTGACGACGGTGCAGAACTCCTTCCTGTCCGCCTCGGCGCTGTTCGGGGCCGTCATCGGGGCCCTGGCGTTCGGCGCGCTGGGCCAGAAGGGGCGCAAGCGCTTCTACGGCTACGACGTGCTGATCCTCGGCCTGGCGGCCCTCGCCCAGGCCTTCGCGCCGAACCTGGTCTGGATGGTCTTCCTGCGCCTGATCCTGGGAGTCGGGACCGGCGCCGATTACGTCCTCTCGCCGGTGATCATGGCCGAGCACTCCAACCGCGCCGACCGGGGCCGGGCCCTGGGCCTCGGGTTCGGGACCATGTGGCCCGCAGGGGCGCTGGCGGCGGCCCTGTTCAAGCTGATCCTGCAATGGCTGCACGTCCCCGACGACCTGCAATGGCGCCTGGTGCTGGGCGCCGGCGCGATCCCCGCGCTGGGGGTTCTGTATTTCCGCCGCCAGATGCCCGAGACCGCCCGCTTCCTGGCCCGCCTCGGCGACGAGCAGGCCGAGGCCGCCCGGGTGATGCGCCAGGCCGGCGGCCAGGTCGTCGCGCCGCCGACCGCCGACATCCGCCCGTTCCGGGAGGTGTTCGCCGCCCACGCCCGCTGGATCTTCTCGGCGGCGCTGCTGTGGATGATCTACGACCTGGTGGTCTATTCGGCGATCCTGTTCGGGCCCTCGCTGATCGCCAGGGGGCTCGGCATGCAGGGCGCGACCTTCAACCTGCTGATCGAACTGGTGTTCGTGATCCCCGCCTCCCTCGGCATGTCGTGGTTCCTGATCGACCGGGTCGGGCGCAAGCCGCTGCAGGTCTGGGGCTTCGCCGCCTCGGCGGTGGTGCTGGTGGTGTTCGCCCTCCTGCGCGCCAAGCTGACCGGCGCGCCGATGATCGCCTTCGTCGCCTATGGCCTGTTCAACGTGACCCAGACCGGTCCGGGGCTGGTGTCGGGCGCGGGCGTGTTCGGCGTCGAGCTCGCCCCCACGCGAATCCGCACCGTCGCCCAGTCCATCACCGTCGCCGGCGGCCGCCTGGGCGCGGCGATCTCGGGCTTCGCCTTCCCGCTGCTGTTCAGGGTGATCGGCGAGGTCTCCACCGTGCTGGTGCTGGTGGCGCTGTCGGTGCTGGGCGCGGTCTGCACCCAGTTCCTGGTGCCCGAGACCAGCGCCCGCTCGCTGGAGGACATCAACAGCGAAGGCGCGGCCGCCGCGTCCGCGGGCGGGTGAGGCCGGTGAAGCAGGTGATCGTGGTCGACGCCGGGCTCCGCCTGCCGCCGGGCAAGCTGGCCGCCCAGGTCGCCCACGCCGCCGTCGGCGCCCTGCTGCGCGCCGCCCGCGAGGACGTGCGCCCATGGCTGGACGCCGGCATGCCCAAGATCGTGCTCCAGTGCGGCTCGGAGGCCGAGCTCCTGGACGTCGCCGCCCGGGCGGAGAAGGCGCGGCTTCCGGTCCTGGTGGTGCGCGACGCGGGCCGCACGGTGGTGGAGGCCGGCACGCCGACCTGCGTGGGGATCGGACCGGCCTCCGCCGAGCGCATCGACGCCATCACCGGCGCGCTCAAGCTCGCGCCATAGGGGGCGAGGCCGGCCGGCGCGCGGTCAGGTTCGCGAGAGGGCGCCCGGAGCCATGGCCGCCGGCCGGCGGCGGCGCTGGAGCTGCACCCTGACCAGCCAGTAGATCATCCCCGCCAGGATCAGCAGGGCGGGGATCATCCAGATCGGCGAGCCGCGCAGGACTTCGGGCTGGGCCTTGGGCTGGGCCGAGAACGACAGGGCCGCGACCAGCAGGGCCAGGCACATGCGCCACAGGTGGCGAAGCGTGCGCGCCGGTCCGGAGACACCGCCCTTGAGGACCACGACGAGGTCGGTCCCGGCCGCC
This sequence comes from Caulobacteraceae bacterium, assembly GCA_025450315.1. GTDB lineage: Bacteria > Pseudomonadota > Alphaproteobacteria > Caulobacterales > Caulobacteraceae > JANWHQ01. The sequence goes on from JANWHQ010000041.1 coordinate 10,946, forward strand.
AGGGCGCACAGGCCGGCGATGATGAAGGCCGCCTGCCAGGGCTGGCCGTCCAGGGTCCCGGAGGGGCTGGCTATCGCCCGGCCGCCCAGGGTCACCGCCGCCGAGGCCACCGCCAGGATGAAGGCCAGGGCCAGGGGCTCGAAGCGGCCGATCCGGCCGGGTCCCCGGATCACCGCCGCCCAGCCGGTGGCGGTCAGGTAGAAAGCGAAGGCGCCGCCGACCGACGAGAACGGATCGCTCAGCAGGGGCGCGATCACCGCGCCGAGCCCGGTCATCGCCAGCATGGAGACGAAGAAGACGTTCCCCGTCAGCCGGTGCAGCCGTCCGCCCTTGGGCAGGATCATCGCCGCCGGGCCCGAGACCAGGGCGGTCGCGGCGCCCGAGATGTGCAGGGCGAGCAGGGCCTCCGCCCCCACCCGCATCCACGCGGGGGCGCCGGGATCGAGGTGCAGGATCATGGCTGGCTCCGTCTGGAAGGCGGACGCTCTACGGGGAACTGGGGGTCAGATCGGCTCGCGGCGGCGGCGCATCCACACCGCGCCGGCCAGGAAGGCGGCGGCGATGACGAGGCCGATCCACACGCCGGGCTTGGTCACGAAGGCCACGGGGTCGGGCCAGGGCAGCTCGAAGACGTGCGGCGGCGGGGTGGTGAAGCCGTCGCCGAGGCCGCCGTCCAACCGCTTGGCCAGGAGCTTCCAGGCGTAGTCGGTGCCGAAGGCCATCCGCTCGATCACGCAGATCGCCAGGGGCGGCCCCACCGCCCAGAGGAAGGTCATGCGCTTGGACCAGGCCGAGACCAGCAGCAGCCAGCTCCACAGCGGAGCCCACCAGAACACCGCCAGCAGGAAGGCGTAGGCGAGGTCGAGCCAGACCTGCATCAAGGGCAGGTTGTCGAGGAACTGCGAGACGCTCCGGCCCTGCGCCGCGAGGTGGCCCATGTCCATGGCCAGCATGGCCAGGTGGGTCAGGTAGATGGTGACCAGGGTGATCGCCGGCATGATCAGCGACGGCACCACGGCCTTGGACAGCACCGTGGTCAGGTCCGAGACCGGCAGCGACTTCCAGAACAGCACGCTGCGGTCGCGCCGCTCGGTGTTCAGGGCGCCCAGGCAATAGAACACCCCGGCGATGGCGCTGGTCAGCAGGATGGCGAAGGCGGCGAACAGGTAGGAGAGGATCTCCGGAACCTGCACGGGCCGGGGGCCGTGCGGCTGGAACACCATGTGGCTGTGGGCCACCGTATGGCCCAGCACCGCGCCCAGGATCACCACGCACGCCGCGATCGGCGCGGCCAGGTAGATGGCGCGGTTCTCCCAGATCTCGCGCCGCACCGACCAGAAGAACGGCCGGGTGCGGGCCAGGGGGGCGGCGGAGACCACCGGCTGGGGGAAGACGTCGGTGGTGGCGGTCATGCTGCGGTCTCCTGGCGGGGAGCGGGGGCCTCGCCGCCCATCACGGCGACGAACACGTCTGCGATGCCGGCGGTGCGCACCTCGCCCAGGCCGGCGAGCTTCTCGCGCGGGACGCCGTCGAACAGGAACAGGCTGCGGCCGAACACCTGCCGCTCGGCCAGCGGGCCCAGCGCCCTGGCCGCCGCGACGTTCTCCGGCGGGGCCATCACCTCCAGATAGCGGACCTCGAAGTCCTCCATGGCGCAGCCCAGCACGATGCGGCCGTGGTTGATGAAGGCCAGGTCGGTCAGGATGTGCTGGACCTCCTCCACCTGGTGGGTGGTGACCAGGATGGTCCGGTTCTGGTCGAAGTAGTCGTTGAGCAGGCTGTCGTAGAACGACTTGCGATAGAGCAGGTCCAGCCCCAGCGTCGGCTCGTCCAGCACCAGCAGCTTGGCGTCGATGGCCATCACCAGCGCCAGATGCAGCTGGGTCACCATGCCCTTGGAGAGCTCGCGGACCCGGGACTTCCGCTGGATCTTGGTGCGGGCCAGGAAGGCCTCGGCCTTGGTCCGGTCGAAGCGGGGGTGGACGCCCTGCACATAGTCGAGGGCCTGGCTGACCTTCATCCAGCGCGGCAGCACCGCCACGTCGGCGATGAAGCAGACGTCGTTCATCAGCTCGTTGCGCTCGGTCCAGGGATCGCGGCCCAGCACCCGAAGCTCGCCCTCGTAGGGGGTCAGGCCCAGGAAGGCGTTCAGCGCGGTCGACTTGCCCGCGCCGTTGGGCCCGATCAGGCCCAGGATCCGACCGGGGGCGACCTGCAGGTCCAGACCGTCCAGCGCGACGGTGGCGCCGTAGGTCTTGCGCAGGCCCCGCGCCTTGATGCAGATCTCAAGCTCGCTCATCGCCCGTCCCCTTCGGCGGCTCGCCCGGCCGCGCCAACAGCTCCCGAGCGTCCAGGCCCAGCCGGCGGATCGTCGCCAGCACCTGGGGCCATTGCTCGGTCAGGAATTTCTCGCGCTCGCCCTTCATCAGCTGCGCGTGGGCGCCGGTCCTCACGAACATGCCAAGCCCCCTGCGTTTCTCGACCAGATAGTCGTCGGCCAGCTGCTGATAGGCCTTCAGCACCGTCAGCGGATTGACCCGCGAGTCCGCCGACACGTTGCGCACGGACGGCAGCGGGTCGCCCTCCTTGAGCTGGCCCTCCAGGATCATCGCCACCACGCGGTCGCGCAGCTGGCGGTAGATCGGCTGGCCATCGTTCCAATCAGGATCCATCGGGCGTCCAGTTCTCGCCGGTCGGCGTCGCCGAGGATCGGCCTCAGCGAGGCAGTGATGTACTCATGTATAACACCAGAGGCAAGCGTTTTCTTCGCGACGGCCCGCCGGCTGTTTCAGGCCGGTCCCGACCTCAGCCGAGCAGCCCCTTCAGGCGATCCAGGAAGCCGGGCGAGCGCCAGTGGCGCAACTGCGAGGACCAGCTCTCCTCGGCGCCGAACGCGCGCTTCAGGTTGGCCTCTTCGCGTCGCATCAGCTCGAGCACCCGCTTGTCCTCGCCCGGGTCCAGGAAGAAGCCGTGGCCGGCCTCGCAGAACTCCAGCTCGAGGTCGTAGTCGCGATAGTGGAAGCGCTTCAGCCCCTGCTCGCACTGCGGACAGCGCCGGCTCGACGGCTCGGGATCGAACACCAGCGAACCCTTCTTGCCGAGGTCGTAGGCCTCGTCCTCGAGCTGGGTGAGCTCCTGCTGGTTCAGCCACATGCCGTTGCAGGAGGAACAGACCTCCATCTCGACGCCATCCCGCTTGGCGGGGGCGAGTCCGGAGCCGCAGTTGGGGCACTTCATCTGGGGATCACTCCTCGCCCGACCGACAGGTCCGGAGGTAGGCCGCCGGGCGTCCGACCTCAAGCTTCGCCTTGGCGCAAGCCGTCCCGGAGGATCAGAGCGCTTCGCTGACGACGACGGCCAGCCAGCCCGACAGGGCCGCGGCGCCGACAAACGCGAGCATGACCAGGATCGCCACCGCGACCTCCATCAAGCATCACCCGACGGAGACGATGATGAACCGGCGATTCACAACAATTGCTGAATTCGGCCTTCAGCCGGCGGTCAGCAGGTGGTCAGGGCCGCCCTGACCAGGTCGGGGGCCCGGTCGATGACCGCAAGGTAGGCCACCAGGGCGCTGTCGGGCTGGACCAGTCCCCGCTCGAGCTCGCGCAGATGGTCGAGGTCGATGCGGTAGGCGGCGGCGAATTCCGCCTGCGACAGGCCGGTATGCCAGCGCACCCGATGGATCAGGGCGCGGGAGGCGACAGAGTCGAAGGCCTGGACTTCCTCGGTCCAGCGCTCCTGGCGGGGTGCGCTCTCGGCCGGCTCGAAGGATCTGGGCTCTAGGACGGCATTGGTCATGGCGTCATCTCCCTATGGCGTGCTCGCGGCCGGCGTAACGGCAATTTCGCCTGACGCCCTCCGGGCGGGCTCGTTCTATGGCGGCCCATTAGCACGCCTTGATGACGGCTCTACGGTCACATTCGGGCGAGCAGGCCGCCAATCCTGCGAAGATGAAAAGCGCCGAAATCCCGGCCGGTTTCACCGCTGGAGAAAAGTTGAAGTCTCCTCGATCGCCTCCACCAGCCCCACCCGCCTCAAGTTCACGCCCTCGGGCAGGCTGGAGAACAGCCGGGTCGGCGCCGCCGCGTCGAGCATGATGAAGACGCCCTTGTCGTCGGCCCGCCGGATCAGCCGGCCGAACGCCTGGGCGATGCGGGCGCGGGCGATGGAATCGTCATAGCCCTTGCCGCCGAAGCGCTCGCGCCGGGCCTTGTGCAGCAGGTCGGGCCTGGGCCAGGGGATGCGGTCGAACACCAGCAGCCTCAGCGAGCGGCCGGGCACGTCCACGCCGTCGCGCACCGCGTCGGTGCCGAGCAGGCAGGCGTCCTCCTCGGCGCGGAAGATGTCGACCAGCGCCCCCACTTCCAGGGGATCGACGTGCTGGGCGTAGAGGGCCAGGCCCTTGCCGGCCAGGGGCGCGGCGATCTGGTCGTAGACGGCCCTGAGGCGACGGATGGCGGTGAACAGCCCCAGACCCCCGCCCCCGGCGGCGGCGAACAGCTCGCGCATGGCGGCGGCGACCTGGCGCGGATCCTCGCGGCTGACGTCGGTGACCACCAGGGCGCGCGAATGGGCCGCGTAGTCGAAGGGCGAGGCGAGCCTCAGGGTCTTGGGCCGCTCGGGCAGGCGGGCCGAGCCGGTGCGCATCTCGGCCAGGGCGAAGGGATCCTCCAGCGCGGAGTCGGCCAGGGTGGCGCTGGTCACCAGCACCCCGTGCGCCGGGGCCAGCACCGCCGCGCGCAGCGGCTCGGTGGGATCCACCCAGTGCCGGCGGCAGGCCACGTCGACCACCCGGCCGTAGAGGTAGACGGTCTCGAACCAGTCGACGAAATCCGGATCGTCCTCGGCGTTCTCGTCGATCGCCTGCAGCATGGCCCGCCAGGCCATCAGCATCATGCGCGCGCGCCGGTCGAGCCCCCTCAAGGCCCCCTCGATCCGGGCGCGGTCGGAGGTCTGCAGCTCGGCGGCCTCGTCGTCGAGGATCTGGTTCAGGTGCTTGGCCAGGGTGACCAGCGGCGCCTCGACCGCGGCCAGGGCCTGGGCGGCGGCGCGGGCCCCCTCGCGCACCAGCTCGAGCGCCGGCCGCGCGGCGCATTCCTGGCCGAGCTCGGAGGCCGAGGCGCGGGCGCGCACCTGTTCCAGCGCCGCGGTCAGGAAGCCCTCGATCGGGCCCATGGGGCTGGATTCCCCCGAGGGCGGGGCGATGCGCCCCGACCAGCCCTCTGCGGGCAGGGCGACGGCGGCCCTGACCGCGTCGGTCAGCGCCTGGCGGGCGTCCTCGTGATCGGCCACCAGCTCGGAGATGCGGGCCTCCAGCCCGCGCCCCCGCCGGCCGCGCCCCACCGGACCGCGGATCCAGCGCCGGAGCTCGGCGGCCTCGGCCCCCGACAGCACCGCCGAGAAGGCCGTGTCGGCGGCGTCGAACAGGTGGTGGCCCTCGTCGAACACGATGCGCTTGAAGGTGGTGGCCTCCACGTCGCGAAGCGCTCCGCCCATGCCGCGCGCGGCCCGGGCCCCGTCGAACGCCGCCTCGGTCAGCACCAGGGCGTGGTTGGCGATGATCAGGTCGGCCCGGCGCGAGGCGCGGATGGTCTTCTCGATGAAGCAGGCCCGGTAGTGCGGGCAGGCGGCGTGGACGCACTCGCCGCAGCGGTCCACCAGGTTGGCGGCGCTGGCCTGGGCGGTCGGGCCCACGGCGAACAGGGTGGGCAGCCAGGCGGGGAAGTCGCCGCCGGTCATGTCGCCGTCGCGGGCGGCGCGGATCCAGCGGGCCGCCAGCCCCAGGCCGATCAGGTCGCCGTTGCCCAGCAGGGCGGCCTGGGCCTGCTCCTGGAAGTTCAGCAGGCACAGGTAGTTCTCGCGGCCCTTGCGGACCACCGCCTTGCGGGCCCGCACGGCCGGGTCGGGGAAGACCGCATGGCTCTCGCGCTCGATCTGGCGCTGCAGGGCGCGGGTGAAGGTCGAGACCCAGACGGCCGGCCCGTTGGCTTCGGCCCAGAGGCTGGCGGGCGCCAGATAGCCCAGGGTCTTGCCGATGCCGGTGCCCGCCTCGGCCAGCATCATGCGCGGCTCGTTCTCGCGTTCGCGCGGCTGGAACACGAAGGCGGTCTCGGCGGCGAACTCCGACTGGGCCGGGCGGGCCTCGTCCAGGCCCAGGCGGCCGAGCAGGTCCTTCAGCCGGTCCTGCGCCTGGCCCGGGTCGACCGGCTTGGAGCCCGGCTCGCCGGCCGGGCCCTGGTCCTCCCACTCGGGAATACGGCTCCAGGCGTCCAGGCCCGAGCCCCGGTGGCCCTCGGCCCGCACCGGGCCGGTGCGCAGCGCCGCGACCACCGCCGCGCCCCAGGCCCAGCCGGCCCGCGCCAGGGTCTCGGCCGTGGCCAGGGCCTCGTCCCGCGTCGGGAACGGCGCCTGCGACACCTCCTCCAGCAGCATGCGGCAACATCGCCCCAGCGCCTCGGCCTGGGCCGCCGCGCCGCGGGGCTCGGGCAGGCCCAGCGCCAGCGCCAGGCCGGCCGCCGAGGGCGCGCAGAACCTGGCCGGCCGCACGAAGGC
>JANWHQ010000042.1 GCA_025450315.1 Caulobacteraceae bacterium
ACCGCGATGCCGGCCACGCAGTCCAGGTAATCCCGCCCGTCGTCTCCCCACAGGCGCACGCCTCGGCCTCGCTCGAAAGCCAGCGGAGCGCGGTTGTACACGCCCATGATGTGGCTGTCGGACGGGGTCGCGGTCTGTGCGGGATCGGACAATCTGGCCTCCCAAAAGCATCAAGGTCCCCGCCGCGGGGCGACGGGGACTGGAAGGCGGCGGTTTATCCGGGGTGCGGGGCCCGCTGTCAATCGCGCGGGCGCGCGCAGGTCAATGCAGGTTCAGCCGCGTGTGCTGGCCGAGGTCGGGCTCGTTGTCGGTGAGGTTGGCCTTGGCGATCTCGAAGGCGAAGCGGATCGGCCCCTGCTCGGAGATCCAGACCTCGGCGTCGTCGGCGTCCAGTCGCAGCAGGGTGAGCTCGGGGTCCTCCTTGCCCTCGGGGAACCAGGTCGAGACCACCGGGCCCCAGTACCGATCGATCCGCGCAGCGTCGTGCTGCTCGGTGACCACGCCCGAGATGCAGGCCCACAGGCCGCGGTCCTTGGCGACCAGGTTGAACATCGCCTTGCCGCCCTGCACCAGCCGGCGCACCAGCTCGGAGTCGCGGCGGGTGAAGAACCAGATGCTGCCGAGCTCCTTCTCGCAGAAGGCGGTCATCGGATGGAAATGGCCGCCGGCCTCGCCCACGAGGCCGAGCATGCCCATGCGCTCGTCCTCGAGCGTCTTCCAGAGTTTGGCTTCGATGTCCTTCCGGTCGTGATCCGCCATGTCGCCGCTCCTTGCCATGCAAGGCAAACGGCGGTCCGGCGAGGCAGGTTCCTGTGTCGGCCGGCGGGCGCGACCGCTCAGGTCTTCAGCCGATAGCCCTTCCAGAACACCCACCAGCACCAGACGCCGAGGGTGGCGACCAGGAAGGCCGAGCTCAAGACGCCCGCCACCAGGCTGCCGTCGGTGATGCCGATGAAGCCGTAGCGGAAGCCGTCGATCAGATAGAAGAACGGATTGTAGTGCGAGATGGTGCGGAACGGCTCGGGCAGCCGGTCGACCGTGTAGAAGGTCCCCGACAGGAAGGTCAGGGGCATCACCACGAAGTTCTGCACCATGGCCATCTCGTCGAACTTCTGGGACCAGAGACCGGCCAGGACGCCCAGTTCGCCCATGATCAGCGAGGCGGACAGCATGAACCACACCGCCGCCCAGGGATGGGCCACCCGCGAGCCGGCGAACCACCAGACGGTGGCCAGGGTCACCAGACCCACCACGATGCCCCGGCTGGCCGAGCCCAGGATGAAGGCCATGCTCTGCTCGATCGACGACAAGGGCGGGGTCAGGAAGTCCGCGCTCAGACCCATCATCTTGGCCTGCAGGATCGAGGAGGAGGAGTTGGCAAAGGCGTTGTTCAGCACGTTCATCATCACCAGGCCCGGGGCCACGAACTGGGTGAAGACGATGCCGTGCACCGGCGGGCGCGCGCCCTTGGTCGCGACGGCGAAGACCAGCATGTAGAGCAGGCTCATCATCAGGGGCGCCACGACCGTCTGGGCCGGGATCTTCGCGAAGCGGCGGACCTCCTTCATGTAGAGGGTCCAGAAGCCCAGCCAGTTCACCCCGGCGTACTGACGAGGCAGGGGCGGCGTGACGCCCGGTGCGGCCATATCTCTCATGGGGGCTGATGTGCCCCCCGTCGGGCCCCCGCGCAAGACGAAACGCCCCCTGCGACATCGGCCACCAACATCTAGTTCCTGTGGACAGTCGGCCGCCCAGGGATTGTGGGCGTTAACAGTTTGTTTACGATATCTAGTAGTTCGTTAACCGCAGATGGGCGGTCGGACACAAGATATGGCGCCTTAGCCGGCGCCCGCGGGCTGGAGAAATGGTCATGGGCTGGACCGACGAACGCGTGGCTCTCTTGAAGAAGCTGTGGCTGGAGGGTCTCTCGGCCAGCCAGATCGCCAAGCAGCTCGGCGGCGTCACCCGAAACGCCGTGATCGGCAAGGTGCACCGCCTGGGCCTGTCGGGCCGGGCCACCCCCTCGAGCCCGCCGCGCCCCGCCTTCAAGACCCCGCGGCCGCCGCGCCCGGCGGCCGGCTCGTCCTTGGCCCCTCGCCGGGCCCTGGCCCATGCGCCGACCGCGCCCCAGCTGCAGCCCGCCTACTATGTGGAGGAGCCGGGCTCGGCCACCGTGCTGACGCTGGGCGCCCACATGTGCAAGTGGCCGATCGGCGATCCCGCCTCGGACAGCTTCACCTTCTGCGGCCGGCGCATCGGCGAAGGCTCCTACTGCACCGAGCACGCGCGGCTGGCCTACCAGCCTCAGCAGAAGGGCAAGCGCACCACCGCCGCGGATCTGGCCCGCTCGCTGCGCCGCTACATCTGACCTAGCCGGCGGACTGCCCGCCGATCGACAGAAGCTCCAGTCGGAACACCAGCACGCTGTTGGGCGGGATCGGACCCTTCTGCTCGCTGCCGTAGCCGAGGCTGGGCGGCACATAGAGGATCCACTCGTCGCCCGGACGCATCTGCTGCAGGGCGTCGACCCAGCCGGGGATCAGGCCGTCGAGCTGGAAGGACGCCGGCTTGCCCGACTTGTAGGAGCTGTCGAAGATCTGCCCGTTGAGCAGCGCCCCTTCGTAGTTGACCGTGATCTCGTCGTCGGGCTTGGGGTGGGGCCCGGTCGCCGGGCCGGACTTCAGGATCTTGTACTGCTCGCCCGTGGGCAGCAGGTGCACGCCCTCGGCCAGGGCGTTCTGGGCCATGAAGGAGGTCGGGTTCTGGCCGTCGGACTGGGCCCGGGCGCAGCCGGCCACCGACAGCAGAAGGACCGCCAGGGCGGTCGCGGCAATTCGCATTCAAACTCTCCTCAATTGAACGGGCCCCCCGGCCGCCGACGGATCAGCCCCCCAGGATGGAGACCAGCTTCATCCGGAACACAAGCACGCTGTTGGCGGGGATCTTGCCGACCGCCCTGGGGCCATAGCCGAGCGCCGGCGGCACCCAGACCATCCACTCGTCGCCTTCCTGCATGTGCTGGACCGCGTCGATCCAGCCCGGGATCAGGGTCTTCAGCTGGTACATCGGCGGATCGGGATTCTGCATGGTGCTGTCGAACACCTGTCCGTTCAGCAGCGCGCCCTCGTAGGCGACCTTGACGTAGTCCTGAGGCGTCGGATGGCGGCTGGTCCCGGGACCGGCCTTGATCACCTTGTATTCCACGCCGGACGGCAGCACCTGCACGCCGTCGGCCTTGGCGTTCTGGGCCATGAAGGCGGCCGCGGTTTGGCCGTCGCTCTGCGCCAGCGCCCCGCCGCCGGCCGCGAGAACGAGCACCGCCAGGGCTGTCGCGGCGATACGCATGGACCTTCTCCTCAATGCTGCGCCGGGCGTGCGCCGGACGGACGCCGGCGCTCGGCGGCGACCGCGACCTGGACGCCGCCGGGCGATCTGGAGAGCACATAGCGTGCGCCGGGCTCGGCCGCATAGCGCGAAGGGGCCCCGGCGACGTGGCCGAAGGCGATGTCGCCGGTCGCACAGGTGTTTTCCGTGAGGGTGGCGTAGGGCGGCAGGACGTGATGCTCCCCGCCGAAATCATAGGCCGCGGGCGCGTCCGACCCGTTCACGACGCTGAAGCTGTAGCGCATGGAGGCGGGCCGGCCGAACTCCTCCACGGCGAGGTATGTCTGCACCTCGCCGGGCGTCCGCGCGACGCCAACGCCGGTCTGCACCGCCTCGGGGTCCAGCAGGTTGCGCCGGTGGCCCGGCGAATGCTCCCAGCCGTTCATGAACACGCGGACGAGGCGATTCTCCTCGAAGCCGGAATCATCGGAGGCGAAGGCGATGTTCTCGGCCAGGTCGCAATAGTCGTAGCCGGCCGCCCGCGCCCGCTGCCCCGGATCGCGGCCATCGGCGGTGTGGGAGAACTTGCCCGTGCGGGCCAGGTATTCGGCGAAGGCGCGCGCTTGGCCGGCCAGGATCGGATCGGACCGTAGCGGGGCCAGGTGGTTGTCGGCGCGGAAGGCGTTGGCCGCCGCCAGGATGCGGTCCTCCATCGCTTCGGGCGAGGGCGCGGGCGACGCCGCGGCCGCCGTCAGGGCGATCGCCGCCATGGCGCCGCTCAGGGCGAGCACACCCGCCACGGGCGTGGCTCAGACGGCCCGCGGCGGATAGCCGTGGTCGCGCAGGGCGTCCATGATCTCCTGGGTGTGCTGGGCGTCGCGGGTCTCGATCATGATGTCGAACTCCGCGCCCTTGGCGGGGACGTCCAGGGCCAGGCGGGTGTGGGCCACCTCGATGATGTTGCCGCCCGCCGCGCCGATCACCGCCGAGACGGTGGCCAAGAGACCCGGGCGGTCGTCGCCGATGATCCTGAGCGAGACCAGCCGCTGCTCGCGCACCAGCTCGCGGGTCAGGACCGAGGCCAGGAGCCGCGAGTCGATGTTGCCGCCGCTGAGGATCACCCCGACCTTCTTGCCGCGGAAGCGGTTGGGATGGGCGAGCAGCGCCGCCAGGCCCGCCGCGCCAGCACCCTCGGCGACGCTCTTCTCGATGTTGGCGAAAAGCGCCACCGCATGCTCGAGCGAGGCCTCCTCGACCAGCACCACGTCCTCCACCAGGGGTCGGGCGATGGCGTAGGTGAGCTCGCCCACCTCCTTGACGGCGATGCCCTCTGCGATGGTCTGGCCGCCGGCCGCCGCGCGCAGGCCGCGCATGCGCGAAGTGAACGAGGGGTACATGGCCGCCTCGACCCCGAACACGCGCAGATCGGGCTTCATCGACTTGGCCGCGGTGGCGCAGCCGGCGATCAGCCCTCCGCCGCCGATCTGGACCATCATCACGTCCAGGTCCGGGCAGTCTTCCAGCATCTCGGCGGCCAGGGTGCCCTGCCCGGCCATCACCTCGATGTCGTCGAACGGGTGCACCAGCACCAGGTCGAACTGGCGGCGGATCGCCGCGGCGTGATCGCCGGCCTCGTCGTAGGTCTCGCCGTGCAGCACCACCTCCGCGCCGAACCGGCGGGTGTGCTCGACCTTCACGGTCGGGGTCGCCTTGGGCATGACGATGGTAACGGGCACGCCCAGCCTCTGGCCGTGGTAGGCCAGCGCCTGGGCATGGTTGCCGGCCGAGGCGGCGATGACCCCGCGCCGGCGCTCGTCCTCGTCCAGGGTCAGGAGCTTGTTCAGCGCCCCGCGTTCCTTGAACGAGGCGGTGAACTGCAGGTTCTCGAACTTCACGAACACCTCGGCCCCGGTGATCTCGGAGAGGGTTCGCGAGTGACGCTGCGGCGTACGCTCGATGTGGCCGTTCAGCCGGTCGGCGGCGGCCTGGATATGATCAAAGGTGAGGGTCATGGGCGCGCGATAAAGGCGCGCAACCTACAGGCGGCCGGCGCCTGCCGCAATGCGGGAGGGACCGCCAGGCCCGTCGCGGCCGCGCGACTCTGTGCTAAGAGCGGCCCTAAAGGGCGTCCACGTTCCATGCCGGCATCCGATCTCGAAGGCCAGACCGCGGCCTACAGCGACCCGTTTCCTTCGGCCGCGCCCGTCCGCCTCCTGGTGTTCGCCGACCAGCTGGGCGCCTCGCAGTCCATCGCCTTCGTCGAGGGCCTCGCCGGCGCCCGCGCCCGAGGCCGCGCCGCCGTGCGCATCCTGGAGGAAGCGGCCTTCGGTCCCGACGAGGGCCTGGCCGGGGTCCCGGCGGCCCGCGCCTTGGCCGAGGCCGAGATCGCCGAAACCTCCCCCGTCGCGGTGGTGCTGTCTCGCTTCGGCCATGTGGCCGGCGCCGAGGGGGTGTTCGCGGCCGCCCGGGCCCGGGGCCTGCCGGTGATCGCGCACCTCGACGACGACCTGTTCGACCTGCCCGTGGTGGTGGGGATCGAGCGCTACCGATCCGGCCGCCATCCTCGGCGGATCCAGGCCCTGGGCGGGGCGCTCCGGCGCGCCGACTTCGTCATCGCCGCCACCGAGGCCCTGGCCGGACGGCTGGCGCTCATGGCCGGTCACAGCCGCATCGGCTGGCTGGAGAACGGGACCGGCGGCCGGTCCGGCCCTCGTCGCCACAGGCCCGCGGAGGCGCCGGTGGTGATCGGATACATGGGCTCGGCCTCTCACGGACCGGACCTGGAGCTCGTGCTGCCCGCGCTGGAAGCCCTGCTGACGCGCCGGCGCGACGTGCGGGTGGAGCTGTTCGGCTCCATCGCCCGGCTGCCCGCCGCCGACGCCCTGCCCGGAGCGGTGGTCCGCCACGACGTGGTCGCCGGAGACTACGCGGCCTTCCGCCGGCGGCTGGCGGAGCTGGACTGGGACATCGGCCTCGCGCCTCTGGAGGCCAGTCCCTACAACCGCTGCAAGACGGCCACCAAGTGGGCGGAATACGCCGAGGCGGGCGCCGCCGTGCTGGCGTCGGACATGGAGGTCTATCAGCCGATGATCGCCTGCGGCGCGGCCGCGCCGGCGGCGCCGGGCCAATGGGCGCCCATGCGGGAGAGGCTGGTCGGCGAGGCCCGGCTGCGCCGCGGCCTGACCGCCGCCGCCGACGCCCTGCTGGACGCCCGGTTCGGCTGGGAGCGGCTGGAAGACAGCCTGCTGGGCCTGGTGGCCCGCGCCGCCGCGCCCCGGCGGGCCGCCTGAGCCTCGCCGCCATGGCCGCCCGCCCCTCCCTCTTGCTGCGCCGCCTGCGCGCGCTGCTGCGGCCGCTGGCGGCCGGCGGCCCCGGCGGCCGGATCGAAGGCTTCGTCGACGGCTGCGTGGCCGGCGAGATCCGCGGCTGGGCGGTCAATCCGCGCCAGCCGAACCGTCGCGTGCACGTCATCGCGATCAGCGACGGCCAGGTGGTGGCCGAGGCCCTGGCGAACCAGCTGCGCGGCGATCTGGTCCAGGACAGCCGCGGCGACGGCCGCCACGCCTTCCGGCTGAGGCTGCCCGCCGGCCTGCTCGACGGCGAACGGCGGCAGGTCCAGGTCCAGGCGATCGACGGCGGCAAGGCCGTCCGCCTGCTGCGGGGCGAGATCGAGCTCGAACCGCCCGGCGGCGACCAGGTCCCGGCTGGCGGCGCGCGGCGGGCGAACGGGACAGCCGCGGTCGCGGCGGTGGCCGAGGACACGGCGCCGGCGCCTCTGTCGCTCGCCCTCTGGCCTTCGCGGGACGAGACTTTGGCGCCCCCCGCCGACTGGGGCGTGCTGGGCGCCTCGGGCGGCCGGCTGGTGCGGCTCGGCCGGCCCGGCGCCGCGATCGCCGATCTCGCCGGCGCCCACACCGTGGTGTTCGCCCGGTCCGGAGATCGGCTGGATCCGAGGGTTAGCGTCCTCTTGCAGCGGTCGCGGCCGCTGTCGGACGTCATCACCTGGGACGGTCAGGACGAAGCCTCGCGCCGGCCGGAGGCCAGGGCGCTGGGCCTGTTGCTGGGCGAGACCCTCGGCGGGGCGTTCGCCCTTCGGGGCCACGTCTTCGGCCTGATGGGCGGGGACTTCGCCGCGGCGCTCGCCGAGGGCGACATCCGGCGGGCCGAGCTGCTGCTGGCCGCGCATCCGGCGTTGCGATGGTCCCACCTGCCCGGGCGGGTGACCGAGGGACCCGGCGGCGGCGCGCCGGGCCCGGCGGCGCCCTCGGCGGGACTGGAGGGATTCCGCTGGGCCGAGCCCAGGGGCGGCCGGCCTGGCCGGTTGATACCCGCTTCCGCCCCTCGGCTGGTCAGCCTCGCGATCTGGCCCCGGTGGGGCCCCGACGCCGAGGCCTCGCTCGGCGCGCTGCTGGCCCAGGTTCCCCCCGAAACGACCGTCGAGGTGCTGACGCCCACCGCCGGCGCGGACCGGGCGCGGACCCAGGTCGAGGCGATGGGGCCGGATGTGGCGGCGGGCGTGTCGGTGCGCGCAGTGGACACCCCGCCCTACGGAACGCCAGGCGCCTGGCTCGCCGCCATGGCCGACGCCGCCTCGGGCGAGGTCGTGGTCCTCTGCCAGGCCGGCGTGAGCCTGGAGCGCGACGACGGCGCGCTCGAGGAGATCGTCGCCTGGGCCGCTTCGCCGATGGCTGGCGCGGTCACCGTCCCGATCCACCGCGCCGCAGGGGCGCCGTTGGCGGGACTCGCGCTGGAACGATCCGAGGAGGGCTGGCGCGCGCGCTCCGCCTTTGCATCGGCCGAGGAAGGCCGCAGCCGGCCGGTTCTGGCGGCGCCCGCCGCCTTCCTGGCGATCGGGCGGCGCAAGCTGGCCATGCTGGGCGGTCCCGCGGCCGATCGGCTGCCGGCCGGCGGGGTCGATCTGGACCTCGGCATGAGGCTGCGCCGGCTCGGCCTGCCGTCGATCCTGCTCGGAGGTCTGGACGCCGAGGCGCAAGGCGCGCCGCCGCCCGCCGGCGAGATCGGGGGCGCCCCGCTGGCGGCGTTCGACCCGGACGAGATGGCGGCGGCCGCCGCCGCCTATCCGGCGCCCCCGCACTGATGGCCGTCCTGTTTCCACGCCGCCGTCCGCGCGTGCTGGTCCTGGTCGACCTGGTGCAGGACATCGACGTCCTGCTGGGCGCGCTGCTGGCGATCCGCGCGGCGGAGGGCCTCTCGCTGAAGATCGTCGTCTCGCGCTGGCTGGAGCGGGAGAGCCCGCGCACCGGAGCGCTGCTGCGCGCTCACGGCCTGTCGTTCGCCTACGTCCGCCGGCGCGACGTCATCGAGGGCCGCGCTCCGTCCCTGAGCGGGGTGAGCGCGGTGCTGGCGGTGGCCGAGAGCTCGCACCCGGCCCACGCCGCCGGCCACGCCCTGGCCGTCCGCGCCGGAGGCCTGGGATTGAGGACCTACGCCCTGCAGCATGGCTTCGAGCAGATTGGCCTGTTCGGCCCGGAGGCGGCGTTGGCGAGCTTCGCATCCGAGACGGTGTTCTGCTGGTTCCCGCTGCACGCCGCCCCGCCCGACCTGCCGGCGGCGACGCGCTCCAAGCTCGAGCCGACCGGACGGCCGGTTCCGCCGGGCGGCTGGGGCCGCGACGCCCGGCCGGACTTCGATCTCGGCGTCTTCGAGAACCTGCACTGGGACCGCTACACCGGCGAAGACCGCGCCCGGTTCCTCCAGGGCTTGATCGCCACCGCCCGGGCCCTGCCGGAGGCCAGGATCCTGCTGCGTCCGCACCCCGCCGGCGGCTGGGCGGACGACTTCAGCCACGAGTTGGCCCCATTCAAAAATATTGTGCGGCACGGCGCCCGCGAGGCGCGCGTACGCCTGGACAGTAGCGCCCAGGTCCTGAGGGGAATTGCACGCGTGATCACAACCCCTTCGACGGTGGCCGTGGATTCGGCGCTGGCTGGGGTCCCTGTGGCCCTCTCGCCGGCCGGCGGCGCCCCCTATTCGCCCTTGCCGGCGCTGGACGGCCCCGACGACTGGGTGGCGTTCGCCTCGGGAGCGACATACGATCCGACGGTGCTTGACCAGTTCCGCTCGCGCGTGCTGGTTGCAGGGGATGGCGCGCTTCGCATCGTCGCGCGCCTGGGGCGGGATCTTGTAACGACGATGGCGAACCCCTCATGACCGAACTCACTGCCAGTCCGCCGGCCCAAGAGAGCCCGATGGCGGCCGCACGCCCCATCGAGAACGCCGGCTACGCCCACGCCACGCCGCTGGAGTTCCAGTACCGCGTCATCAAGGCGATCGTGCTGCGTGAGATCTCGGCGCGGAACGGCCAGTACCGGCTCGGCTATCTGATCTCGCTGTTGATGCCGATCGCCACGATCGCCGTGCTCATCCTGGTGTTCCAATTCCGCGGAAAGATCGTCCCGACAGACTTCCCGCTGCCGGTGTTCCTGATCACCGGATACCCGCTCTGGCAGGGCTTCCAGGGGCTCTATTCCAAGTCGATGTCCATGGCGGCGCGGACCGATCCGCTGCTCATGTTCCCGCAGATCACCCAACTGGACCTGATCCTCTCGGCGGTCATCCTGGAGTGGGCCACCAACACGGTGGTGTTCTTCATCCTGTGCCTCGGCGTGATCGTGATCTTCCACGACGATGGGCCGGCCGACCCGCTGGGGGTCATCCTCTGCTACTGGGGCTGCATGTGGATCGGGGCGGCCATGGGCATGGTGCTCTGCGCGCTGTCGCGGGCCGCGCCTTTGGCGGCGCAGTTCCTCAACCTCTTCCTGCGCTTCGGCATGTGGTTCTCCGGCGTGATCTATTCGGTCAACAAACTGCCGTCGGCCCTGTGGCCATACCTGAAGTGGAACCCGCTCCTGCACCTGATCGAAGGCTGCCGGACGAGTTGGAATCCCGATTTCCAGGCGCCGATCTTCAATCCCCGCTACGTGATCATCTGCGGCTTCGTGCTCACCACGCTCGGGTTCGTCATGGAGCGGATCTCTCGCAAGCTGGTCGCATGAGCATCGAGCTGATCAACATCTCCAAGACCTTCACGACGCTCGGACGGCGGCGAACGGTCTTCCGCAACTTCAACCTGGTCATCCCCAAGGGGCTGAACCTCGGGGTGATCGGGCCCAACGGCTCGGGCAAGTCGACCCTGCTCTCCATGGTGGCCGGCAGCCTGTATCCCGATTCAGGCCGCATCCTGCGCAAGATGAGCGTGTCCTGGCCGATCGGCTACGCCGGCGGCGTCAGCGTCCAGGTGACCGGCGTCGTGAACTGCCGTTTCCTGGCCCGGCTCTATGGCAAGGACCCCCAGAAGATCGTCGACTTCGTGACCGACTTCACCGAGCTCGGCGAGTACATCACCTGGCCGGTCAAGACCTACTCCTCCGGCATGCGCAGCCGTCTGAACTTCGCGCTTTCGATGGCGATTGACTTCGATTGCACGCTGGTGGACGAAGGCATGGGAGCGGGGGATCAATTCTTCAGGGCGAAGGCGGAGGCGCTGATCGAGGAGCGCCGCAAACGCACGAGCTTCGTCCTGGTCACGCACAACCTGCAGGAAGTGGTGCGGCACTGTGACAAGGTCCTGGTGCTGGGCGGCCCCGAGCCAGAGCTTTGCGACAATGTCGAAGACCGAGTGAACCAGTACATCAGAGAAATGACCGATCTAAGAGATCAAAAGAGCCATCTGTTGGCTCAGCCTGAGAGCGCCGGGTCATGACCAACTACACCGGCCGGAAGCTCGCGCTCGACGCCAACCAGGGCCGCAAGGCCATCAGCATCTTGACCCAGGAGCTGAGCGAGCGCGCCCGCTCCATGTCCACGAGCCGGCCCTTCGCCGCCTTCGTGGTGGTCTGCGCGGTGATCCTGGGGACCTACTATTTCCTGATGGCGGCGCCGATCTACGTGTCGCAGGCCAGCTTCTCGATCCGCGGCCGGGAAACCCCGAGCGCCACCTCGTCGCTGCTGGCGACGCTTGGGGGCGTGGCCGGCGGCGGCAGCGCGGGCGCCAACACCACCGATACAGCCGAGCTGCTGACCTATGCCCGATCCTACGACATGGCCAACAAGCTGGACCAGGAGTTCCACCTGCGGGCCCTCTACTCCCAGCCTCGCCTGGACTTCCTGAACTGGCTGCCGAAGAACGCTTCGCGCGACGAATACCTGGCCTTCTTCAGGAAGATGGTCCACCTCACCACCGACAAGGACACGGGCCTGATCGAGGTCAAGGCCAAGGCCTTCGATCCCCAGACCGCCCAGGCGGTGGCGCGGGCCGTCCTCAGAATCTCGGCGGACTACCTCAACGAGCTGTCGGCGACCGTCCGGCGCGACACACTGCGCTCGTCCGAACAGGAGTTGCAGCAGGCCGAAGACAAGGTGCGCCAGGCGCGCTTGGCGATGGCCAACTACCGGGCCAAGACCGGCACGCTGGATCCCGCCGCCTCGGCGATCGCCACCTCGACGGGCGTCTCGGCCATGCAGCAGGAAGTGATCGAGCTCAGGGCCGACATGGCCGCCCAGCTCTCCTTCAACCGGCCGAACTCGCCGCAGATGACCCAGGCCATGGCCAAGATCAAAGGCCTCGAGCAGCAGATCGCGATCCAGCAGAAGGCCATCGCCAGCAAGTCCAGCGACAGCATCGCCGAACGACTGCGCACCTTCGAGGGTCTGCAGGTCACCAGCGAATACGCCGAACGCAACCTCGTGGCCGCTCTGTCGGCCTATGACGCCGCCCGCAACGTCGCCAGCGAGCGGGAGCGGTTCGTGGTCCCGGCCGTCGTCCCGAACCTCCCCGACGAACCTTCCGAACCGCACCGGCTGGCGTCGTTCCTCGAAGCCATGATCGTGCTTATCGCCGTCTACGGAATCGTCGCCCTCGCCATCGCCGGCGTCCGCGACCACCAGGGAATCTGAACCGCATGCGCATCATCGCATTGGCGAGCGCTCTGCTCCTGCTCGGCGCCTCCGTCGCCCTGGCGCAATCGGCAGGCGTCCCCACCCTGCCCGGCGGATCGTCGGGATCGGGCGGCGGAGGAAGCGGCGCGGGCTCCGGCGCGGCGGCCGCCGCGGCCGCGGCGGCGGGCGCGCACTCCAACTCGTCGCTCACCAGCGCCAACCCGCTGGCGGGCGCGAGCGCCGGCACGCCTCAGGTGAGCAGCGCCGTCGCCCAGAACCAGTACCAGGCTCCGCGGCTCATGGTGGACCTGTCGGACGGCCAGCAAGCGCCGCTGTTCGGCACCCAGCTGTTCACCGGCTCCTTCGCCGGCACCCGGCCCGCCGACCGGCCGGACTACAGGCTCCAGCCCGGCGACTCCGTGGTGGTGAACCTCTACGGCGCGGTCAATTCCGGCGGCAACCAGATCATCGACGCCTCCGGAAACATCTTCGTCATCGGCGTCGGCCCGGTCCACGTGGGCGGCGTCTTGGCCAGCGAGCTCCAGGGCGTGGTGACGGCGGCGGTCAGCAAGGTCTTCACCAGCGCCGTCAGCGTCTATACCGCCGTCAGCAACGCCGGCACGATCGGCGTCTACGTCAGCGGCAACGTGGCCCGTCCGGGCCGCTACGTCGGCGGCGTCCACGACAGCATCCTCTTCTATCTGAATCAGGCGCAGGGGGTCGACGCCAACGGCACCTTCCGCGCGGTCACCGTCAAACGGGGCGGGCAGACCGTCGCGACCTTCGACCTCTACGACTTCCTGCTGAACGGCGATGCGCCGTCGTTCCGCTTCCAGGAGGGCGACACGGTGTTCGTCGGACCGCGCGGACCGATCGTCGGCGCCAAGGGCGACCTGCAGTTCAGCTACGCCTTCGAGGCGCCTCCCAACGGGCAGATGACGGGCGCGGACCTCATCCGCCTGACCCGGCCGGCCGCGTCCATGACCGGCGTGATCGTGCGCGGCTACCGCAACGGGGCGCCCCGGCAGGCCTATTTCACCCTGGATGAATTCACCCGCGTGGTGCTGGGCGATGGCGACGACGTCACCTTCAGCTTCAGCGGCTATCGCCAGACGATCACCGTATCGATCCAGGGCGACGTGCAAGGGCCGACGGTCTATGTGCTGCCCCGCGGCGCCCTGCTGAGCCAGCTGCTGGCCAAGATCCCGCTCGCGGGCACCGCCATCGAGCCCCGCTGGGTCCACCTGCAGCGCGAAGCCGTCGCCACCGAACAGAAGAAGGCGATCCAGGACGAGCTGTACCGGCTGCAGAAGCAGGTGCTCACCTCGTCGCCGCCCACCAACTCCGCGGCCCAGCTGGCCACGGCCCAGGCCACCCTGATCAGCCAGTTCGTGGCCCAGGCCCAGACCGTGCAGCCGAAGGGCAACATCGCCGTCTACACCAACGGGCAGTTCAACGACGTCATGCTGGAAGACGGCGACACGGTGGTGCTGCCCAACCGCACCGACGTGATCCTGGTCACCGGCGAGGTCGAGAGCGCGGGCGCGCTCGTCGACGTGCCGGGCCTGGACATCGCGGGCTACGTCAACCGCGCCGGCGGCTTCGCGTCCCACGCCAACAAGAAGAAGTTCGTGCTGCTGCATCCGGACGGCAGCGGGGTGGTGGCCGGGCCGCACGACAGGCCCCAGCCCGGCGACCAGATCCTGGTGCTGCCGAACGTGGGCAACGAGAACCTGCAGGTCGTCATCGACCTGACCCAGCTGCTGTTCCAGTTCGCCCTGAGCGCAGCGACCGTGATCTCGGTGGCCCACACGCTCTGACGCCCGAGCCAGGACCTCAGCCGGGGCGGCCCCAGGCCGCTCCGGCGCGGGATTTCGCCGCCAGGGTGAAGCTCTCGTCGGCGAGCGTCAGGTTGGGATTGTACCAGGGGTCCTGGACCAGCCGGTCGCCCCAGCGTTCGCGCATCGCCCCAGCTTCGCGGCCGAGCCGGCCGGCGGCCTCGGCTGCGCGGTCCGAACCCCGGCTCGCCGACTCCAGGTGCATCAGCCGCGCCTGCGCGGTCCAGATCGTCCGCCAGCCCCGGTCGGCCAGCTTGAGGCACAGGTCCACGTCGTTGAAGGCGACCGGCAGGGCGGCGGCGTCGAAACCGCCGACCGCTTCGAAGCGCTGGCGGTCCACCACCATGCAGGCGGCAGTAACCGCGCTGACCTGGCGATCGAGCAGCAGCCGGTTCTGCGAACCGGGCGACTCGCCCGGCGCGCCGCGCAGCTCGTGCCCGGCCACGCGATGAGGACCTAGTCCCAGCACGATGCCGGCGTGCTGGATGCGTCCGTCCGGATAGAACAGCTTGGCCCCTACCGCGCCGACGTCGGGCCGCACGGCCAACGCCGCCATGGCCTTCAGCCATCCGGGCTCGACCACCAGGATGTCGTCGTTGATGAAGGCGATGAGCCGCGAGGTCGCCTTGGCGACCGCCGCGTTGTTCAGGGCCGAGAAGTTGAACGGCGCGTCGATGCGCATCACCCGCACGCGCGGCGTGCGCGACAGCCGCTCGATCAGCCGCAGCGCACGCCCGGTCCGGCTTCCGTTGTCGACGATGCACACCTCCAGGGCCGGATAGTCGGTCTGTTCCAGCAGTCCCGCCACGCAGGCTTCCAGGAGATCGGGATGATCGCGGGTGGGGATGATGGCGGTGACCGTCGGTGCAGGATCGGCCAGCGCCCGTTTCAGGATCAGATGGCCGCGAGGTCCGATGACCGGTTCGGCGGTCTGTCCGGCGCGCTGCAGGTGCTCGGCCGCCAGGCAGGCGCGGGCGCTGTCGATCCGGGGCCGTGCGCTCTGCGAGAAGCTGCCCCCGCCCGGAAAGATGCGCCAGTGATAGAGCACCTGCGGGACGTGGAGGATCGGCCCCTCCCCGCTTTCGGCGACGCGCAGCACCAGGTCGTGGTCCTGGACGCCCTCGAAACCGGGCCTGAGGCCGCCGAGCCGCCGCAGCAGGGGCGTCCGCACGGCGAAGGCGTGATTCACATAGTTCTGGGCCAGCAGCCGTTCGCGGTCGAAGTCGGGCTTGAAGCGCGGCTCCGAGCGGCGGCCATGGGCGTCGATGGAGTCCTCGTCCGAATAGACCGCCACGGCGTCGGGTCGTCCGCAGAAGGCCCGGCCGATCAGCGCCAGGGCGTGGGGCGCCAGCTCGTCGTCGTGGTCGAGGAACAGCGCCACGTCGGCCTCGGCGAGACCCAGCGCCGCGTTGGTGGCCAGGGCGACCCCCTTCGCCTCGGCATGGGTGACCAGCCGGACGCGCGGATCGGACGCCTGGGCGTGGCGCAGGATCGCCTTCACAGCCTTCGACCTCGAGCCGTCGTCGGCGATGCACAGCCTCCAGGCCCGATAGGTCTGGGCCATCACCGAAGCGATGGCGGCCTTCAGGTGCGCGGGCCGGGGATCGTGCACCGGCATGACCACCGCCATGGAGGGCAGCCCCGGCGTGCGGGCCGCCTCCTCGGCGATCGCCCGCAGCTCGTCCGGTCCCGGTTCGTTGGCGGCGATCCAGGCTTGATACTCGGCGATCGAGGGGCCCTCGGTGCGGCGTTCGAACGGCGGCCAGGCCTCCCGCAAGGCAGCCGCCAGCGTCTCCCCCTCCGACGTGCGCGCCCTGATCAGTTCGGCCCGGCCCGCCGGCCGCGCCGGCAGACGCTCGGGCAGGCCGCCCCCCTCGTCGGTGCGGTAGAGGCGCACGGCCGCCGGCTGGCCATGCAGCGCCAGGAGCCCGGGCCGCCCCGCCGAGATCTCGGCGGCCATCGCCTCGCCGCCTTGGGCGAAGGCCACCGCGATGGCTCTCACCCCGTCCGGCGCGGGGCCGACCAGCACCCGCCTCGGCCAAAGCGGCGGATCCCGGCCCGCCGCAGTCAGGAAGGCGAAGCGGCGATCCTCGGCGTCGGCTTCGGCCAATGCGACACCCTGCCTGCGCCACGCGGCGCGGGCGGCCCGATCGCGGGCGTCGAGAAGGTCCGCCACGCGCGTCCCCAGTCCCAGCCCCCAGACCGCCAGGGCGCGCAGGCGCGGCGACGGCAGCTCGCCGCAGAACGCGGCAGGGTCGCGCCACCATTTGCGCCAGCGCGAGCTGAACCTCGTCAGCCAGACCCCTGCGGCGGTCATCCGGCGGGCGCCGGGAAGCCCGGGTCGCAGGCCAGCGTCGCCGCCAGCCGCGCGCGGGCCGCGCCCGCCAGCCGCATCCGGCGATCGGGATCGGCCAGCAGCGCCGCGATCGCCGCCGCCCAGGCCGAGGGTTGCATGGGCAGCACCAGGCCGTCCTCGCCGTCCCGCACATGGCCGCGGTAGGCCGGCGCGTCGGCATAGAGCCCGGCCGCGCCCAGCCTTGCGGCGTCGAAGGCCTTCACCGGCGCGCGCGCGTCGTTGAGATCGGAGGGGAACAGCGGCGCCAGGCTGATCGCCGCCGTCCGGCCGGTCTGGACCTCGAGGTAGTCGGGCCAGGAGCGCTGGGGGACGACCTCGACGCCGGCCAGCCCGGCGGCGGCGCGCGCCAGCGACCGGTCGCCGGCCAGTTCGATCCGCGCGCCTGGCGAACGCGTCTGCAGCAGGCTCGCGACCTCGAGAACGAAGCGCCGCTCGCGCGGGTGCACATCGGTGCCGTGATAGACGACGAGATCGGCGCTCGCGGGGGCCGGGGGCGGCGGCTCGGCCTCCGGCAGCGGCGCGAGGACCCGGGGCGCGGCCTCGGCGTAGCGGTTCGCCAGCTCGGGCGTCGAGACCCAGACCTCGCTGCAGAGGCCGCTCAGGCGCTCGGCGTGGGCGGCGAAGTGCAGGGCCACCTTCCCGCGCGCGGCCGAGGGGATCTCGCGGGCCCGCAGCATCGCGGGCAGGTCGTCGTCCATGAAGAAGGCGACCCGCACGAGGCGGTCCCGCATCCGCTCCAGTGCGTCCAGCCAGGCGGGGGCGGCGTAGCGGCAGAGCACCACCATCAGGGCCCCCGCCCCGCCGGCGCCCAGCATGCCGGACGCTCCCGGATCGTCCGTCAGGTCGGCGATCTCAGCCGGCAGGCCGCAGGCGGCAAGCCTTGACCGCAGATAGTAGTCGGTCGAGGCGTTTTCGCCGCGCTGGAGAACAAGGATGCCATCGGCGGCGCGCTGGGGATAACTGGCGCGGGGGAGGAGCATGCGGGGACGGGAGAGGGCCAGGCTCATGGCCCGCTTTCCCAATTCGCGCGCCTTGCGCGTCCGCGCCGAAAGGCCCAATGCTGGCATATCTGGCCGAACCAAATCCAACGTCGCTTTGGGCTGATCCCCGGCAGTCGGACGCCCGGATATCACACATGCCCCGCCTCGCCAGCCCTGCGCCCGAGCGCACCGCAGACGTGACCGATCGTCCCCTGCGCTTCGGGGTGCGTTCGATCGGCGTGGCGTTGCGCGGGCCGAGGCTCGAGAAGTTCCTGGGCGGACGCTACCGGTTCGAGTTCCTGCCGCCCGGCGTCGCGCCCCCCAAGGGGATCGACGGCCTGGCCGGCTGGGGCATCAAGGGCACCGCCATGGCGGAGGCCGGGCGGCGCGGCCTGCCGTACCTGGCGCTGGAGGACGGCTTCCTGTCGACCGCCGGCATGGGCGGCCGCGGCGACCCCAACCTGAGCCTGTCGGCCGACCGGCTGGGCATGCACTACGACGCCTCGCGCCCAAGCGAAATCGAACGGCTGATCGAGGCCGGTCCGCCCCTGACCCCCGATGAGGAACGACAGGTCGGTGAACTGATCGCGCGGATGCGGCAGGCCAATCTCGGCAAGTACAACGCCGCGCCCGACCTGGATCCGGACGATCCGGTGCTGGCCGGCGGTCCGCCGGTGATCGTGGTGGACCAGATCGCTGGGGACAAGTCGGTGGCGGCCGGCGGCTGCGGGCCGCAGACCTTCGAGCGGATGCTGGACGCGGCCATCGCCGAAAATCCGGGCGCCAGGATCATCGCCAGGGTGCACCCGGTCGAGGGGCGCGGGTCGCGGCGCGGGCATCTGCGCCCGCTGGCCAGGGCGCGCGGGATCGAGATCTTCGACCGCAACGTCAGCTGGATGTCGCTCGCCCGCCATGCCCGGCGGATCTATGTGGCCACCAGCCTGGCGGGCCTGGAGGGCCTGATCGCAGGCGCGCCCGTCACCTGCTTCGGCCTGCCGATCTACGCGGGCTGGGGCCTGACCCAGGACCGGCTGGCCAGCGCCCGGCGCACCGCCCGGCCGAGCCTGGAGGAGCTGGTGGGCGCCATCTACCTCCGCTACCTGCGCTATCTGAGCCCGTTGGACGGCGAACCCTGCGGGGCGCTGGATGTGGCGCGGCTGCTGGCGGTGCGGCGTCGGCGGGACGCCGAAACCGAAGGCCTCACCCACCTTTTGGGCGTGCACCGCTGGAAGGACTTCCACGTCGAGCCGTTCCTGATGGGCCGTCGCTCGGACCTGACCTACACCATGCACGCGGAGGTGGCGCTCGAGCGCCAGCGTCGACGCGGCGGCCGCCTCGTGGTCTGGGCCTCGCGCGAGCCCGATGATTGCGCCGCGCGCTGCGCCGCCCAGGGCGCGCCCCTGGTGCGCATGGAGGACGGCTTCATCCGATCGGTGGGCCTGGGCGCGAACCTGGCGCCCCCCTCCTCGCTGGTGCTGGACCACCGCGGCATCTACTACGACCCCGGCCGCCCGAGCGACCTGGAGCACATCCTCCAGACCGCCGAGTTCACCCCCGAGATGCTCAAACAGGCGGCGGAGCTCCGGGCCCTGATCATCAAGGCCGGACTCAGCAAGTACAACGTCGGCGCGACCGAGGTGGACGAACTATTCGCCGGGGCGGGCGGGCGGCGGCGCGTGCTGGCCCCGGGCCAGGTGGCCAACGACGCCTCGGTGGTTCGCGGCGGCGGCCGAATCACCGGCAACCTGGAGCTGCTGATCGCGGCCCGCGAATCCAGGCCCGACGCCTTCATCGTCTACAAGACCCACCCCGACGTCGAAGCGGGCCTGCGCCCCGGCGCGATCGACCGGGCCGAGGTGCTGAAATACGCCGACGCGATCGCCTACAAGGCGTCCATCGCGAGCCTTCTGGACCGGGTGCACGAGGTGCACACCCTGACCTCGCTCGCCGGCTTCGAAGCGCTCTTGCGCGAACTTGAGGTTGTAACCTACGGTCTGCCGTTCTATGCCGGCTGGGGGATTACGGAGGATCGCGAGCGTTGCGAACGGCGGCAGCGACAGCTGAAGCTGGACGAGCTCATCGCGGGCGCGCTCATTCTATACCCACGTTACGTGTACAGGCCGTCCCTGGCGCCTTGCGAGGCGGCAGACGTTGCTCAACAGCTAGCCTTTTCACTTCTCGCTGCGGACCCAGTCGGGCTATTACAGAAGAGCCGGACCCGTGTGCTGCTAAGCCATTGGTTCGCTAGGCGGCACCGATGAAGAGGGGGATCACACGGTTGAGCGCGCGCCAGGGGGGCGTCGGAGAAGCAAGAGCTGGCCAAGGCGGGCCGCTGCGTCTTCCGCGCTCCGGCGAGCGCATCGGACGCCTGCGCGGGGGTAGAGTATGACATCAGCGCTGCACGGCATTCCCGGTGACCGCAGCCTTGACGGCTACGCGCTTCGTCGCCGGCCCCGCGCCTATCGTCGCTCGACGCCCTTGGTCAACCCGTCCCGCGAGCGCCATTTCCTGTTCCTGCGCGGCCCCTTCGGCTCGTTCTTCGCCCATGTGGCGGAGCAGCTCGGCCTGTCCGGCAACCGGGTCAGCAAGGTGGTGTTCGACGGCGGCGACCTGTCGGACTGGGGCTATTTCCGCCCGCACGTGGCCTATCGCGATCCCGAGGAGGCCTGGCCGATCTGGATCGACCGGTTCCTGGGCGAGAACCGCGTCACCGACCTGGTGGTGTTCAACGACTGCCTCGAGGTGCACATGTCCGCCATCGCCGCCGCCAAGCGGCGCGGGCTTCGGGTGCACGTGTTCGAGGAGGGCTATTTCCGGCCCCGCTGGATCACCCTGGAGTCCGATGGGGTGAACGCCTATTCGCCCTGCCCGCGCGACCCCAGCTTCTACCGCGACCACGGCCAGCCGACCTTCAAGGTCTCCATCGGCGACGCCGACGTCGGCCGATCGACCAAGTGGCTGATCTTCCGCGGCATCTCCCACTATGTGAACAAGGTCTTCCTGGCCCCGGCCTTCCCCAAGCGCCGCAACCCCTTCGCCCTGCCGGTGTTCGACCAGATCGTGGGGTCGATCGCGCGCTATGCGAAGAACCAGTTCACCCGCCGGCGGGTGATGGAGCGCGCCGCCAAGCTGGTGAACTCGCCCGAGCCCTATTTCATCGCCTTGCTGCAGCGGGCCGGCGACAGCCAGCTTTGGCAGCACTCCAACTACACCAACGAATCCTTCGCCGCCGAGGTGATCTCCAGCTTCTCGCGGCACGCGCCGCCCAACGCGCGCCTGGCGTTCAAGCTTCACCCGCTGGATCCGGGCCTGGTGGACTACGCACGGGTGGTCGAGGAGCTGGCGGTCGAGCACGGCGTGACCGAGCGGGTGCTGTTCCTCGATGGCGGCAACCTGAACGCCCTGGCGCACGGCGCCCGCGGCGCGGTGACCATCAACTCCACCGCGGGCCTGGCGACCATCGGCTTCGGTTGCCCGACCAAGGTGCTGGGCCGGGCGGTCTACGACATCGAGGGGCTGACCGACCGCAAGCCGCTGAACCAGTTCTGGAACGACTCCCAGCCGCCGGACGCCGACCTGTTCCTGCGCTTCCGCCACGTGATGATGGAGCGCACCCAGATCAACGGCGCCTTCTACACCCCCGCCGGCATGCGCATGGCGGCCGCGACCGCCGCCAGCCGCCTGGGCGCGATCTCCTAGGCGCTCCGGCTCCGCCCCAGCCGGGAGCCCGATGGCCCGCGATCCTGACCCCGGGGCGACGGCCCCCTCCATCCTGACCGACCAGACCACCTGGCGGCGGGCGCGGGCCGAGCGGGTCGCCTTCCTGGTGGACAGCGCCGCCTATTTCGCCGCCGCCCTCGCGGCCATCCGCAAGGCGCGGCGCTCGATCCTGCTGCTGGGCTGGAGCTTCGATCCGCGCACCCGCCTGCAGCCCGGGCCCCACGAGGTGGCCGGCGCGGCGGACGAGATCGGCAATGTGCTGAAGTCGCTGGCCGAGCGCCGCGGCGACCTCGACGTGCGGGTGCTGGTCTGGAAAAGCGCCCTGCCGATCAGCGCCTCGCAGCACTTCTTCCCGCACCGCTCCAAGGCCTGGTTCCGCGGCAGCCCGGTGCGCTTTCGCCTGGATGCCAGCGTGCCCTACGGCGCCTGCCATCATCAGAAGGTGCTGGTGATCGACGACCTGGTCGCCTTCGTCGGCGGCGCCGACTTCGCCCCCGACCGCTGGGACACGCCGGCCCACCTGGACGAGGATCCCCGCCGGATCATGCCGGGCGGCGCGCGCCCGCCGGCCCGTCATGAGGTGATGATGATGCTGGACGGCGAGGCGGCCCGGACGCTGGGCGAGCTGGCGCGCCGACGCTGGCTGCATTCGGCCGGCCATGCCGTGGCGCCTCCGCCGGAGGGGCTGGTCCACGATCCCTGGCCGAGCTGGCTGCCGCCGGACCTGGAGCGGGTCGACGTCGGCTTCGCCCGCACCCTGCCCGCCTGGCGCGGCGGGAGCGAGGTGATCGAGATCGAGAAGCTGCACCTGGCCTCGATCCGGGCCGCCCGCCGCTCGATCTATCTGGAGAACCAGTACTTCACCTCCCCGTCGATCGGCGAGGCCCTGGCGGCGCGGCTGGCCGAGCCCGACGGGCCGGAGGTGGTGCTGATCTCCACCGAGCACAGCCCCAGCTATTTCGACCGGCTGACCATGGATCGCACCCGCGCCGACCTGCTGCGGCGGCTGTGGGCGGCGGACCTGCACGATCGCTTCCGCGCCTATTTCCCGCGCACGCCGGCCGAGCGGACCATCATCGTCCATTCCAAGGTGGCGATCATCGACGATCGCATCGTCCGCATCGGCTCGGCCAATCTGAACAACCGCTCGGGCGGCTTCGACACCGAATGCGACGCCGTGATCGAGGCCCGCGGCCCGGAGGAGCAGGCCGCCGTCGCCCGCTTCCGGGCCCGCCTGCTCGGCCACTTCGTCGGCGAGGCGCCCGCCGAGGTGGAGATGATGACCGCCAGGCGCGGCCTGGCCGCCACGGTCGACACCCTGGCCCGGGCGAGCCGGGGGCGGCTGTCGCCGCTGGCGCCGGTGCCGATGGGCCCCCTCGCCTCGCTGATCGCCGACTACCACCTGGGCGATCCGCTGGACGCCAGCGACTCCTGGCGCCCCCTGCTGCGCCGCAAGCGGCTGGAGGCCGAGGCCGCCCGCGCCGCCAAGGCGATCAGCTCGCCCGAGGCCTGAGGTCGATGCGGAAGTCCACCGCCAGGGGCACGTGATCGGAGGCCTGGCGGATCAGGGCGCCGTGTCCGGTGTGCACGCCCGTCACCGTCACCGACCGGCTGACGAAGACGTGGTCGATGCGGATCATCGGGAAGCGCGAGGGAAAGGTGGGCAGGCCGTGGCGGCGATGCGACTTCTGGGCGTCGCGCAGCCGCTCGGCCAGGCGGCGATAGGCGGCGTGGCGCGGGGTGGCGTTGAAGTCGCCCAGCAAGATGGCCGGGTCGGTGCAGTCCGCATGGCCCATCCAGGTGTCGCCCACCAGGGCCGAGGCCTGGGCGCGCTGTTCGTGCGGCACCAGGCCCAGGTGGGTGTTGACCACGTCCAGCTCGACGTCGCCCAGGTCGATCTTCACCCAGAGCGCCCCGCGCGGCTCCAGCCCCCGCACCGCGTTGGATCCCGGCAGGGCGCCGGCCCGCATCACGCGCAGCGGACAGGCGGTCAGGATGGCGTCGCCGTAGCTCTCCTCCTCGACCCGGAAGGCGGGATGGAAGTGGAAGCTCATGCCCAGCAGCTCGGCGATGGCGTGGGCCTGGTCGACCCCGCCGGTGCGCGCGCGCCCGACGTCCAGCTCCTGCAGCGCCACGATGTCGGGCCGCAGCTGGGCGATCGCCTTGGCGATGCGCGCCACGTCCAACTCGCCGTCCATGCCCACGCAGCGGTGGACGTTGTAGGTCAGGATCCGCGGCATCGCCTCAGGCCATAGCCTTCCCGCAAGCCCATGCGAAGGCTCTCGAAGGGACTAAACGCGCGTGCGGAACGGATCGACGGCGAACACGCCCAGGAGCTCGAAGCGCTCGCAGAAGAAGCTCAGCTCCTCCAGGGCCAGCGCCAGGCCCCGGTCTTCCGGCCGGCCCTCGACCTCGGCGTAGAACATGGTGGCCGAGAAGGCGCCGTCCTCCATGTAGCTTTCCAGCTTGGTCATGTTGACGCCGTTGGTGGCGAAGCCGCCCATGGCCTTGTAGAGCGCCGCCGGGACGTTGCGCACGCGGAAGACGAAGCTGGTCAGGCACTGCTCGGTGAAGGGCGGCGGCGGCGGCTCCCGCTCGCCGGTCATCACCAGAAAGCGGGTGGTGTTGCTCCGTTCGTCCTCGACGTCGCGCAGCAGGATGTCGAGCCCGTAGATCTCGGCCGCCAGGGCCGGCGAGATGGCCGCGCGGGTAGGGTCGGGATGCTCGGCCAGGGCCTTGGCCGCGCCGGCGGTGTCGCCCACCGCCTCGGTCCTGACGTTCAGCCGTTTGAGGCTGCGCCGGCACTGGCCCAGCGCCACCGCCATGCTGGAGACGACCTTGACGTCCTCCAGCTTCACGCCCGGATTGGCCATCAGGTGGAAGCTGATCGGCTTGAACTTCTCGCCGATGATCTTCAGGCCCGAGTTGGGCAGAAGGTGATGGACGTCGGAGATGCGCCCGACGATGGAGTTCTCCACCGGAATCATGCCGAGCGCGCAGGCGCCCGACTTCATCGCCTCGAACGCCTCCTCGAAGGTCGCGCACGGCGCCGGCTCGTAGTCGGGGAAGTAGGTGCGGCAGGCCTCGTGGCTGTTGGCCCCCAGCTCGCCCTGGAACGCGATCTTGCCCCTGCCGCTCATCGACCCTCCGCCGCCGCCCGCGCGGCCTTAAGGTCCGCGGGCGTATCCACCGAAATCGGGGCCTTGTCGGCCACCGCGGCCCAGATGGAAAGCCCCAGCTCCAGCGCCCTCAGCTGCTCGAGCTTCTCGCGCCGCTCAAGCGGCGAGGGCGGCGCGGCGTTGAAGCGCTCCAGCGCCTCGCGCCGGTAGCCGTAGATGCCCACGTGGCGCAGCACCGGGGCCTCGCCGTAGAGCGTCGAGCGGGTGAAGTAGAGCGCCCGCCCCGAGGTCTGCCCCTCGCCCAGCGTCAGGATGGCCTTGACCACGTCAGGGTTGGTCCGGTCGGCCGGCCCGGATTCAGCGGCGACCACGGTGGAGATGTCGCAGGCGGGCTGCCGCGCCAGCAGCCCGGCGCAGGCGCTCAGCACCGCCGGCTCCACGAAGGGCATGTCGCCCTGCAGGTTGATCACCGCGTCGTGGCGGCGGCCGGGATCCAGCTCGGCCAGGGCCGCCAGGATGCGGTCCGAGCCCGAGGGCAGGGCCGGATCGGTCAGCACCGCCGTGCCGCCGGCCGCCGTCACCGCCTGGACGATCTCGGGGTCCCCCGCCGCCACGGCCACCGGACCGATGCCCGCGGCCAGGGCCTGCTCCAGCACGCGCACGATCATCGGCTTGCCGCCGATGTCGGCCAGCGGTTTGCCGGGCAGGCGCGTGGCGGCCATGCGGGCGGGGATGACGACGATCGGGGTCATGAGGCGGGTTCATGACGACGCCGCAAGCGTCGCCGTCAAGTCTGGAATTCCGATCAGCTGCGGAACGGGGCGTGGGCGAAGCGCAGCAGGTTGGCCGCGCCGGGGGCGCCGAAGGGGGTGCCGGCGGCGATCAGGATGCGGCCGCCGGGCTTGGTGAGGCCGAGGGCGACGGAAAGCTCCACGGCCTCCTCGGTCATCTCTTCGAGGTTGCGCGGGTCGACGGCCACCCGGGGCTCCACCCCCCAGACCAGCGTCAGCCGGTGGGCCGTGCGAGGGTTGGGGGTCAGGGCCAGCACCGGCTGCAGCGGCCGCTCGCGCGCCATGCGCCGGGCCGTGGCGCCGGTGGCGGTGTAGGCGACCAGGCAGGCGGTCGAGGTGGCCGAGGCGGCGCGGCGGGCGGCGGCGACCAGGGCGTCGGTGTCGGCGTCTTCGAAGGACTGGATCTCCGCCGCGATCAGCTGGTGCCAGAACGGGTCCTTCTCCACGCGGTTGATGATGC
>JANWHQ010000043.1 GCA_025450315.1 Caulobacteraceae bacterium
CCACCGAGAGCGCGGGATCGGACGCCTGGATGCGGCCCAGCATGTCCAGGCCGGCGCCGCCGGAGTGCTCGCCGGGCGAGAAGTTCATGTCCAGCAGCACCGCGTCGAACGAGGCGGCCTGCAGCGCCGGCTCGACCGCCTCGGGCGAGGTCGCCAACTCCACCCGGACCGCGGCGCGCGCGAGCACCATCCCCGCCGCCTTCAGCACGTCGGGGTCGTCGTCGAGCACCAGCACCTGGCCGAGGTCGCTCATGGGTCGAGGCTAAGCCCGGCGGATCGAATCGCGAAGGCCAGCCTGTCCAAGCACTTAGCTCCGCCGCCGGGCCCGCGGCGCTGGCGCGGTGTCCGCTTCCGGACAGGCCGACCGGGCCGGCACGCCCCGACAAGGACTTAAGCTATTGAAAATGCACAACTTCGCCCTGGGCCTGAGCGGCGTCATAGTGTCCGCGAGAGGGAGAGTCCATGAGTGAGGATATGGACCGCGTGGTCCGCGTGCCGCTGTGGCGCTCCAGGCGCGCGCGGATCGGCGCGAGCGTTGCGGTCGGCCTGGTGCTGCTGCTGGCGACCGTCGCCGCCTTTCTGGGGCCCGCCAAGCGCAGCGTGCGCCTGCCCCTGGCCCAGGTGTCGATCGACGAGGTCCAGCGGGGAATCTATCACGACTTCACCACCCTGCAGGGCCAGGTGGCGCCGCGCGACATCATCTACCTCGACGCGCTCGAGGGCGGGCAGGTGCAGAAGGTGCTGGTCCACGCCGGCGACCATGTGAGCCAAGGCCAGCCGATGGTGGTCTTCCGCAACACCGAGCTCCAGCTCAGTGTCGCCGAGGAGGAGGGCCGGCTCATCGAGTCGCTCACCAGTCAGCAGAACTACGAGAAGCAGCTGGAGCAGACCCGCGCCGACAACCAGAAGGCGCTGGCCCAGATCGACTACGACATCCAGCGGCTCAAGCAGCAGGCCGACCGGCGCGACGATCTGGTCAAGGCCGGGTATGTGGCCAAGGAGACCGCCGAGCAGATTCACGACCAGCTGGCCTACAACCAGCTGATCCGGCCCGTGCAGGTCGAGACCAACGAGCGCCAGGAGAAGCTGCGCGTCGAGCAGCTGCCCAAGATCCGCGAGGAGATGGTCAATCTCCAGAAGAGCCTGGAGATCACCCGCGGGACCCTCGACGACCTGGTGGTCAAGGCGCCGGCGTCGGGCCGGCTCACCTCCATGGACCTGCAGCCCGGCGAGAACCGCAACCGCGGCGACCGGCTGGGCCAGATCACCTTGGACACCGGCTTCAAGATCGCCGCCCAGGTCGACGAATACTACCTCGGCCGAGTCTCGCCCGGTCAAACGGCGCAGATCGACATCGACGGCCGCACCCTGAACCTGAAGGCCGAACGCATCTACCCGGAGGTGAAGAACGGCACCTTCACCGTCGACCTCGGCTTCCAGGGCCCCCAGCCGCAGGGGCTGCTGCCGGGCCAGATGGTGCAGGGCAAGCTGTCGCTGGGCGCCGACAGCCCCGCGCTGGTGCTGCCGGCCGGCGCCTTCCTGGAGCGCTCGGGCGGGGACTGGGTGTTCGTGGTCTCGCCCGACGGCCGTCACGCCGACCGCCGCCGGATCAGGATCGGCCGGCGCAATTCCGAACAGGTGGAGGTGCTCTCGGGCCTGAGGCCCGGCGAGCGGGTCATCACCTCCGACTACCAGGGTCTCGAGAAGATCGACCGCGTCGATCTCACCAAATGAGAGGGGAGCCGCTTTGCTGAAGCTCGAAGAGGTCGCCAAGACCTATCGCACCACCGAGGTGGAGACCCGCGCGCTGGACCGCGTGTCGATGGAGATCGCGCCCGGCGAGTTCGTCGCCATCATGGGGCCGTCCGGCTGCGGCAAGTCGACCATGCTCAACATCCTGGGCCTGCTCGATCGGCCCACCGCCGGACGCTACTGGTTCTTCGGCGAGGAGGTGGCGCGCTATCCGGAGGCCAAGCTCACCCGGCTGCGGCGCGACAAGATCGGCTTCGTGTTCCAGAGCTTCAACCTGATCGACGACCTGACCATCGCCGAGAACGTCGAGGTGGCCCTGATCTACCGCGGCGTGCACGGCGCCGAGCGCAAGCGGCGGGTGCAGGCGGCGCTGGAGAAGGTCGGCATCGCCCACCGGGCCCGGCACAAGCCCCAGCAGCTCTCCGGCGGCCAGCAGCAGCGCGACGCGGTGGCGCGGGCTCTGGTCTCGGCCCCCAGGCTGATCCTCGCCGACGAGCCCACCGGCAACCTCGACACCGCCAACGGCGAAGCGGTCATGGCCCTGCTCAAGCAGGCCGCGTCCGAGGGCGTGACCGTGGTGATGGTCACCCACTCGCTGGTCCATGCCGGCGAGGCCCAGCGCACCATCCAGCTGCTCGACGGCCGGGTGGTGTCGGAAACCCAACTCGCCGCCTAGGCGCAGGCCATGCCCCGCGCCCATTCCAGATTCGTTGGCCCCCCGACGAAGCTTGCCCCGGCCGCCGCCAGCCTTGCAGCCGCGGCCGGGGCGCTTTTTCCCGCTTTGTCCGGAAGGATGGTCCGATGCTGAAGAACTACGTCTCCGCGGCGCTGGGAAACCTGTCCCGCAACTGGCTCTACGCCGCGATCACCATCGCCGGCCTGGCCGTCAGCTTCGCCGCGGCGATCCTGATCGGCCTCTACCTGCGCGACGAATACAGCTTCGAGAGCTCCGTCCCTGGCCATGAGCAGGTCTACCGCCTGGGCGAGACCCTCATCCTGCCTGGCTCCAAGCCCTTCGTGCTCGCCACCGTGGCGGCGAGCGCGGCGCCGCAGCTGAAGCTCGATTTCCCGCAGGTCGAGCGCGTGGCCCGCCTGGCGCCGGGCGGCGTCACCCTGAAGGCCGGCGACCATGCCTTCCAGGAAGAGATGGTCTGGGCCGACCCGGGCTTTTTCCGGATCATGCCCTACCCGGTGCTGGCCGGAGATCCCGACGCCGCCCTCGAGGCGCCCGACGGCCTGGTGCTCACCCGCTCGGCGGCGCGCAAATACTTCGGCCAGGATGCGCCGGTCGGGAAGACCGTCCTGGTCAACTCCGGCATCCCCGAGTCCGACCAGCCCGGCGCCGTGGCGGGCTATCACCCCATGCGCGTGCTGGCGGTGATCCGGGACCTGCCCTCCAACACCAACCTCGATGTCCAGGTCTTCGCCTCGGCCCGCGCCGCCTTCTCGGCGATCTCCGCCGACGAGCGGCGCCCGACGCAGTTCTCGGCCGACACCCTGGCCTATGTGAAGCTCAAGCCCGGCGCTTCGGCGGACAGGGTAAGGGCGGGCCTCAAGGCCTATGCCGACGCGCACTTCCCGCTCTATGGCGGCGGACCGTCGAACTACCGATTCCGGCTGACGCCGCTGCGCGAACTGCATTTCGAAGCCGCCAGCGGGGGGCAGGGGGGACCCCTTAGGCCGCCCGGCGACCGGCGGGTGGATGCCGGGGTGGCCGCGGTCGGCGCCCTGATCGTGATCATCGCCGCGATCAACTTCGTCACCCTGATGACCGCGCGCGCCACGCGCCGGTCCGTCGAGGTCGGGGTGCGCAAGGCGGTCGGCGCCCGGCGGCGGGACCTCGTGCTGCAGTTCATGGGCGAGGCGCTGATCTATGTGCTCTTCGCCATGGTGCTGGCCGTCGCCCTGGCCGAGCTGACCTTGCCTGGCCTGAACGCCTTCCTGCAGCGCGCGCTGACGTTCGACTATTTCGGCGATCCCCGTCTCGGGATCGCGATCGTGGCGGCGACCTTGCTCACGGCGCTGCTCGCGGGCCTCTATCCCTCGCTGGTGCTGTCGGGCTTCCGCCCCGCCTCGGCGCTGAAGGGCGGCGCGACCCAGCCGTCGGGCTCGGCCGCGGTGCGGCAGGTGCTGGTAGTGGGCCAGTTCGCCATCCTGATCGGCCTGATCGTGATGACCGGCACCATCTACCGGCAAACCGACTTCGCCCTGCACGGCGCCCTGAAGCTCGACACCGGCCAGGTGCTCGAGGTGAACGCGCCCTGCCGGTCGGCCTTCCGCCAGGAGGTCGAGCGCCTGGCCGGGGTGAAGGGGGTGTCCTGCGGCTCGCCCATGGCGCTGGGCATGCAGTCCAGCAAGACCGTCATCTTCAAGCGCGACATGCCCGTCGGCCGCGCCGCCATGCAGACGATCAACGAGGGCCCCGTGGACGTCGGCTTCTTCGAACTCCACGGCATCAGGCCCGTCGCCGGCCGCTTCTTCGCCAGGTCCCAGGGCGAGGACATGGTGCTGGACCATGACGGCCCGACCCCCGTCACCGTGCAGCCGTCGTTCGTGATCAACGAGACCGCCGCGCGCGCCCTGGGCTTCAGCCACCCGGGGGACGCCGTCGGCAAGCGCTTCTCCTGGGTCCGCTGGCTGCAGCCGACCGAGCCCGGCAAGATCCCGCCCCAGCAGATCTCCGAAATCATCGGCGTGGCGCCCGATTTCTCGCTGGGCTCGATCCGCTCCCCGATCGACCCCACCCTCTACTACGTCAACCCGCGGCTGGGTCAGATGCTGCTGGTCAAGGTCGACGGCGCCTCGATCCAGGAAACCCTGCAGGCGATCGACCGGACCTGGAAGCGCACCGGCCAGGACGAGCCGCTGCAGCATGTGTTCGAGAACCAGGCCGTCCAGAGCCTCTACAAGGACGTGGTCACCCAGGAGATCGCGCTGGCCATCTGTTCGGGCCTGGCGATCCTGATCGCCTGCCTGGGCCTGTTCGCCCTGGCGTCCTTCACCACCGAGCGGCGGATCAAGGAGATCGGGGTCAGGAAGGCCATGGGCGCCTCGACCTTCGACGTCATGCGCCTTTTGCTCTGGCAGTTCACCAAGCCGGTGCTGTGGGCCAACCTGATCGCATGGCCCCTGGCGTTCTGGGTCATGGACCTGTGGCTGCACGGCTTCGCCTATCGGGTCGATCTGCCGGCCTGGCTGTTCCTGGTCGCATCGGTCGCGGCCGTGCTGATCGCCTGGATCACGGTTTCGACCCACGCCTGGCTGGTGGCCCGCGCCAAGCCGGCCACGGCGCTCCGATACGAGTGAGCGAGGCCAAGATGCTGCGCAACTACATCGCCGCCGCCCTGAACGATCTGGCGCGCAACTGGCTCTATGCCGGCGTCACCATCCTGGGCCTGGCGGTCAGCTTCGCCGCGGCGATCGTGATCGGCCTGTATCTGCGCGACGAATACACCTTCGAGCGCTTCCTGCCCGGCTACGAGCGCGCCTACCGGCTGGAGTCGGACGCAACCATGCCTGGCCAGAAGGCCATGCCGATGATCTTCACCAGCGGCGCGCTGGCGGGCGCCGTCAGGCTGGACTTTCCCGAGGTTCAGTACGCCGCCCGGATGCGCTCGAGCCGCCTGTTCCTGAAGCGGGGCCGGATCGCGACCTCGGAACCGGCCGTCTGGGTCGACCCCGACTTCTTCAGGGTGATGCCCTATCCGGTGCTGGCGGGCGACGCAAACGCCGCCCTGCAGGCGCCCGACGGACTGGTCCTGACCCGCCAGATGGCTCGCAAGTACTTCGGCGAGGACGCCCCGATCGGCCGTACGATCCAGCTGAATCCGGCCGAACAGGCGACCCTCGGCTATTCGCCGGACGAGCAGGCCGCGGTCACCACCTTCCACCCCATGCGGGTGATGGCGGTGCTCAAGGACATCCCCTCAAACACCCATCTGAACGCCCAGGTTTTCGCCTCCGGGCGCGCCGCGTTTTCGCCTTTGGCGATCGACGATCGGCATCCTTCGCCCTACGCCATCAACGACCTGACCTATCTGAAGCTTCGACCGGGCGTGGCGCCGTCCGCTCTGGCCGCGCGCCTGGCCGCCTTCGGCCAGCAGCACTATCCTTCCAGCGCCGGCGCGCCGGCATTCCGCTTCCGCCTGATGCCGATCAGCCGGATCCACTTCTCCGATATCGGCATGGGTCCGGACATCCTGAGACCCTCCGTCGATCCCAAGATCGATGCCGGCATCGCGGCGGTCGGCGTGCTGATCGTCGTCATCGCCGCAATCAACTTCGTGACCCTCATGACGGCGCGGGCCAGCCGTCGCGCGGTGGAGGTCGGGGTGCGCAAGGCCGTCGGCGCCCGGCGCGGCGACCTGATGGTCCAGTTCATGGGCGAGACCTTGGTCTACGTCCTCATCTCTCTGGTTCTGGCCGCCGCCCTGACCGAGCTGGCCTTGCCGCACGTCAACGCCTTCCTGCAGCGAAGCCTGACCTTCGACTACCTGGGCGATCCGGCCCTGGCCGGCGCGCTGGCGGGTTCGGCGCTGCTGATCGCCGCCCTGGCGGGGCTCTATCCGTCGTTGGCCCTATCGTCGTTCCGGCCGGCCGCGGTCCTGGGCGGAGGCGGGGTCCAGCCGCCGGGATCGGCGGCCGTGCGCCAGGCCCTGGTGGTCGCCCAGTTCGCCATCCTGATCGGCCTGATCGTGATGACCGCGACGATCTATCGCCAGACGCGCTTCGCCCTGACCGATGCGCTGCGCCTGGACACCAGCCAGGTGATCTACCTGGTCGCGCCGTGCCGCTCGGCCTTCGCACAGGAGGCCGCCGGCCTGCGGGGCGTCAAGGCCAGGTCCTGCGCCTCCTTCGGGGCCATGACATTCGGCGAGAATCCGACCTACGCCCTCATGCCCGATCACAGCCAGCGCACGCTCGATGAGGCGGTGGTCGACACCGGTTTCTTCGAACTGCACGGCCTGAAGCCGCTGGCCGGCCGGTTCTTCTCCAGGGACCGGGGCGAGGACGTGGTCCTCGACCGGCCGGACCCCGACCCCAGCCTGCAGCCCAGCGTGGTGATCAACGAAAGCGCCGCGCGCCTCCTGGGCTACGCCCGACCGGCGGATGCGGTCGGCAAGACCGTCACCTGGCTGCGCAATTCGGCGCTGTCGCCCGAGGGTCCGCCCGCGCCTCGGGGGTCTCGGATCATCGGCGTGGTGGGCGACTTCACCCTGGGATCGATCCGCCGCCAGATCGCGCCGCAGATCTTCGACGTCTATCCGGCCAGGGCCCAGTTCCTGCTGCTCAAGCTCGACGGCCGCGCCATGCCGGAGACCCTGGGGGCGTTGCGACGGCTCTGGCGGGCCGCCGGCCATGACGTTCCGTTCGGCTTCGCCTTCGAGAGCCAGACCGTCCAGGACCTCTACAAGGACGTGATCACCCAGGGGGTCGCCATCGGCGTCTGCGCCGGCCTGGCCATCCTGATCGCCTGCCTGGGCCTCTTCGCCCTGGCCGCCTTCACCACCGAGCGGCGGACCAAGGAGATCGGGGTGCGCAAGGCCATGGGGGCCGGGACCTTCGACGTGGTCCGCCTGCTGCTCTGGCAGTTCTCCAAGCCGGTGCTGTGGGCCAATCTGATCGCCTGGCCGGCGGCCTTCTGGGCCATGAGCCACTGGCTGCACGGCTTCGCCTACCGCGTGGACCTGCCGGCATGGCTGTTCCTGGCGGCGGCCGCCGCCGCGGTGCTGATCGCCTGGGCCACCGTGGCCGTCCACGCCTGGCTCGCGGCCCGCGCCGCGCCGGCGACGGCGCTCCGATACGAGTGAACCTTCCGGCTTGCCGGGCCCGTTGTCCGGAACCGGACAACGGGCGCTTCCGCACGCCGACAAATGTCATACAAGTCATTGAAATTATTTAATTTCCTTGGCCATCAGCACGGCCCCATACTGGCTGCGGACGAAAAGGGGGGCGCCGTGCTGAAGCTCGAAGACATCTCCAGGACCTACCGCAACGGCAAGGTCGAGGCCCGGGTGCTGAAGGGGATCTCGCTGGAGATCGGCCGCGGCGAGTTCGTCGCCATCACCGGGCCCTCGGGATGCGGCAAGTCCACCCTGCTCAACATCATGGGCATGCTCGATCGGCCGACCGCCGGCCGCTACTGGTTCTGCGGCGAAGAGGTGACCGACGCGCCGGAATCCCGGTTCGCCCGGCTCAGGAACGACGGCATCGGCTTCGTCTTCCAGAGCTTCAACCTGATCGAGGAGATGAGTGTCGCCGACAACGTCGAGGCCGCGCTGATCTATCGCAGCGTGAAGCGCGGCGAGCGCCGCGAGCGGGTGCAGGCGGTGCTGGAACGGGTGGGTCTGGGCGGCCAGGCCAAGGCCCGGCCCGCGCGGCTCTCGGGCGGCGAGCAGCAGAAGGTCGCCTTCGCCCGGGCCCTGGTCTCGCGCCCGCGGCTGCTGCTGGCGGACGAGCCGACCGGCAATCTCGACACCGAAAGCGGCTCGGAGGTGATGGGGCTGCTGACGCAGGCCGTCGCCGAGGGCGTCACCGTGGTGATGGTCACCCATTCGCACGCCCATGCGGCGCAGGCGCAGCGGACCATCCGGCTGCTGGACGGCCTGGTGGTCGCCGATGGCCGCACCGACAGCTCGGGCCTGCTCCGCGTGGTCGGCGACGACGACCCGGCGATCCGCGCCAAGGCCGGCTGACGGAGGCGCCGCCATGCTCCGCAACTACATCTCCGCCGCGTTCGGCAACCTCGCGCGCAACTGGCTCTACGCCGGGATCACCATCCTCGGCCTGAGCGTCAGCTTCGCCGCGGCGATCATCATCGGCCTCTATCTGCGCGACGAGTACGGCTTCGACCGCTTCGTGCCGGACTATCAGCGCATCTATCGGCTGGAGGAAGTGCTCACCCTGCCGGGCCGCAAGCCGGCGCAGTCCGACTCGGTCCCCAGCCTGATGGCCGGCGTGGTCCGCCTGAACTTCCCCGAGGTGGAGCAGGCGGCCCGCCTCGAGATGCACACGGTGGGCCTGCGCAAGGACGCCTTCGAGGCGATCGAGCCGATCGCCTGGGCCGATCCGGGTTTCTTCAAGCTGATGCCCATGCCGGTGCTCGCCGGCGATCCGTCCGCGGCGTTGGCGGCCCCGGACGGCCTGGTGCTGACCCGCGAGGTGGCGCGCAAATATTTCGGCGAGGACGCCCCCATCGGCAAGACGCTGAAGGTCACCACCACGCTCAACCTGCCCGGCGGCGGACCGCCGGGCTTTTCCGACCCCCACGTCATGCGGGTGCTGGCGGTGCTGAAGGACCCGCCGGAATCCTCGCACATCAGCGCCGGCATCTTCGGCTCCGGCCGGGCGCCGATCTCGCTGCTGGCGCTGGACGACGCCCATCCCTCGCCGTTCGAGGACACCACCCTGACCTACCTGAAGCTGAAGCCGGGCGTCTCGGCGGCGGCCCTCCAGGCCCGCCTGCGCGCCTTCACCGACAAGCGGTTCGCCGGGCCCGCGGGGCCCCCGCCCGTCCATTTTCCGTTGGCGCCGCTGGCGGGCCTGCACTTCAGCGCCCATCCGCAGTTCCCGGGCCTGCGCGCGCCGGGCGACCGGGCGGTCGACGCCGGCATCGGCGCCGTCGGGCTTCTGATCATCGTGATCGCCGCGATCAACTTCGTGACCCTGATGACCGCCCGCGCCACGCGGCGCGCCGTGGAGGTCGGGGTGCGCAAGGTGGTGGGCGCCCGGCGGCGGGACCTGATCGCCCAGTTCATGGGCGAGGCGATGATCTATGTCCTGACCGCCACCTTGATCGGCGTCTCCCTGGCCGAGCTCGCGCTGCCCTACACCAACGCCCTGGTCGAGCGTTCCATGCGCTTCGACTATCTGGCCGACCCGCGCCTGCTGGCGGCGATTTCGGGGGTGGCCCTGGTGACGGCCCTGCTGGCGGGCGCCTATCCGGCCCTGGTGATCTCCGGGTTCCGTCCGGCCGCGGCGCTGAAGGGCGGGGTGGGGCAATCCACCGGATCGGCGGCGGTCCGCCAGGTTCTGGTCGTGGTCCAGTTCGCCATCCTGATCGGCCTGATCGTGATGACCGCGACGGTCTACCGGCAGACCTCCTTCGCCCTGACCGACGCGGTCCGGCTCGACACCGACCAGATCCTCCGCATCAACGCCCCGTGCGAGAGCGCCATGAAGCACGAGGTCGCGGCCCTGCCTGGCGTCAGGCAGGTGGCTTGCGCCTCCCAGGTGGTGGTGGCCGACGGCGAGGAGCACAACAGCGCGACCCTGGCCGGCCATCCGCCGCTCTCGGTGAGCATGGCGGCCGTGGATGTCGGCTTCTTCGAGATGCATGGCCTGAAGCCTCTGGCGGGTCGGTTCTTCGATCCGAACCGGGGCCAGGACATGGTGCTGGCCCGGGTGGGCGAGGGGCCGGCGAACCAGCCCACGCTGGTGCTCAACGAGACCGCCGCCCGGATGCTGGGCTTCAAGTCGCCCGAGGATGCCGTCGGCAAGACCCTCTCCTGGTCGCGCTGGTCCGCCGCCTTCGCGGCCGGCGCCTCCTCCGCTTCCGGGCCACCGCCGCCCGCGCCCTCGCAGGTGATCGGCGTGGTCCCGGATTTCACCTTCAAGTCGATCCGCAACCACATCGAGCCCGAGATCTACTACGTGGACCCGGCCGACAGCCGTTACATGGTGGCCAAGCTGGACGGTCGGCAGATCCCCGAGACCATCAAGGCCATCGACCGGGCCTGGCGGGCCACCGGCCATGATCGCCCCCTGCCGCAGGAGTTCGAGGACCAGGCGGTCCAGGACCTCTATCGCGACGTGATCACCCAGGGCGTGGCCATCGGCGTCTGCGCCGGCCTGGCCATCCTGATCGCCTGCCTGGGCCTTTTCGCCCTGGCCGCCTTCACCACCGAGCGGCGGACCAAGGAGATCGGCGTGCGCAAGGCGATGGGGGCCTCGACCTTCGACGTCATGCGCCTTCTGCTCTGGCAGTTCACCAAGCCGGTGTTGTGGG
>JANWHQ010000044.1 GCA_025450315.1 Caulobacteraceae bacterium
CGACCCCCTGACCGTGGACCCCTACCGCGACGCCAGCGACATCGACGTCTCGCTGCTGGACGGCGAGGTCCCCCTGACCGGCCATGTGGCGTTGCGCGAGGACAAGCGCCGGGCCGAGCAGCTGGCCGAACAGGTTTCGGGCGTCGGCGACGTGCAGAACAACCTGCGCCTTCGCCGCCTCGATCCCGCCGCGCCGGGCGACACCCGCTCGCCCGAGGTCTAGCCCAGCGCGATGCGCGGCGCCTGGCGGGCGGCCTTCACCTCGTCGCCGGCGTAGCGGTCGTCGTCGAGGAACGACGGCAGGCCGGCCTTGCCGGGCCAGCGGTAGAAGATGTGGTCGCCGATCTGGGCGGTCTTCACCAGGGTGTCGTTCCAGTACGGATCGATCCGCCAGGTGTGGTAGTGCGTCGCCGTGCCGACCGCGGCCATGACGTAGCCGCCGAGCGCGTCGCGGGCGATCTGCTCGGCGCTGGCCAGCTCCTCCGCGGTGGGCGGCCGCCGCCGCAGCGAGCCGTCGCAGACGAACGAGAACTGGCAGCCGGTCCTGCGCCGCCAGCCCTCGTAGACCACCCCGCAGACGGTCTTGGGGAAGTCGCGGTCGCGCACCCGGTTCACCACCACCTGGGCCACGGCGCGCTTGCCCTCGACGGGTTGGAAGCCGGCTTCGAAATAGACCGCCTGGGCCAGGCAGCGCACCGCCTGGCGCGCGTCCGCTGCGTCCTTGGCGTGCAGCACGAACGGCGGCGCCGGCGAGATCGGGGCCGCGCCGGCCAGCGCCGGCCCCGGAGGCGCCTCGGGCGCGGCGAAGCCCAGCCGCAGGCCCGACAGGTCCACCCCCTTCAAGCTTCCCAGGCCCCCGAACGAGGAGGCGGCCACGACCGCGGCCGTCAGACCAGTGAGCGCAAGATGGGGCAGGCCCCACGCGGGCCGTACAGCAACGTTCATGTTTCTTCCCGGCAAGGCCAAGACAAGGCTTGGCTGTTGGACGCCATTTCCCCCGACAGGAAGGCGTCCCCCGGGCGTCTGCGGTCGACGGCCCTATCGCCAGGTCTGGGATGACCCGCTGTCTACAGACTCGCCTCGGGAATTCCTCTGCGACATGTGGCCACGAAAGCTGAACAATACTCAGCTTCACTGTTGGCAAATGCCGTGATGCTCAAGCTTTCCACCCCCAAGCCCAGATCATCCCGGCGAATGCCGGGATGAGCGGTACGGGTCAGTGCGTGGAGAAGCTGCGGCCGGGCCCCAGCCTGGTCTTGATTTCCTCGAACTCGGCGTTGGCCGCCTCGAAGCAGCCGTTGATGCGCACGGCGCAGGCGCGCACCGCCTCCAGGCTGCGGGCGGCCAGGCCCTCGGCGCTGGCCAGCCGCTCGTCGGCCGGCGCATCCGGCGCGGCGGCGTCGAAGTCGGCGACCTTGCCGCTCTCCTCGCCGATGATCCTGACCGCCTCGGCGAAGGCGGCCATCTGGCCGTGCAGCTTCAAGAGCCGCTGCTGGATCTCGTCCTGGGTCTCGTCCGCCATGACCGCGCCTTTCCGTCCGGCTCCCATATGAACCCTGAGGTCCGCGTCCCCAAGCCTCGGCCGGGCGGATATCTCATGCCTGGACGCGGATCGCCGCGGGCTTCTAAGCTTGGTCGATGATCAGGCTTGGATTCGCGACCGCGGCCCTGGCCGCCCTGGCCTCGGCCGCCGCCGCCCAGGCGCTCTATTCACCGCCCGAGGGCGACTTCGCCGTCGCCTTCGCCCAGCCGCCCACCGTCCAGTCCAAGCCGGCCATCCGCAGCAAGGATATCGGCATCCGCCGCTACGTCGACCAGGAGCGGGCGCGGGCGCTGGTGGTCTCCATCGAGGACTATCCCGACGCCATCCTGCCCGCCTCGCCCGACGGCGGCGTCTACGA
The DNA here is from genome assembly GCA_025450315.1 of Caulobacteraceae bacterium. GTDB lineage: Bacteria > Pseudomonadota > Alphaproteobacteria > Caulobacterales > Caulobacteraceae > JANWHQ01. The sequence goes on from JANWHQ010000044.1 coordinate 1,902, forward strand.
GCACTGGCTGCGCATGGTGGCCGAGGACCGGGGCGGCCAGCTGATCGCCACCCGCGCGGCGCGGCTGGCGGGGCGGCCATGCCTGGAGGGCCAGATCATGGACCCCGGCGGCGACATCGAGATCGTGCGGGTGCTGATCATCGGCGACCGCATCTACCAGCTGACCTACGCCCTGCCCGAGGGCGCCGACCCCGCCGGGGCGGACGCCGCCTTCTTCGGCTCGTTCCGGATCACGAAGGCGCCTTAGACCTGACCGGCAGCATGCGCCGCACGCCCATCACCATCAGCGACAGCCCGGCCAGGGTGGCGACCATCCAGGTGACGCCCGCGCTCGAGCTGGAGCCCACCAGCTGCAGCAGGAAGGGCGAGCAAAGGGTCCAGGCGGGCGGCAGGAGCAGGCCCGCCCCGGCGACGATCATCAGGACACCGATCAACATGCGCTTTCGCATAGCCCGCCTCCACACCCCACTGACGCCGCCAAGGTCGGCGGGGACAAGCCCAATCGTCCCCCAGGCGACCATCGAAGCCGCATTCGCCCATGAGCTGGGCGCCGCGCCTGCGAACCAAGCAACAACCGGCGCCCGCCCGGCGAAGTTGCGGACCTGGCCGCGGAGGAACCCATGAGCGCGCATGTGGCCCTCCTGCGGGGCGTCAACCTGGGCGGCAACAAGGGCGTGCCCATGGCCGCGCTGAAGGCGGTTGCGGAGGGCCTTTCCCTCGGCGGGCCCCGCACCCTGTTGCAGAGCGGAAACCTGGTGTTCTCCAGCCAGGGCCGAAAACCGGAGGCGCTGGAAGGGGCCCTCGAGCAGGCGATCCGGGCCGAGATCGGCGTCGCCACCCAGGTCTGCGTGCGCACGGCGGCGCAGTGGAACGCCCTGGTCGAGGCCAACCCCTTCCCCGAGGCGGCCCGGGACGATCCGGCGCATCTGCTGCTGATGGCGTTCAAGACCCCGCCCAGGCCGGGCGGCCCCAACGCGCTGGCCGAGGTCTACCACGGCCCCGAACGCATCGCCCTGGCGCTGCACCACGCCTACGTCTTCTATCCGGACGGGGTGGGACGCTCGAAGCTGACCCCCGCCCTGCTCGGCCGGCATCTGGGCCAAGGGACGGCGCGCAACTGGAACACCGTGCTCAAGCTGCAGGCGATGCTGGCGGCGGGATGAGGCTTCAGTGCTTGCGGGGCTCGCCCTTGGCGGCCTCCGCGCGGGCCTTTTCCAGCTCGGCGCCTTCCGGACCCTCGAGCGCGGCCTCGGCCTCCTTGGCCTTCTGCTGCACCTTGGCCTCGTCCTTGGCGAAGTCGGCCTGGGCCTTGTCGTAGGCCTTGGCCGACACATAGTCGCCTTCGCCCTGCACCTCGCCCGCCTTGGGCGTGTCGGATCCCGACATCGTCACCTCCATCACGCGCCCGGGAACCCCGGGCTTCACCTCAGGGAACACGGCCCGCGAGCCCCGGTTCCGAGCCGCGGCGGCCCTCCTGGCAGGAACAGTGATGCACCGGAGCGACACCTCGCCCGAATGCTGCAAAGCTTCCCCCCGGCGGGGAACGCGCCCACCTCCCCATGCGTATTACCCGGCGAACTGCGCGCCTCGCCGGCGGTGTGCAACGCCCCGGCGGCCCAGTCTGGAGGTGTGCCTGATGTCAGCGTCCCATTTGAATCTCGTCGACCTGTCCGGGAACGACGACAGCGAGCTTTATGTCCTGGGCCGTGGCCCGGAGACCCGCGCCGAACGCATCCGCCGGATGCAGGCCAACGCCAAGGCCCTGGCCCGCGAACAGATCGAGGCCATGACCGAGGCGATGCTGGAGGTCGCGCGGATGGCCGACGAGATCTCGACCGGCGGCGAGGCCTATCCGGTCGGCGTGCGCGAGCTGGCCAGCCGGCTGAAGGCCGACTTGGAGAACCAGTCCAAGTCGATCGAAGCCCTGATGATGCGGTCGTAGGGCCCGCGCCCTACACCACCCGGTCCAGCACCTGGATCTGCGGCGGCCCGGCGGCCACGTCCACCGCGCCGCCCTGGCGGTTCTGGAAGTTCTTCATGTGCGCCTGCACCGCCGCTTCGTCGGCGTAGGTCTCCAGCGCGTAGTAGAGCTCGGGGTCCTCGCGGCTGCGGCTCAGGGTGTACATCAAGGTCCCCGGCTCGTTCTTCTTCACGACCTCGGCCCAGGCCTTGAAGTCGGCTTCCAGCTCCGGACCCTTGCCGGGCGCGGCGCGAACCGTGGCGATCACCGTGATCATGACGCTGTCTCTCCCCTCGCTTTGACGTTGGGCCAGTGCTAGCGGCCAGGCGAGGGCGAGGCAACGAGGCAGGGCGATGATCAAGCTCGAAGGCCGTACGGCCGTGGTGACCGGCTCCAGCTCGGGGATGGGCGCCGAGATCGCCAAGGCCCTGGCCGCCGAGGGCATGAAGCTGGTGCTGGCCGCCCGGCGCGCCGACCGGCTGCAGGCCGTCGCCGACGAGATCGCCGCTCAGGGCGGCAGCGCCCTGGTCCATCCGGCCGACTGCAGCCAGGAGGGCGAGGTCGAGGCCCTGTTCGCCGACGCCGCCGCTCGGCTGGGCGGCGTCGACCTCCTGGTCAACTCCACCGGCGTTCCCCAGGCGACCCCCATCGAGGAGATGAGCCTTCAGGAATGGCGCGCGGTGATCGACGCCAACCTGACCTCGGTGTTCCTGGCCAGCCGCGAGGCGATGCGGCTGATGAAGCCGCGCGGGCGCGGGCGGATCATCTCGATCGGCTCGGTGGCCTCCCAGTCGCCGCGGCTGCACGCCGCCGCCTATGTCGCCGCCAAGTACGGCCTGGACGGCCTGACCCGCGCGCTGGCGTTGGAGGGACGCGACCACGGCGTCGCCGCCTCGGTGCTGCATCCGGGCTATACGGTCACCGGCTTCGGACCGGGCGCGGACGGCAAGCCGGGGCGCAACGCCATGGACCCGCGCGACATCGCCCAGATCGTGGTGCTGATGGCCTCCCTGCCGGACGAGCACAACATGCTGGAGGCCCTCACCCTGCCGCTCGGCATGCCGTTCCTGGGCCGCGGCTGAGCTCTTGCGGCGGAAAGGTCGGCGTGCCTTGCTGACCTGAGGTTCGGCAGGGGCGGATGCGATGCGGCGTTGGCTGGCGGCATGGACGGGCGTGGCGGTCCTGGTCGGCGGCGCGGCGCTGGCGGCGCAGGGGCCCGACGAGGTCGCCTTGGGCCCGAACCTGGACGCCCAGATCCATCCGGCCGAGATCGGCCAGTGGCTGCAGCGCATGTCCTCGGCGCCGAACAACGTCGGCTCGCCGCACGACAAGGCCAACGCCGACTGGGAGCTGGCCCAGTTCAAGGCCTTCGGCTGGCGGGCTCACATCGAGACCTTCGAGGTCTACTTCGGCGCG
>JANWHQ010000045.1 GCA_025450315.1 Caulobacteraceae bacterium
GGTCAACGTGCGCACCACCGAGCAGGAGTACACCGCCGAAGGCACCGCCCAGAAGACCAACATCTCCTTCGGGGCGGGCGGCTTCGGCGGTCTGATCGGCGGGGTCGCCGGGGGCTATTCCAACACCGACATCGGCCAGATCATCGCCGCGGCCTACCTCAACGCCTTCGTCGACCTGATCGGCCACATGCAGCAGGTCGCGCCGGGCTCGGCCCAGGCGGCCGCGCCGATCCAGGCCTATGCGGTCACCGACATCATCGTCATGCGCCAGGGCCCCTCGCCGGCCACGCCCCGGGTGCGGGATTTCAAGGCCGGCGACCTCGTCTATCCGACCGGCCAGAAGAACGGCGTCTGGTGGGAAGTGGACGACGAGAACGGCAACCGAGGATGGGTGTCCTCGGCCAAGATATCGCCCCGCGGGCAATAGGGGCCGCGATTCGGCCGCGTCCGGTCGATTCCTTTTGCGGGTCTGGGCCGCCCGGCGTCCGGGGCGGACCGGGAAAGTCTAGCGGCGGCCCCTCGCGGGCCGCCGTTTCTCTTTGCGCCCAAGGGTTTCGCGCCGCTGGCGCCAGTCGATCCAGGCTTGCGCCGCATCCTCCAGGCCAAACAATTGCTCAAGTCCTCAAGATCGTGCATGTGATACTTTCAGGAAATAGTTAGATCGAGATGTAGTGCTATATGTCGTCTTGTCGACATTTGCAGTTTGTGGGTCGCGGACTGCTCGGAACTGGATTTGGCGAACAGCGTTCCGCTTCGCGATGACCCAGCCGTTACAGCATTCAGCCAACAGGCTGCTGGCTTCGCTCGACCCTGAAGACCTGGAGGACCTGTCGCGAAATCTCGTGACGGTGACGCTAGAAAAGGGCGCGTTGCTATACGAGCCCGGCGACGAGATCGACCTGATCTATTTTCCGCACAACGCCGTGGTTTCCTTGATGACGCTCATGCAGAGCGGCGAGGCCATTGAGTCCGCGACCATCGGCCGGGAAGGCGCGGTCGGCTTTTCCGCGGGGGTTTTTCCGCGCCGCTCGCTCAGCCGGATCATCGTCCAGGTGGCCGGCTCGGCCTCCAGGATCCCCGCCGCCCAGCTTCACCAGGCCTGCCGGCAAAGCGAGGCCCTGAGGCTGCTGGTCGACCGCCATTCCGAAGCCCTGTTCGCACACGCCATCCAGTCGGTGGCCTGCAACGCCCTGCATTCGGTGGAGGCGCGCTTCTGCCGCTGGCTGCTGTGCTGCCACGACCGGATCGACACCGACCGGGTCAGCCTGACCCAGGAGTTCCTGGCCGACATGCTGGGCGTGCAGCGCACCACCGTGACCGTGGTCGCCCGCACCCTGCAGGCGGCGGGCCTGATCCGCTACAGCCGGGGCGTCGTGGACATCCTCGACCGGGCGGGCCTGGAGGCCATCACCTGCGAGTGCTACGGGGCGGTGCGGCGCAACTACGAGCGGCTGCTGTCCCAGCCGTTCGACACCACCGTGGGGTAGGGCGGGCTACTCGCTCTCGCAGAACACCCGCACCTTGGTCTTTTCCTGATCGACGTCGACGGTCAGGTCGTTCAGGTGGTCGAGCAGTTCGTCGAGGTTCTCGGGCTTCATGGCGCCGACGTCCACCGGGATGCCCTGTTCACGCAGGGCCTGGTTGACCTTGTCCCGCGCCGGCGAGGGCATCAGCGCGCTGAGCCGCACCCCGGCCCGCATCAGCTGGACCGGCACGCGGATGTTGACCTTCACCGGCTTGCCTGTGTGGTGGTCCTCGGCGTCGACCAGCACCCTCAGGTACTTGGGCCTGCCGCCCGGCCGCGCGGCGGGCCCGGGCGCGGCGGAAGGCCGCTGGCCCTCCAGCGCCGAGAGCAGCCGTTCGGCCTCGTCGGCGGTGACCTTGCCGTCCGCCAGCATCTGCAGAATCTGCCTGCGTTCTTCGTTCATCGGATCCTCCTAGATCAGACGCACCAGCACCGAGGCGGCGGGGCTTTCGACCTCCACCACCAGGCCGCTGAGGGAAAACACCAGCCGGCGCAGGCCATCGGCGATGGCCACCGGATTTCGCCCCTTGGCCAGGGCGATCCCGGTCAGGACCGGCGACAGCACAAGCCCCAGCGCCGCCACGAGCGGCCAGAGCAGGATCACCGGCGCCCAGATGGCGAAGCCGCCCCTGGGATGGCGGATGCGGACAATGGCCAGCACCGGCATCATTTCAGCCCCTCCAGCGCGCGCACGGCCTCGTCGGCCGAGATCTCGCCCCGGGCCAGCCGCTCCAGCACCTCGCTCCGGCCCGGCTTGGGGTCGGTCTCGACGAACTGCAGCAAGGAGGCGATGCGGTTCAGCCGCGCCTTGATGGTCGGGTAGCTGACCCCGAACACCTGCTCCATCTCCTTGATCGAGCCGTGGCCGCGCACGAAGGCCGCCACGAACACCTGGTCCTCGGCGCTGAGCCGCGCCAGGCGGGGCAGCTCGAAGGCTCCCTCGATGGCGACCCCGCTGTCGGCCAGCCGCACCCGCTCGACCACCATGGGCCGCCCCTGGGTCAGCTGGGCCAGCTCCGACCAATCCCTGGGTTCCATCAGACGATCCCGATCCTTCAGGTTCGCGAGAAAAATATCATCGATCTTGATATCCGCAATAGAATAACTTGATTTTCTTAATTCCGATGGACTGTCAGATCGATAGGACCCTATCCAGATGGCGGCCGCGCGGCTGCGGGATTCGTTGACGGTGGCCGGCGTCCGCGCCAGAGTCGGCCGGACACCCTTTCCGCCCAAGGACTTCCGCCATGGCGAACTACGGCCTGATCTCGTGCGACGACCATCTGGACATGAACCAGCTGCCGGCTGACCTCTGGACCAGCCGCATGCCGGACAGGTTCAAGGACCGCGCTCCTCATCTGGAGGAGGTCGACGGCCAGATGATGTGGATCTGCAACGGCGCCAACTGGGGCCGCTGGTCCGGCCAGGGCAATCGCTTCAAGGGGCCCAAGCCGATCTTCACCGCGCTGGACCGCGGCGGCATCGAGGATCAGACCGAACGCCGCCCGGCGGTGGCGGAGCTCCGGCTCAAGGACATGGACCGCGACGGCGTGCACACCCACGTGGTGTTCGGCCCGGTCACCTCCTTCAACACCACCGACCCCGAGCTCAGGGACGCCTGCTACAGCGTCTACAACGACTGGCTGGCCGACTTCTGCTCGGTGGCGCCCGACCGCCTGCTCGGCGTGCCGATGCTGCCGCCCAGCCCGGAATCGGCGGTGAAGGAGCTGCGCCGCATCGCCGCCATGGGCGTGTTCAAGCAGGTGAACCTGCAGATCGCCGTGGTCGAGCCGCGCCTGCACGACGAGCGCTGGGAGCCGCTCTGGCAGGCGCTGGAAGACACCGGCCTGATCCTGGCCTGGCACGTGACCGTGTTCTTCCCGCCCGAGGGCGATCCCTCGCGCGGCAAGCTGGCCGGCAACTACACCCACATGAAGTCCTTCATCACCCAGTTCCTGGACGCCTTCGTCGACCTGTTCGCCTGGGGCATCCTGGAGAAGCACCCCAAGATGAAGGTGGTGATCGCCGAGTCCGGCGCGGGCTGGCTGCCCTGGGTGGTCGAGGAGCTCGACTACCGGCACTGGCGGCTGTGGGAGGCCGAGGAATTCTGGAAGGACAAGGGCGGCATCCCATTGAAGACCAAGCCGTCGGACCTGTTCAAGCGGCAGATCTACTCCACCTTCCAGCAGAGCCCGGTGACCATGCGGCTCCTGGAATTCTACGGCGACAACCTGCTGTGGGCGTCGGACTACCCGCACCCGGACTCAATCTGGCCGAACTCCAAGGCCACCATCGAGCGCACCATGGGCCACCTGCCGCCCGAGACGGTCAAGAAGCTGACCCACGACAACGCCGCCAAGCTCTACGGCCTGTTCGAATACGCCCCGGCCGGCAAGATCGCGGCCGAGTAGCCGATCCGCACGCTCGTCTGGTCCGCGGCCCGTTCGAGGGGGCCGCGAACCGTCTTGCATGCTGGATATAACTCAGAACATAAGATACTCATCTTCCGAGGTAACTCGGAGGCCCACATGAACGCTGAGCGCGCGACCCCTGCCCTGGTGGTCCTGGGCCGCCCCGCCGATCCTGGCGACGCCGAGACGATCAGGACGGCGATGGAGGACCAGTGGGCGGCCTGGAACTCCGGGCACATGGTGCGGGACGGCGACTTCACCCCCGACTGCGACTATGTGACCTTCGACGGGACCGAGCTGCACGGCCTGGAGGAGAACCGCAGGGCGCACGATCAGTTCGGACGCGGCGCCCTTCGGGGATCGGTGCTGACCGGCAAGGTGCGGCGCGTCCGCTTCATCACCCCGGACGTGGCGGTGGTGCACAGCACGGGCAACCTAAGGCTCCGCTTCCATCGCCGCCCCAAACCCGGCCGCGACTCGGTGCAGACTACGGTGATGCGCAAGACGGCCGATGGCTGGCGGATCGAAGCCTTCCAGAACACCCGGGTGCGCCGGCGCGGGCCGCTGTTCCGGATGGCGGTCTGGCTGGCGCGCAAGCTCTAGGACCGACCCGATGGCGGAAGACTCCAGACCCGCGGGCGCGGAAGATCTGGGCTTCCTCGGCCGGCGCCTCAGCACGGCCATCGTGCTCTACCATACCGCCCTGGCCGAGGCGCTCGGGCTGAACCTCACCGACTTCAAGTGCCTGGACCTGCTGATCCGGCGCGGCGAGGACGCCACGCCCGGGCAGCTCTCCAGGGACGCGGGCCTGTCGAGCGCGACCACCACCCTGGTCCTGGACCGGCTGGAGGCCAAGGGCCTGATCCGTCGGGCCGCCGCGCCCGGCGACCGGCGGCGGACGGTCATCCACGTGACCCTGAATCCGCAATTGATCGAGGCCTTCCAGGCCGCTACCCACGGCATGCGCGGCAGGATGGCGGAGCTGGCCAAGGCCTTCTCCGCGTCCGAACTCGCGGCCATCGGCCGCTATCTGGACGCCGCCACGGCCGCGATCGAAGCATCCCTGGTCGAAATGAGGTCCGACTCCAAGGCGTGACGGCGACGGCCGGTCCGGCGCGCCGATCCCCGGTTGGCGTCCGCGCCCAAACCCGTTAGGGCTCCGCTCGCCTTGGCCCCCGTCTCGCCGGGGCCGAGGAGTTCCCATGGCGAACGACGATCCCCACGCGCTTCTCGGCCGGCCGGTGGCCAACCAGATCATCGCGCAGGTGCGCGAGCAGGTCGAGGAGCTGGCCGCGTCCGGATGGCGCGCCAAGCTGGTGTCGATCACCGTCGGCGACACCTCCGCCGTCGAGCTCTACGTCCGCAACCAGCGCCGCCGCGCCGCCGAGGCGGGCATCGCCTTCGAGGAGCGGAACTTCCCCGAGGGCATCACCCAGGAGGAGCTGGACTCCTCGGTCCGCGCCCTGAACGCCGACCCGCGCGTCACCGGCATCATCATCCAGCGCCCCGCCCCCAAGCACATCTCTCTGCGGGCGCTGCAGGGCGCGGTCAATCCGATGAAGGACGTCGAGGGCATGCACCCCGCCTCCATCGGCAACATCGTCTACAACCAGCTGGACCTGGCGCCCTGCACCGCGGCCGCTTCGGTGGAGCTCCTGAAGTCAACCGGCCTGAAGCTGGAGGGTCTGGAGGCGGTGGTGGTCGGCCACTCCGAGATCGTGGGCAAGCCGATCGCCTTCCTCCTGATGAGCGCCGGCGCCACAGTGACCGTCTGCCACCATATGACCCGCTCGGTGGCCGCGCACGCGCGCCGGGCCGACGCCCTGTTGGTGGCCGTGGGCCGGCCCAAGCTGATCGACGCCTCGATGGTCAAGCCGGGCGCGGCGGTCATCGACATCGGCATCAACGCCATCACCGACGAGGATGGGACCAAGCACGTCGTCGGCGACGTCGACTACGAGGCGGTCAAGGAGGTCGCGGCCTGGATCACCCCAGTGCCGGGCGGCGTTGGTCCGGTGACCGTGGCCATCCTGCTGCGCAACACCATCACCGCCCTGAAGCGCCAGAAGGCCCTCTATGAGGCCGCCTTCGCCCCCTCCGACATCTACCGCGTGGGCCTGACGCCGGCCGGGGCCTGACCGATCCCCGGCTCAGCGGCCTTCCGGCAGGGCGAACACCCAGACCGTGGCGCTGGAGGTCACCGGGTTGCGCACGTCGGGGATCAGGTTGCCGAAGGTGTGGGTGAAGGGACTGCCCGAACCGGTGGTCACCGCGATGTACTGGCGCCCGCCCACCGAGAAGCTGATCGGCGGCCCGTTGGGGGTGTCGCTGAGGCGCGTGCGCCAGAGCATCCGGCCCGTCTTCGCGTCATAGGCCGAGAAATAACGGTCGAGATCGCCGTCGAACACCACCCCGCCGGCGGTCGGCAGGGCGCCGGTCGACTGGGGCGAGCGCTCGCGGTGCTGCCAGGCGGTGGTGCGGGTCTTCATGTCCACCGCCACCAGCCGGCCGATGTCGCCGTCCGAGCCCGGCTTCAGCATCAGGGTGAACTTGGAATTCTCGGTCTTCTCGCCCGGCTTGATGGGCAGGGCGGTCATCTCCGTGCAGTGGTCCTGCATCGGGACGTAGAGATAGCCGGTCTGCGGGTCGTAGGCGGTGGGGCTGGGGCCGCGACCGCCGCCCGGATGCGGGCAGAAGAAGGTCGGCTTGTCCAGCTGCGGGATGGCGTCCGGGTTGATGGTCTTCTCGCCGGTCTTGGGATCGATGTGGGAGACCACCGTCTGCACGCCCAGGTCGTGGGCGAACAGGAACTTGCCGGTCTTGGCGTCGAGGCCCTCGAGGATGGCCATCTTGCCCGCGGTCAGGCTGACCTTGCGCATGGCGCCATCCACCGGCAGGTCGATCAGCTCGCGCTCGAAGACATAGTCGAGGTCCCAGCTGTCGTCGTGCAGGTGGGAGTAGTGCCAGGCCAGCTTGCCGGTGTTCGGATCGATCGCCAGGGTGTTGTCGGTGTAGAGCAGTTCCGGGTTGCCGGTGGACTTGAGCGGCGTGCCGCGGGCGAAGGCGTTCCACGGATAGGGCTGGCCGACGCCGAAATAGATCAGCCCCGTGCCCGGGTCGTAGCTGCCGGAGTTCCAGACCGATCCGCCGAAGCGCGAGTCTCCCGGAATGCCGTTCCAGGTGTCGCCGCCGGCCTCGTCCGGCGCGGCGACGGTGTAGAAGCGCCAGAGTTCCTTGCCGGTATTGGCGTCATGGGCGGTGATCGAGCAGCGCGAGGTGGTGCAGTTGGAGGCCCCGATGATCACCTTGCCGTCCACCGCCATGGGCCCGGAGGTGTAGGTCCCGTCGCCGGCCACCGCCTCGTCCCACACCGGCTTGCCGGTCTTGATGTCCAGCGCGATCAGATGCTTGCCATCGGCGGCCACGAACAGCTTGTCGCCCTCGATGGCGATCATCCGCTTGAACTTGATGCCCTGGCCGGGCGGGGGCGCGTAGCGCCAGAGCAGGTCGCCATTGGCCGCGTTCAGCGCCGCCACGCTTTCATCGGGCGCCTGCACGAACAGGACGCCGTCGTGCTCGAGCGGCGTGTTCTCCATGGCCCCGGAACCCAGCGACCAGCTCCAGGCCAGCTGCAGGTCCTTGACGTTTCCTCGGTTGACCTGGTCCAGCGGGGAATACCCCCAGCCGTTGTAGGTCCTTCGCCACATCAGCCAGTCCGACGCCGGCGGATTGGCCAGCATGGCGTCGGTGACGGGGGTCAGCTTGGAGAGCGGGGCGTCCTCCTGGGCGATCAGCCTCGGCATCACCTCGTCGGGCTTGGCCGGGAACATGCCCTCTCGGTTCTGGGCCGAGGCCGCCCCGGCCAGTCCGAAAGCGCCTACAAGCAGCGCCGCCGCGGCCGCGCAGGCGCGGCTCCCCATCATCCTGGCCATCGAACCTCTCCCACGGCCGCCTTGCCGGCGGCTCCCATCGTCTCAAGCGAGACTATGCGGGATCAAATCCGCTTCGGCCAAGCCCTGAGATGGATCACGGGATGAAACGGGCGTTGAGGTTCGGGACCCCCTGCCCCGCCGCCGCCAGGGCCGAGGGGTCGCCGTCCCGCAGGAAGGCCTCGGCGGCCTTGATCATCGGCGCATAGGCCGCGCGGAACAGCCCCGTCGCCGAGCTCAGCCGGCGCACGCCCAGCTTCCGCAGCTCCGCCGCGGGCGGGACGCCGGCGCGTGACATGACGTTCAGGGGCAGGGCGATGGCGGACGCCAGCCGCCCGATCGCCGCCGCCTCGGCCAGTCCCGGGACGAAGATCCCGTCCGCGCCGGCCGTGCGGTAGAGTTCCGCCCGCCTGAGCGTCTCGGCCTCGGCCGCCGCGCCCTCGGCCAGCCGGTGCAGATAGACGTCGACGCGGGCGTTGATGAACAGCTTCACCCCGGCGCGGTCGGCGGCCCGGCGCGCCGCCTCGAGCTTGCGCGCGTGCAGCTCCGGATCGCGCAGGCCGTCCTCCAGGTTGATCCCCGCCGCCCCGGCGTCGATCACGCCGGTGACGGTTCCAGCCAGGGCCGCAAGGTCGTCGGAATAGCCGCCCTCGATGTCGGCGGTCAGCGGGACCGGGATCACCCGGGCGATCTCCGAGATCGCGACCAGCAGCTTGTCGACCGGCAGGGCGTCGCCGTCGGGATAGCCGTGGGCCCAGGCCACTCCCGCGCTGGAGGTCGCCACCGCCTGGGCGCCCGCGTCGGACATCAGCGCCGCGCTGACGGCGTCCCAGGCGTTGGGCAGCACCAGGATCGCAGGTGCAGGTCCGGCATGCAGGGCGTGGAAGAGGTTCGTACGACCGTCGTTCATGAGCCCGCTCCAGAACAAATCGGCGGCTCGGACATTATCAAGGTCAAGTCAGAAAGCGGGAGACTCAGCCATGGCTGAAGACCTTGTCACGACCTCCGAGATCACCGCGCACATGGCGGCCTATCACAGGTTCACGCTGCTGGTGAAATGGGTGATGGTGATGGCGGCCTCGATCATCTCGTTCCTGGGAACCTGGATCGCGGCGAACGGCGGCTTCATCGCCGGCCTGATCGTCGGCCTGATCGTGCTCGGAGCGGGAACCTACGCCCTGCGCCACGGCTGGGCGCACTCCTCCGAAGCGGGCTCGATCGGCTACCCCCAGGCCCGCTAGCCAGCTAGTCGACCCGGCCGTCCTGCCAGGCCAGCTTGGCGTCCACGAAGGGCGCCGGCACGGCGTTGTTGAGCTCGCAGGCGCGGATGAAGCGCACGCCGATCTCGTCGTTCAGCCACCAGACCGCCTGAGCCTCGAAGGCCTGGCCCGAGTCCCAGAGCACCAGCACCACCTCGTCGGGGCCCCCACCGGGATCGACGAACTGGATGCGGGCGCCGTTCTCGCTGATGTCGCGCACCAGGCAGGGCCGATGGCCGGGAAACACCCTCGCGTCCAACCGCACCGGCACGCGCACCTGGGTGCGGCGGTCGCGGGTCTCGTCGGGGCCGGCGAGCATGCTCATCGGCGCGAGGGCTAGCACGGGCCTTGTTAAGAAGCGGTTTGCAACAAGCTGAGCTGTGACGATCGGCGCACCCCGCGCCAGGGAGAATAACCCGAAGTTCGCTCGAACGCCGCCACTCACGCTTGCGGACTTCGGAGCCCTGGCGCCAGCCGCCGTCCCAACCCCAGCACCGCATCCACCAGGGCGTCGACGTCCTCCGCGCGGGTGCGGTGGCCGACGATGGCCGCCCGGATGGCGAGCCGCCCGCCGATCCGGGTGGTCGACGGCGCCGCCGCGCCGGATTCCTGTAGCAGGGTCACCAGTTCGGCGTTCAGCCGGTCGCTGTCCTCCTCCGTACGGTAGCGGAAGCAGACGATGTTGAGCGGGACCGGCGCCAGGCGCTCGAGCTCGGGCTCGGCGTCGATCCGCTCGGCCAGGCGGCGGGCCAGGCGGCAGGTCTGCAGCATGGTCGCGCCCAGCCGGCGGGTCCCGTAGGCCCTGAGCGTGAACCACACCTTCAGGGCGCGAAAGCCGCGCGACAGGTCCGGGCCGAGGTCGCAGGGCCAGGGCGAGCCGGCCGCCAGGCCCCGCTCGGCGCGTCCGAGATAGGCCGCCGACGAGGCAAAGGCCGCCATGTGCTTTTGCGGATCGCGCACCAGCACGAAGCCGGCGTCGTAGGGGGCCTGGCCCCATTTGTGGAAGTCCATGGCGATGGAGTCGGCGCGCTCCATCCCCGCGAACAGGGGTTTGAGCTCGGGCGACATCACCCCCAGCGCCCCGAAGGCGCCGTCGACATGGAAGTGCAGCCCCTCGCGCGCCGCGAGGTCGGCCAGGGCGCCCAGATCGTCGACGGCGCCGAAATCGACCCCGCCGGCCGTGCCCACCAGCAGGAAGGGCTCAAGGCCAGCCGCCCGATCTGCGGCGATGGCGGCCGCGGCGGCGGGCAGGTCCATGCGCCCCTCGGCGTCGGTGGAAACCGCCCGCAGGGCCCCCGAGCCCAGGCCGGCCATGTCCATGGCGCGCGGCACGCAATTGTGCACGGCGTCCGAAGCATAGGCGACCAACCGGGCGCCGGAGGCGGCGACGCCGTCGGTCCGCGAGCCGGCGCCCAGGGCGTGGGTGCGGGCCACCAGCACGGCCACGAAATTGGCCATGGAGGCGCCGGTGACGAAAAGACCGCTTGAGGTCCGCGGCAGGCCGGTCAGCTCGGCCATCCAGCCCGCCACCTGCCGCTCGAGCTCGATCGGCGCCTGCCAGCGCCCGCCCAGGTTGGCGTTCAGTCCCGCCGCCAGCATCTCGGCCACGGCGCCGACCACCGTTCCGGCGCCGTGCACCCAGCCCATGAAGCGCGGATGCAGGTTGCCGACCGCATAGGGCGCCACATCGCGCAGGAAGTCGGCGTGGATGTCGGCGAGCGGTTCGGGCGTCTCAGGGACGCCCGCGGCGAGGCTGGCGGGAAGCCTGGCCGGCGGCGCCTGCCAGACCGGCCGCGCCCTCACCCCGGCGACGTGGTCCAGGATGTCGTCCAGCATGGCGTGCGCCTGGGCGCGAAACGCCGGCCAGTCCTCGGGATCGAGGTCCGCTTCGGGCGGGACATCGGGGGGCATGACTCAGCCTCTGATTCCCCAGAGGCTGGGACGCCTCAAGGCCGGAGGCAAGGCGGACGAGGTCCGCCCGCCATGCCGGCTTGGCGTCAGCTTTGCGCGCGGGCCTTGCGGCCGCCGCCGCGGCGGCGGGCTTGCTGGCCGCGTTGGCCCAGGCCCAAGCTCTTGGCCAGTTGAGAACGAGCTGCGCTGTAGTTCGGCGCAACCATAGGGTAGTCCGAGGGCAGACCCCACTTTTCGCGATACTGTTCCGGCGACAGGCCCCGCGTGGCCAGGTGCCGGCGCAGGGTCTTATAGGGCTTGTTGTCTTCGAAGCTCAGCAATGCATCCGGGGTGATCGACTTGCGGATCTGCGCGCGCGACAGCTTCGGACCGGCGGCCGAAGCCTCTTCGGACGCGGCCTGACCGGTCCCATCACTGACGCCGCCCAGGCTCGATGCGATCTGCGCAATCACATTGGGGATCTCGGCAGCATTCACATGTGAATTCGAAAAGTACGCGGCGGCGACTTGGGCGACCAGCTGACGCAAGGCCACATCCGATTCGGACATGAAAATCTCCTTTGATTTGAATGTGGGGAATAAGATCGGATTCGGAAAAGCGCAACGCTATTTTCGACCTCAATGAATAACATTCCGGCCTGATGAGCTTCGCCCGACAAGAACACTGCGGCGCCGAGGGAGGTTCATACCGGCCCTGCAAGCGCCTGAACTGGTTTCCCGCGGGCGATTAGCTCGCGGGCCGGGCGCGGGGCGGGTGCGGAGGAAAACCGCATCCGGGATTGACCTTCGGGCCCGCGGGCCGCTTTAGCTCCGCACGTCAGGCCTCGGGGGAACACTGTGCTCACCTATCTTTGGATCGCGATCGGCGGGGCGCTGGGCAGCATGGCCCGCTACGCCAGCACCAACATCGTGGCCGGATGGCTGGGCGCGCACTTTCCCTGGGGCACCCTGTTGGTCAACATCCTGGGTTCGTTCGTCATCGGCTTCTTCTCGGCGCTGACCGGTCCTGGCGGCCGGTTCCATCTGGTCGTTCCCAACGACGGGCGGCTGTTCGTGATGGTGGGGATCTGCGGCGGCTACACCACCTTCTCGTCCTTCAGCCTGCAGACCCTGGACCTGATGCGCGACGGTCATGCCCTGCGGGCCGGACTGAACGTGGCGGGCTCGGTGGCGCTGTGCCTGGTCGCCGTCTTCATCGGCTATCTCGCCGCCACGGCGTTCAACGCCGGCAAGACGAGCTGAGACGCGCCAGCCAGTGTCCCGGTTCCGAAGTTCGCCAGCGCGAATTGCGGCCCCGAGGCGAACTTCGGAACCGATAAGGACACTAGCAAGTCTATGAATCCCAGTGTGGTTTACGAATCTGAAGTTCGCACCAGCACGGCCGCGGTCGCCTTGCGAACTTCAGATTCACCGCACTAGCATCGCGCCATGCGCAGGGCCCTCAGGATCCATCCCGCCGGCGACCGCGGCCCGGTCATCCGCATCGAGGTGGAGGTCGGCCGGCCGCGACCCGGGGTGCTGGCGCTGGCCTACGAGCTCACCGGCCGGCTGGACGGCCTGCGCCTGCCGCCGCCCGCGCCCCCCGGCCCGGTCGACGGGCTTTGGCGGCGCACCTGCTTCGAGGCCTTCCTGGGCCTGGGCCAGGGCGACTATCTGGAATTCAATCTTTCGCCGTCCGGCCGCTGGGCCGCCTACCGCTTCTCGGGCTACCGGGCGGAGATGACGCCCCTGGCCGGATGGCCGCAGCCCGTGATCGAGCTGGTCAAGGGCGAAGACAGCCTGGTGCTGAAGGCCCGGCTGGATCTTTCCGGCCTGCCGGGCCTGGATCCCGCCGCCCCCTGGCGGCTCGGCCTCAGCGCCGTCATCGAGGACGCGCAGGGCCGCATGGGCTACTGGGCCCTGGCGCATCCGGCGGGCAAGCCCGATTTCCACCACCCCGACGGCTTCGCCTGCGAGGTCCGCTTCCCGGAGGACGCATGAAGTTCGGCATCGATCGCCTCATCGCCGACCCGCAGCTGCGCGCGCCCCTGGAGGGCCGGCGCGTGGCGCTGCTCGCCCATCCCGCCTCGGTGACGTCCGACCTGACCCACTCGCTGGACGCCCTGGCCGCCCTGCCGCGGATGAACCTCACCGCCGCCTTCGGCCCCCAGCACGGCCTCCGGGGCGACAAGCAGGACAACATGGTGGAGTCGCCGGACTATAACGACCCGGTGCATGGCGTCGCCGTCTACAGCCTCTACGGCGAGGTGCGCCGGCCCACCGGCCAGATGATGGGCGCCTTCGACGTGCTGCTGGTCGACCTGCAGGACCTGGGCTGCCGCATCTACACCTTCATCACCACCCTGCTCTATGTGCTGGAAGCCGCCGCGGCCCACGGCAAGTCGGTGTGGGTGCTGGATCGGCCCAACCCGGCCGGCCGCCCCATCGAGGGCCTGACCCTGCGCCCCGGCTGGGAGAGCTTCGTGGGCGCCGGCCCCCTGCCCATGCGCCACGGCCTGACGCTGGGCGAGCTCGGCGACTGGTTCGTCAAGACCTTCAGGCTCGACGTCGACTATCGCGTCGTCGAGATGGAGGGCTGGCGGCCCCAGGAGGGGTCGGGCTACGGCTGGCCGCTGGGCGAGCGGGCCTGGGTCAATCCCAGCCCCAATGCCCCCAACCTCTGGATGGCCCGGGCCTACGCCGGCACGGTGATGGTCGAGGGCGCCACCCTGTCGGAAGGCCGCGGCACCACCCGGCCGCTCGAGCTGTTCGGCGCGCCCGACATCGACGGCCGCAAGCTGATCGCCGAGATGCAGGCGCTGGCGCCCCGGTGGCTGAAGGGCTGCCGCCTGCGCGACATCACCTTCGAGCCCACCTTCCACAAGCACGCCGGGCGGCTCTGCAGCGGCGTGCAGATCCACACCGAGGGTCCCGCCTACGATCACGAGGCCTTCCGCCCCTGGCGGGTGCAGGCCCTGGCCTTCAAGGCGATCCGGCGCCTCCATCCGGATTACGATCTCTGGCGCGACTTCCCCTACGAGTACGTCACCGACAAGCTGGCCATCGACGTGATCAACGGCTCGCCCCTGCTGCGTGAATGGGTGGACGATCCGGCCGCCGAGCCCGGCGACCTCGACGCCCTGGCCATCCCCGACGAACAGGCCTGGGCGGCGGCGCGGCGGGACTATCTGAGGTACTGAGCTCGCCCCTCAGATCGGCGCGCGCCGGACCGCGTCGAAGACCCTGAGCAGCTTGGGGAGGAAGTCCGGGCTGGTCAGGGTCAGAGGGCCCGGATTGTTCATCATCTGATTGTTGATCACGCTGTTGAACACCTGCAGCGCGATGCCCAGGCGGAAGACCTCGGCCTCGGACAGGGCCTCCCCGCGCAGCTCGCCCAGGCGCGCCGCGATCAGCTGGGGCCGGCGCTGGACGTAGCGGTGGAACTGGGTCCAGAAGCCCGGCGCCTGGGCCGAGCGCCGCAGGGCCGCGTGCCACAGATTGCGATTGCGCATGATCGACGCGAAGCTGTCGGACAGCACCTGCTCGACCAATCCCTCATCGGAGGCCTCGGCGAGTATCCTGGCGAAATCGGCCTCACGGTTCTCGAAATAGACGACCACCAAGACCGCCAGGAAGTCCTCCTTGCTGCCGAAGCGCTGATAGAAGGCGCCCACCGACCGACCCGCCTCGCGCCCCAGGTCGGCCACCGACAGTTCGTCGAACGTCTTTGATTCCAACAACTTGAACGCGGCGTCCAGGAACCGCTCGGCGGTCTTCCGACTGCGATCTTGACTGGGCGCGGGGCGTGCGGGGCCCGACGGCGGATTGACACCAAAAGATGAATCCGTATTCATGTTCATATTCCTAGCACGCCTTCACCTGTGGATGCCACGGGTTGGTCCCGGGGGGAACCGGATCAAGCGGGGCGCGCGGCGGACCAGAACAAGGGGGAGTCGGGCATGTCTCGAGGGAACGGTCGTACTTTGCTCATGGCGCTGATGGTCGCCGCCTCGCCCGCGGCGATCGCGCACGCGGCGGACGCGCCCAAGGCCGACGGATCGGCCAACGTGCAGGAAGTGGTGGTGACGGGATCGCACCTGCGCCAGACGGGGGTGAATTCGCCCGTTCCGCTGACCGTCGTCAACGCCACCCAGCTGAAGGAGATGGCGCCGACCACCCTGGTGGAGGGCATCACCCAGCTGCCTGAATTCTACGGCAGCCAGACGCCCCAATCCGGCAACTGGTTCACCCGCGCCGGATACGGGGACCTCAACATCCGCGGCCTGGGCGTCAACCGGACTCTGACCCTGCTGGATGGCCGCCGGGTCATCTCGCAGAACGCCTTCGGCGGCGTCGACATCGACATGTTCCCCCAGGAGATGATCAAGAGCGTCGAGACGGTGACCGGCGGCGCCTCGGCCGCCTACGGCACGGACGCCGTGGCCGGGGTGGTCAACTTCATCCTCGACACCAAGTTCACCGGCCTGAAGCTCAGCGGCCAGGGCGGAGAGACCACCCGCGGCGATGGCGGCGACTGGGAGGTCTCGGGCGCCTTCGGCACGGACTTCGCGGGCGGCAGGGGCCACGTGCTGGTCTCGGGCGAGATGTTCAAGCAGGAGGGCGTCTTCAGCTACAAGGGCCGCGACTGGTACCAGGCCTGGGGCACGATCGTCGGCCCCAACAACGAACTGCTGATCCGTCCGAACGTGGTGTCGACGGGCTCGACCTTCGGCGGCCTGATCTATGCGCCGGGCACCCCGCTGAACGGCCTGGCCTTCAACCCGAACGGCTCGACCTATCAGTTCCAGGCCAGCAGCGTGGCGTCGGGCGCCATCGGCACCTCGGCCGGGCGCCAGTCGATCACCAACGGAGGCTCGGGCGACGACCTCGGCGGCGGCTCGATCCCGACCCTGGATCCGGACCTGTCGCGCTACAGCGCCTTTGCCTATGCCGACTACGACCTGGCGCCGAACTTCAACGTCTACGTCCAGGGGCTGCATGGCGTGGAAAGCACGCTGGCCTACAACACCCCGGAAGGCTCGCTGCAGGGCTCGCCCACCGCGGTCACCATCTTCAGCGGTAACGCCTTCCTGCCGGCCAACGTCCAGCAGATCATGACCGCCAACAACATCGCCTCCTTCACCCTGAGGGAGACGGGCAGTCCCCAGGGCTTCGGCGGCGCCGACACCCTGCGCGACACCAGCGTGATGAATTCGGCCACCGCCGGCTTCAAGTGGAACATCCAGGACGGCGGCGGCCTGTTCAACGACTGGAACGTCAACGGCTACTACCAGTATGGGCACAGTACCCGGCGGATGTACCAGATCGGCCTCAACCTGCTGCACATGTTCGCCGCGGCGGACGCGGTGAAGGATCCGGCCACCGGCAACATCGTCTGCCGCACCTCGCTCTCGGCCAACCCGCTGCCCGGCTGCGTGCCGATCGACCTGTTCGGCAATGGCGCCGCCTCGCCAGCGGCGATCAGCTACGTCACCGGCGAAACCCCCGGGGTGTCGATCACCACGCCGGTCTACTTCGCCGGCACGGGCTACAGCCCGGCACGGACCCTGAGCTACGTCTCCCAAGTGGCCAAGGTGAACATCACCACCATGAACCAGCACGTGGCCGAGCTGTCGCTGGACGGCGAGGTGTTCGACGGCTGGGGCGCGGGTCCGGTCACGGCGGCCTTCGGCGGCACCTTCCGCCGCGAGAGCATCCTTCAGCTGGTGGAGGATCCGACCAACCCGCCGGGCGACCAGACCAACGGCCGGCCGATCCCGTGCAACGGCAGCGCCGCGGCGGTGGCCTCCGGACTGCGCGGCCTGAGCCCGCCGGACTGCGCCAACACCGTCGGCATCCAGTATTCCAAGGTCTCCAACATCATCGGGGCCCTGGAGACCAAGGAGGTCTACGGAGAGACCGGCATCCCGCTGATCGCCAATGCGCCCTTCATGAAGATGGTCAAGCTCGACCTGGCCGGCCGCTGGGCCGACTACACCGGCTCGGGCGGGATCTGGGCCTACAAGGCCGGCGCCAGCTGGGACGTGATCGACGGCCTCAGGCTGCGCGGCACCTATTCGCGCGACGTCCGCGCCGCCAACCTCTCGGAACGGTTCGACAAGACCGGAGGCGCGGGCACCGTCACCGATCCGCTGCATCCGTCCGCCGGGGTGATCAACATCACCACCTTCTCGGGCGGCAATCCGACCGTGAAGCCGGAGAAGGCCGACACCTTCACGGCCGGCGCGGTGCTGCAGCCCGGCTTCCTGCCCGGCTCGTCCTTCTCGGTCGATTGGTACCGGATCAAGATCAACGGCGCGATCGGCCAGCTCGGGGCCCAGAACGTCGTCAACCAGTGCGCGGCCGGCGCCACCGCCCTCTGCTCGCTGGTCACCCGCGACGTGAACACCGACCTGCCGATCCTGGTGGGCAACGTCTACGTCAACATCAACGAGTCCCTGGTCCGCGGCGTGGACTTCGAGGCCAACTACACGCGCGACATCCGCCTGTTCGGCGGCGGCCCCGAGTCGGTCTCGGGGCGCTTCTTCGGCAGCTACCTGATCGAGAACTCCCAGCAGCTGAACGGCGCGGCCAAGATCGACCGCGCGGGACAGGTGGGCATCCAGCAGTCCGACGGCGTGCCCTACGCCCTGCCCCGGTTCAAGTTCACCGCCGGCCTGACCTACAGCAATGGTCCGTTCTCGGCCTATGTGCAGGGCCGCTTCATCTCCTCGGGGACCCTGGAGAACGCCGCGGTGGCCGGCACGACGATCGAGAGCAACCACGTGCGGCCGATCTTCTACCCCGACCTGACGCTGCGTTACCGGCTGAAGATCGTCGCCAATACCGAGATCTTCGGCACCATCACCAACCTGTTCGACGTCGATCCGCCGGTCACGCCGTACTACAGCACCTTCAGCGACTACTCGCTGCAGACCAATCCGTCGGTGTACGATGTGCTGGGCCGGCGGTTCGTGGTGGGCGCCACCCTCCGGTTCTAGAGCTCGCCTCGCCATGGGGCCAGCGGGCCGCACGGACCCCTCCGTGCGGCTCCTCCCCGAGCGCGCGGGCCCAACCCGTGAGTGACCCCGAGATGACCACGCCGAGCCGACGCGCCCTCGTGAAGGCCGCCGCCGCCCTGCCCGCCCTCGCCGCTGTGTCCGCGGCCGTCGCCAAGGCCGCCGAGCCTGGCGCCACCAGGCTGATCCTCCTGGGCACGCTCGGCGGACCCTCGGTGGGCCGGCCTCGCTACATGACCTCCAGCGTGATGCTGCACGGCGGTTCGGCCCATGTGCTCGACTGCGGCTACGGCGTCACCGAGCAGCTGGTCCGCGCGGGCGTGAAGCTGCAGGACATCCGCGACATCTTCATCACCCACCACCATCCCGACCACAACATCGAGCTGGGGACCCTGATCTATTTCGCCTGGTACGCCGGCCTGACCGCGCCCTTGAACCTCTACGGCCCCCCGCCCCTGCGGCGGATCACCGCCGACTACCTCAAGGCGCTCAAGCCCGACGTGGATATCTGGCTGGACGACATCGGCCATTCGCCCCTGGGGCCGGTGAAGGTGCACGAGGTGTCCGCCGCCGGGCCGGTCATGGCCTCGGGCGACATGAAGGTGAGGTCCGCGATCGTGAACCATCCACCGGTCGCGCCGGCCCTGGGCTACCGCTTCGACTTCCCGGACCGTTCGATCGCCTTCTCGGGCGACACCACGCCGGTGGAATCGGTGGCACGGCTCGCCAAGGGCGCCGACGTGCTGGTGCACGAGGCCATGTACATGCCGGCGATGAAGGCCGAGCTCGAGGATGTCGCCAACCGCCAGGCCGGCGGCTCGGCCATCGAGGCCGACCGCGACAAGCTCTGGGCGCATCTGATGCGCTCGCATTCCCCCGCCGAGGGGGTCGGCCGCATCGCCGCCGAGGCCGGGGTGAAGACCCTGGTGCTCTATCACCTGGTGCCGATCACCGGCGTCACCGACGACCAGTGGAAGACCGCCGTCCGCTCCGGCGGCTTCAAGGGCGAGATCATCGTGGGCCAGGACCTGATGGTGATCTGACGGCGGCGGCCTTCTGGAAGTCGGCTGGTTTCATCTGCGGCATGGCCTCCAGGAACGCCACCAGGTCCCAGATGTCGTCATCGCTCATGGTGATCCCCCAGGCGGGCATGCCGGTCATCTTCACGCCGTTCTTCACCACCCAGAACAGCTGGCCGCGCGTCCACTGCCGCGAGGCGTCCAGCAGGAAAGGCGGCGGCGGGTTCATTCCCTGGACCCAGGTTGCGCGCGCCACGCCCGGGCCGCCGTGGCAGACCAAGCATCGCTGCTCGTACAGATGCATCCCGGCGACGGTCTGGGCCGGGGTGAAGGCCGCCGGAGGGCGCACGTCCTCCGCGCCTTGGCGCACGGAATGGATCATGGTCGTGTGGGTCGCCCAGGCGGTCACGATATTGTGCGGCGTGGAGGCGCGGGTGTCGAAGGCGCCGGTCTCGATCACCACCAGGCCAGTGGCGCCGAACGCCGCCAGGGTCAGGATCACGCCGCCGAGCAGCCAGGCCCAACCTCTCATCTCAGCGTCTCGAGGTAGGCGGCGGCGTCCCTCGCCTGCTGTTCGGAGAGGCCCATGTCCGGCATGGCGTTACCGGGAACAGCGGCCTGCGGCGCGCGCAGCCAGGCGACGAGGTTGTCCGGGGTGTTGGCCATCACGCCGGCGATCATCGTGCGGCTGGCCAGGCCGCGGAGGGGCGGTCCGGCCAAGCCGTCCGCGAAGATGACCCCGGGGATGATGTGGCAGGAGCCGCATTGGGCCTGGCCGATCACGAAATGACCTCGGTCGGCATCGCCGATTGCGGTCGGCGCGCTGCGCCCGCAGGCGGCGAGACCCAGGCCAAGCACGGCCAGAACCGAAACGACGACAATCCGCATTTCCAATCCGCGATCACTTCGGCGGGCGTTGGCGCGCCGGCCTTGCATCTCCTGGCGGCGCTGATCGACCCCGACCTCCAAGCCCGCCGAGCTCTGACTTCGCAGTCGGTGGAACCCGTCGCCTGGACACTGGTTCCCGGTCGTTGCGGGCCGTCGCGCGCAGATGGCCGGACGGTTAATAAAATATCCCATAGTGATGCAACCGCGCACGGCATGATTGCGTTCCTCACGGGCGAAGGACCAGAGGGCGGGACCGTGGCGGGGCGGCAAATTCCTATTCCCTATTGCGGAACGCCGCCCGATCCGGGGCAGCTTCTGCATCGCTGGAACCTTGATCCGGTGCTGATCGCGGCGCTGGCGGTTATCTGGGCGGCCTATGCCATCGGCGCTTCCCGCGCCGGCGCGGGCCGGCGGGAGAAGACGTTCTTCCATTGCGGATGGGCGCTCACGGCGGCGGCGCTGATCTCGCCGCTGTGCCCCTTGTCGGTTTCCCTGTTCGCCGCCCGCGTGGGACAGCACATGATCCTGACCCTGGTCGCCGCCCCCCTGGTGGCCGCCGGTCGCCCCGGCCTGGCGTTGCGCGGCCTGCTGGGACGGCGCTGTCCGCTGCCCGCGCGCGGCGAGGGCGCGGCCAAGAGCGCGGTGCTGGCGGCGGGACTGTTCTGGGCGCTGCTCTGGTACTGGCACGCGCCGGGCCCCTACGCGGCCACCTTCGAGAGCACCGTGGTCTACTGGACCATGCACCTGACGGTGTACGGGTCGGCCCTGTGGCTGTGGAGCGCCCTGCTCGCCCAGCCGCACCGGCAGCCGGTCTGGACCATCGCGGCGGGCCTGGTGTCGACCGCCCAGATGGGCCTGCTGGGGGCGTTGATCACCCTTGCCCCCCGCGCGCTCTATGCGCCGCATTTCACCACCACCTTCGCCTGGGGCCTGACTCCCCTTCAGGACCAGCAGCTGGGCGGGGCCATCATGTGGGTCCCCGGTTGCGCGGTGTTCCTGATGGCCGCCATGGCCGAGCTGTCGGCCCTGCTGACGGATCCCGCCGAACGCCTGCCGCGCCTGAGGGCGATGACGCGATGAGGCGGCGCACGGGGGAGAGGCTCGGACGCGCGGCGCGGAGCGTTGCCGGATTGTCGGCGGCGTTGCTGGCGAAACCCGCGGCGGCCGCCACGCCGATGAGCTTTCTCGGAGGCTGGGGCTCCCGCGCCTATCCGGTCGTGGATCTCACCTGGGAGGCGCTGATCATCTCGATCGCCGTCTGCCTGATCATCACGCTCCTGGTCGCCTGGGGAGCGCTCGCGAAGCGCAGCCGCAGCGCCTTCGGGCCCATCGGCGCCGAGCCCGTGGAGCGCCGGCCCGGCGGCATGAAGTGGATCGTCTGGGGCGTGGGACTCTCGGTCATCCCGCTGGTGGTGACCCTGATCTGGACCGTGTCGGTGCTGGCGGCGGTCAACCAGCCGAAGGGCGCCGAGCCGTTCACCATCGAGGTGACCGGACATCAGTGGTGGTGGGAGGTCCGGTACAGGGATGCCGATCCCAGCCGGGTCTTCGTGACCGCCAACGAGATCCACATCCCCGTCGGCCACCCCGTCCGCCTGGAGCTGAAGGGCGCGGACGTGATCCATTCGTTCTGGGTCCCGGCGCTGGCGGGCAAGACCGACACCATCCCGGGGCAAACCAACGTGACATGGCTGGAGGCCGACCGGGCGGGCCGCTACGTCGGGCAGTGCACCGAATACTGCGGCCTTCAACACGCCCATATGGCGGTCTTCGTCATCGCCGATCCGCCGGCCGTGTTCGCGCATTGGTGGCAGAGCCAGCTGGCCGCCGCGGCCCCGCCCGCAACGGTCGAGGCCCAGCAGGGCCAAGCCCTGTTCGTGACCAAGTGCGGCTCCTGCCACACCGTCAACGGCACCATGGCCCAGGGCAAGGTGGCGCCCGACCTCACGCATCTGATGAGCCGCGCCACGATCGCCGCCGGCGCCGCGCCCAACACGCCCGCCGGCCTCTCGGGCTGGATCGCCAATCCCCAGGGCGTGAAGCCGGGGACCCTGATGCCGACGCTCTATCTGTCCGGCCCGCAGCTCACGCAGGTGCGGGGCTACCTTGAGACGCTGAAGTGAAGGGGACGTCATGAGCGCCTCGGACATCTCGCGCACGCCCGACATCGTCCACGTGGACGAGGGCCTGCATCGCCGCCTCGAGGAGATCTGGAAAGGGCGGCCGGGGATCTACGGCTGGTTCGCCACCGTGGACCACAAGAAGCTGGGCGTCCGCTACATCGTCACCGCCTTCGCCTTCCTGATCCTGGGCGGGCTCGAAGCGCTGGTGATGCGGGTGCAGCTCTACCGGCCCGGCGAGCACCTGCTGACCCCGGACCAGTACAACCAGCTGTTCTCGACGCACGGGATGACGATGATCTTCCTCTATGCGTTCCCCGTCTTGTCGGGCTTCTCGATCTTCCTGTGGCCGCTGATCTTCGGCACGCGGGACATGGCTTTCCCGAGGCTGAACGCCTTCTCCTACTGGATCTTCCTGTTCTCGGGCCTGTTCATGTACTCGGGCTTCGTCATCGGCCAGGGACCCAACGACGGCTGGTTCAACTACGTCCCATTCGCCGAGCTTCCCTACAATCCAGGCCTGAACCAGGACTTCTACAGCCTGGGAATGATCTTCTTCGGCCTTTCGACCACCATCGGGGCCGCCAACTTCATCGCCACGTTCCTCAAGACCCGCGCGCCGGGCATGTCCCTCGGCCGGGTCCCGATCATGACCTGGGGGACAATCACCGCCTCGGCCGCCAACCTCCTGGTGGTGCCGGCCGTCAGCCTGGCCTTCCTGATGCTGTGGTTCGACCGGCAGTTCGGCATGCACTTCTTCGACACCGGGCAGGGCGGCCAACCGCTGCTCTGGCAGCACCTGTTCTGGATGTTCGGCCACCCATGGGTCTACGCCCTGGTGCTCCCGGCCATGGGAATGGTGCACGAGGGCCTGCCGGTGTTCTGTCGCCGGCCGCTGGTGGGCTACACGCCTGTCGCGCTCTCCACCGTCGCCACCATGATCCTGGGCTTCGGGGTGTGGGTGCACCACATGTTCGCCACTGGCTTGCCGACGCTGGGCCTGTCGTTCTTCTCGGCCGCGTCGATCGTCATCGTGATTCCCAGCGCGGTGGCGGTGTTCGCCTGGATCGCCACCATCTGGACCGGGCGCGTGGTGTGGACCACCGCCTTCCTCTTCTTCGCCAGCATGATCGTGCTGTTCACGATCGGCGGGGTTTCGGGCTTCATGACCGCCCTGGCCCCCGTCGACCTGCAGCTGACCGACACCTACTTCGTGGTGGCGCACATCCACTATGTGCTCATCGGCATCAACGTCTTCCCGGTCTGCGGCGGCCTCTACTACTGGTTCCCCAAGTTCACCGGACGGATGCTCGACGAGCGCCTGGGGCGGTGGAACTTCTGGACCATGTTCGTCGGGTTCAACCTGTGCTTCCTGCCCATGCACCTGACCGGCCTGCTGGGCATGCCGCGCCGGATCTACACCTACCCGTCCGAGATGGGCTGGACCTTCCTGAATCAGGTCACGACGGTCGGGGCCTTCCTGTTCGCGCTGGGCGTCCTGCTGCTGATCGTCAACGTCGTCGTCAGCCTCCGGCGCGGCGCGTTCGCCGGGGCCAATCCGTGGGACAGCTACAGCCTGGAGTGGGCGATCCCGTCGCCCCCGCCGTCCTACGACTTCGCCGTGATCCCCACCGTCTCCAGCCGCTACCCCCTGTGGGAAGGCCGGCTGCGGAACGACGAGACCCTCTCCTCGGCCGAGGACGGGCCATCGCTGGAGCACGAGAAGGAGATGCTGCTCACCAGTTCGCTTGACGCCGATCCCACCCTGATCGTGAAGATGCCGGAGGACACCCTGACGCCGTTCGTGCTCAGCCTGGGCCTGACCGTCGGCTTCGTGGGCCTGCTGCTGCGGCTCTGGCCGCTGGCCGGCGCCGGCGCAGCGATCTGCATCCTCAGCCTCATCGTATGGGTCTGGCCCCGCCGCAAGCTGGCCCAGGTCGCGGAGGCACGGCTATGACCGAAGTCGTCCTGACGCCTGGGCCCCTGCCGGTCGGGCCCCACGACAAGAAGAGCTCCACCTGGTGGGGCGTGCTCTGCCTCATCGCCACCGAGGCCGCGCTCTTCTCCTATCTCGAGTTCAGCTACTACTATTTCGACGTGCAGCTGCCGCACAGTTGGCGGCCCGAGCCGCCGAAGCTGCACTACGCCCTGCCCGATACCATCGTGCTTCTGGCCTCCAGCGTGTTCGTCTGGATCGCCGAGCGGGCGATCAAGCGGGGCGAGCGCGGCAAGGCCATGATCAACCTGATGATCGGCTTCGTGCTGGGCGTGATCTTCGTGGGCGTCCAGGGCCTGGAGTGGAGCGAGAAGACCTTCCGGCCCCAGACCGGTCCCTATGGCTCGCTCTATTTCACCACGACCGGCTTCCACATGGTCCACGTGATCGCCGGGCTGGGCGGGCTGTTCTTCATCATGCTCTGGCTCGGCATGGGACTGATCGACTCCCGCCGCAACGCCGCCCTCTCCAACGTCGCGATCTACTGGCACTTCGTCGACGCCGTGTGGGTGACGCTGTTCTTCATGTTCTACATCAGCCCGCACCTGTGGTGAGCCATGACCAGGATCGTCCACACCACGGCGCCTCCCGCGATCCCAGCGCCCCATCTGCTGCGCCAGCTCGTCCGTCCGGTGTTCGGCGTCTTCGGCGCTCCAGCCGCCTGGATCGCCCAGCTCCTGCTGAACTACGCCCTGGCCGCCTACCCGTGCATGCCGAACGACATGCCCTACCCCGCGCCGCCTTCGAGCTGGGCGTGGGACCGGCCGGTGCTGTTCGTGGTGAACATTCTGGCCCTGATCGTGGCCCTGGCCGCCGCCGTGACGGCCACCGCCGACTGGCGCCGCACGCGCGGGTGGAACCAGCACGGCGCCTTGCAGGCGCGAGCGACCCGGGTCCGCTTCCTGGCCTACTGCGGGCTCATGACGGGATGGGGATTCCTGCTCGCCATCGCCTTCAACACCGTCGACCTGATCGGGGTGCCGGCATGCTCGGGCTGAAGCCGGCGCTGGCCCTCCTCGCCGCAGCCCTCGCCCTGGGCGCGGGCGCGGCGCAGGCGCGACCTCGGCCCCCCGGAGCGGCCGGCGGGGACGCGGCGCGGGGCCGCGCCCTCATCGCCAAGGAAGGCTGTGGGAGCTGCCACGAGATCCCCGGCGTGGCTTCGGCCCACGGCCTGGTGGGCCCGCCGCTCGATCACATGGCGCGCCGGACCACCATCGCCGGCATGCTGCCCAATACGCCCCAGAACATGGTCCGCTGGATCGAGGCCCCTCAGAGCGTCGTGCCCGGCAACGCCATGCCCAACATGGAGATCAACGACCATGACGCACGCGACGTCGCGGCCTATCTCTATACGCTGCGCTGACCCCCCGGCCCGCCGCCGCACGGGCGCCCGCGCCTTGCTGGGCCTTGCCTGCGCCGCCGCTCTCCTCGCCGGATGCAACAAGGGAGGCGGGGTGACCGCCACACCGCCGCCGGAGGGCGGCCAGGTGCAGGCCAACAACGTCTCCACCGCGGACAACGGCGAGTGGACCATGCCGGCCCACGACTATGCGTCCACCCGGTTCTCCGGCCTGAACGAGATCGACAACTCCAATGTCGGCCGCATGCAGGTGGCCTTCACCTTCTCCACGGGGGTCGACAAGGGCCAGGAAGCCGCCCCGATCGTGGCGAACAACACCATGTATATCGTGGCGCCCTATCCGAACTACGTCTTCGCCCTGGACCTGACGAAACCTGGCGCGCCCTTGAAGTGGGAGTACAAGCCCAACCCTTCGCCGGCCAGCCAGGGGGTCGCCTGCTGCGACGTGGTCAACCGCGGCGCCGTCTATTCCAACGGCAAGCTGTTCTTCAACACCCTGGACGGAGCGACGATCGCGCTCGACGCCAACACCGGCAAGGAGATCTGGCGCACCCAGCTGGGCGACATCAACAAGGGCGAGAGCGTCACCATGGCGCCCCTGGTGGTGAAGGATAAGGTCCTCGTCGGCGTCTCGGGCGGCGAGTTCGGCGTGCGCGGATGGCTGCAGGCGCTCGACGCCAACACCGGCAAGGTCGTCTGGAAGGCCTACCACACCGGCCCCGACAAGGATGTGCTGATCGGGGCGGACTTCCATCCCTACTATGCCGAAGACCGAGGCAAGGATCTCGGGGTGTCGACCTGGCCGCCGGACGCCTGGAAGATCGGCGGCGGCTCCATGTGGGGCTGGATCACCTACGATCCGAGCCTGAACCTGATCTTCTACGGCACCGGCAACCCGGGCCCCTGGAACGCCACCCAGCGCCCCGGCGACAACAAATGGACGGCCGGCATCTTCGCCCGCGACCCCGACACCGGGGCCGCGAAATGGTTCTACCAGATGAACCCGCACGACGAGCACGACTACGACGGGATCAACGAGATCCTGGAGCTGACCGTGCCGGTGAACGGCCTGCCGCGGAAGGTGCTGCTGCACCCGGACCGCAACGGCTATCTCTATGAAATGGACCCGTCCACCGGCCAGGTGCTGGCGGCCGATCCCTATGGCTACATCAACTCCACCAAGGGTGTGGACCTGCGGACGGGCCGGATCATCGTCAATCCGGACAAGTCGCCCAAGCTCGGCAGCGTCGTCCGCGACATCTGTCCCACGGCCTCCGGCGCCAAGGACTGGGAGCCGTCGTCCTACTCTCCCCGCACCGGCCTGATGTACCTGCCGCACGAGAACCTCTGCATGGACTGGCAGGACATGCAGACCAACTACATCTCTGGCACCCCCTACGTCGGCGCCGAGGTGGTGATGAAGCCGGGGCCCGGCGGCAACCGGGGCTTCCTGACGGCCTGGGACCCGGTCCATCGCAAGATCGCCTGGCAGGTGAAGGAGGACCTTCCCGTGTGGTCAGGCACGGTGACCACGGCCGGAGACCTGGTCTTCTATGGAACCATGGACGGCTGGTTCAAGGCAGTCGACGCGCGCAGCGGCCAGCTCCGATGGCAGTTCAAGACAGGCTCCGGGATCATCGGGCAGCCGGTCGCCTACAAGGGTCCGGACGGCCACGAATACATCGCCGTGCTTTCCGGCGTCGGCGGCTGGTCCGGCGCCATCGTCTCGGGAAACCTGGATCCGCACGACAAGACCAGCGCGCTCGGCTTCGTCGGCGCCATGGCGGACCTCAAGCAGAAGAGCACGCCGGGAGGGACTCTCTATGTCTTCACCCTGCCTCACTGAGCCGCGCCGGCTCGCCCTGGCGCTGGCCCTCGCGCTGGGAGCCGCAGGCTGTCACGCCAGCCCGCCGGCGGCCGCCACTGCCCCCCCCGCGCAGCAATCGCCGCAACCGGTGGTCCTGTCCGAGCTCCTGCCGGGCGGCGCCCAGCCGCAGCCGGAGGACCCGCGGGGCAAGATCTACGACGGCAACCCGTACTACATCTCCCAGGGCAAGCAGTATTACGCCTGGTACAACTGCAGCGGCTGCCACTTCAACGGCGGCGGGGGCATCGGCCCCGCCTTCATGGACAAGGTCTGGATCTACGGCGGGCGGATCGACCAGATCTACAACTCCATCGCCGAAGGCCGTCCGAACGGCATGCCGACCTGGCGCCAGAAGATCCCCGACGGGCAGATCTGGGAGATCGCCGCTTACGTGCGCTCGCTCTCCACGCCGCAGGTCAAGGCGGAACAGCCGCCCAACGCGGCGCCGCCTCCGGTCCAGCCGCCGGCCACGCCCAACCACCAGGGCGGACAGACCAGCCCTTCATGATCGGCAAGGGCGCTTGGGCCGTCGTTCTGGTCGCGGCGCTGGCCGGCTGCGCCCAGCCGCAGGTGGCGCGGCACATGGCCTATGTGTCCGACGAACAGGGCAATGTCGTCCACGTGATCGACGGGACCTCCGACCGGCTGGTCGGCGACATCCCGGTGGGGGGCCGTCCGCGCGGGATGGCCGTCAGCGCCGACGGCAGGACCCTCTATGTGGCCGCCGGCAACGCCAATCGGATCGACGTGGTGGATCTGGCCTCCCGCCGCGTGGTCGACCACCTTCCCTCGGGCCCGGATCCCGAACGTTTCGCCCTCAGCCCCGATGGGTCGGCCCTCTATGTCGCCAATGAAAACGACAGCAAGGCCTCCAAGATCGACATCGGGGCCAAGCGCATCGTCTGGCAGACGTCGGTCGGCCCCGAGCCGGAGGGAATGGCGGTGAGCCCGGATGGCCGATGGGTGATCTGCACCTCCGAGTCGGCCAGCCTGGTGCATTTCATCCGCGCCGCCGACGGCCGGCTGGTGCAGAGCGTCCTGGTCGGCACCCGCCCGCGCGACGCCCGCTTCAGCCCCGACGGCCGGCGGCTCTGGGTCAGCTCCGAGGCGCGCGCCACCGTCGCCGTGTTCGACACCGCCACGCGGCGGATGATCCGCACCGTCGATTTCGAGGACGATCCGATTTCACCCGACGTCCAGGCCGTGGGCCTCGCCATGACCCGCAAGGGCGACCGGCTCTACGTCGGCCTCGGCCGGGGGGACCACGTCGCCGAGATCGACACGGCCTCGGGCCGGATCCTTCGCTACTTCCGCGTCGGCCACCGCACCTGGGGCGTGGCCCTGTCGCCCGACGAGCGGCGGCTCTATGCCGCGAACGGCCTGTCGGGGGATGTGTCGGTGATCGACCTGAAGTCGGGCCGGACCGTCGCGACGGTCAAGGTCGGAGGCAGACCCTGGGGCGCGGTGACCGCGCCATGAGATGGCTCGCCGCCCTTCCGATCCTGGCGCTGTTGGCCGCCTGCCAGGTGCAGCCGAAGGTCTTGAAGGTCTGCGCCGATCCCAACGACATGCCGTTCTCGAATTCGCATCGGGACGGATTCGAGAACAAGATCGCCGAACTGGTCGCTCGGGACCTGCATCGGCGCGTGGACTATTATTGGTGGCCGCAATGGCGCGGCTATGTGCGCAAGACCCTGAACGCCGGCCAATGCGATCTCTGGCCGGGCGTCGCCAGCCAGCTGGAGATGCTGGCGACCACCCGCCCGTACTACCGGTCGACCTATGTGTTCGTGACGCGAAAGGATCGCGGCCTCGACATCTCGTCGTTCGACGATCCGCGGCTCCGGCGGCTGAAGATCGGCGTGCAGATGATCGGCAACGATTCCACCAACACGCCGCCCACCTTCGCCCTCGCCCGCCGCGGCATCACCCGCAACGTGCGCGGGTTCATGGTGTATGGCGACTACAACAAGCCCGATCCGCAGGCGCCGATCGTCAAGGCGGTGGAGGACGGCGACGTCGACGTGGGCGTGGTCTGGGGACCGCTCGCCGGCTACTTCGCCTCCCGCTCCAAGGTCTCTCTCGCCATCGCGCCCGTGCATCCCTGGCTGGACGGTCCCAACATGCCCATGGTGTTCGACATCTCCATGGGCGTGCGCAAGTCGGACGTGGCGCTGAAGCGCCGGATCGACCTCATCCTCAGGCGGGAGGCTCCCCGGATCAGGGCCATCCTCGACAGCTATGGCGTGCCTGGACCTCCGCCGGAGGCCCAGGGCTGAGCCGGCCTCAGTGGGCGGCCTGCAGGCCCTTCTGGCTGCGCAGCTCCAGATATCGGTCCAGGGTGGGCAGCATGTGGGCGTGCAGCCACTCGGCCATCGCCCGCTCTTCGGCCAGGCAGCTCTCGAGCAAGGGAACGGCCCGTTCCTGCGCCGCCTTTTCCGCCAGGGCGATCATGCCCTCGTAGGCGCAGATCTCGTATTCGGCCAGGCCGTAGGTGGCCATGCTGGTCTTGAGGATGTCGTCCTCGAGCCCGCCGGTCATCAGGCCGGTCAAGCCTCCCATCACCGACATGGCGCTGTCCTTGAGCGAGGAGGCGTCCTCGCCCATGGCGCCGAGGACCTCTTCGAGCCGACGCATCTCGTTGTCCTTGTCGACAAGGTGGGCGCGCTGGCGACTCTTGGCTTCGGGATAGTCATCGAGCCTGTCGATGACGCGCTCGATCATTGTCTTGGCGTTCTTCTGGATCGCGTGAAGGTTGCGAGCTTCGCTCGCCAGCAGATGGCCAGCAATTCCCTGAACGCCAGACATGGTTACTCCTTTCGACAAACACGGGCCAAGGGTCTGGCCGGGCCGGCGACGATGGCGGTTGGGGCATGCCTTCCAAACCCATTCAGAGGGTCGGCCGTTCCCCAGAACCGCCGCCGTCGACCTCCGCTAGACGCGGTCGGAGGCCTGGTCCGGACCCGTCGGAGCCGCGCCCTCATCGACCGGCTCGCCGTGCTCGAGCTCGACGCCCTTGAAGCTGCGGGTCTCGGGCGTGGGCAGGCCGCCGGCCTTGATCTGGGCCAGCACCTCCTGCTTGCGCGCGGCCATCTGCTGGCCCAGGGCGTCCATGTCGAGCTCGGCCTTGCGGGCCTGGGCGAACAGGCCCTCGGCGGGCTTCTCCTCTTCCTTGACGTGGTGCTGGATCTGCTCGGACAGCACCTTGACCTTGGCGTCGTAGAACGCTTCGTCCGGGCCGCCCGCCTCGATCTCGGCGATCAGCACCTTGGCGCCGTCGTGCTCGACGTAGGATTCCTCGAGCAGGTCTTCCTCCGCCTTGCCCTTGCAGGCCGGGTAGAAGATCTCCTCCTCGATGATCGTGTGCACCGTCAGCTCGGTGCAGATCTCCTTGGCGAGGCTTTCCTTCTGCGCCTTGCCGCGGGCGCTTTCGAACTTCTCGAACAGGCCCTCGACCTTGCGGTGGTCGGCCTTCAGCAGGGCGATGGCGTCGGGTTGGTCGGCCATGGGAATCTCCGTCGGATGGGGGCCGCGGGATGCGGGACGACGACTAAAGCCGGAGCCCTCGCGATCCGTTCCCCGGCGCTCGCGGGCCCGGACTCAGGCTCCGTTTTCGGCCTTGCCGAACACCTTGCGCAGTTCGTCCTTGGCGTCCTCCAGCACCCGCTTGCGCCCCTCCGGCAGGTTCTTGCCCGCGCGGTTGATGTAGAAGGTCAGCATCGACATGGCCGAGCGGAACGGCGAGGCCTTGCGGCGGTGGCTGTGCTCGGCCGACTGCTTCAGCGACAGGGCCACGCGGTGCGGATCGCTGGAGCGGAACACCTCGGGCTCGAGGTCCAGAGCGTCGCTGTGCTCGGTGACATCGGCGGACCAGTTGCTGGCCTTGCGGCGAGCGGTCATGGCTGCCTCCGGATGCGTGGGTCTCGCCCTCAAAACGGGGGTCCGGACCCGCCGTTCCGCCTCAAGCGCGGGCTTGGCGGGAAACTTCCCCTCACCCGCCGCGTCCCAGGCGCGAAGGCCGATGTCCGGGTCTCCGCCGCGCTGAAGACCCTGCGCCGCGGGTCGAGCCGGCAAGATTCCCTCGCGGGTGCGGTGAACTGGCCGATGCCGGACGCGGGCGAGGCCACGCCGACCTCGCCTCGCTCTTCAAGGCCCTCGGCGGAGGCCGGAGCGCCGGGTGACCGCAGCGCAGGCCTGAACCTTGGGCGGCTCCGACCATTTCAACCCTGACGGATTCTCTTCGGGCTTGGCGGTGGAATGAGCGCGCGCTCCCAGGAAGCGATCTTCGTGCGGCGGGTGCTGATCGTGCTGGCGTTCGGCGTCGGGGTGCTGGCGCTCTGGCGGCTGCGCACGGTCGAGCTTCTGCTGTTCGGCGCGATCCTGGCCGGCGTGTTCTTCGACGCCCTGGCCCAAGTGCTGGTCCGGCGCCTGCGCCTGCCACGGGGCTGGGCCCTGGCCGCGGCGGCGGCCGGCTCGACCCTGATCGCCGTGGGCGCCATCGCCTTCTTCGGCATCCGTTTCGAGGCCCAGGTGGCCGAACTGATCGCCGGCCTGCCGCCCGCATGGGCGCGCCTGCGCCAGAACCTGGGCGCCACGCCCCTGGGCGGACTGGCGCTCAGGACCATCGACCAGCTCCAGGCCACGCCGGGCGGTCAGATCCTCTCGCATGTGCGGACCTATGCCGTGTCGGCGGGCGTGGCGGTGATGGGGACGATCCTGGTGACGGTCGCCGGCCTCTATCTGGCCGCCCAGCCCAAGACCTATCGGGGCGGCCTGCTGCACCTGCTGGCCGCCGACGAGCGCCCCTCTGTCGCGCGCTTCCTGTCCGACGCGGGCGCGATGCTGCGGCGCTGGCTGCTGGCCCAGGCCACGGCCATGACGGTGATCGGCCTGGCGACGGGGATCAGCTTCTGGCTCCTGGGCGTGCCGGCGCCGGCGGCCCTGGGCGTGCTGGCCGGCATCGGCGAATTCATCCCCATGGTGGGGGTCATCATCGCCTCCGCCCCGGCCCTGGTGCTGGCCGCGACCCACGGCTGGCCCACCGCCGGCTGGACGCTCGCGGTGCTGGTGGTGATCCACCAGCTGGACGGCAATCTGCTGCAACCGCTGCTGCAGAAGGGTATGGTCTCGATCCCGCCGGTGCTGAGCCTGTTCGCCATCGTCGGATTCGGAGCCTTCTTCGGCGTCCTGGGCGTGCTGTTCGCCGCGCCCCTGACCATCGTCTGCATCACGGCGGCGCGGACCTGGCGCGCGGAGCTCTGAAACCGCGCGGAGGCGACGGCGCGATCCGATCCCGCGGCCAGGCGTTCTAAGCCCACTCACCTCGCGAGGCCTCATGCCCGACCCTCCGCCCACCGAGACCGAGCTGAAGAACCTGCTGGGCCAGGACGCCGAACCGCGCCTGGTCGACCAGGCGGGCCTGTCGCCGCCGGAAAAGGTCCGGACCCTGCGCTCCACCTCCTTCGACACCCCTGGCTGGCGGCTGCGCCAGCGCGGCCTGGCGCTGCGGCTGCGCGAGGACGGCGAGAGCCTGGTCCAGACGCTGAAACAGGCGGCGGGCCCGGGCGGACTGGCGCGCGGCGAATGGGAGAACGCGATCACCAGCCGGCGTCCCGACCTGGCCGCCCTGGCCAACACCCCCGCGGCGGGCGTCCTGGGCGGCGACGAGGACGAGCTGGAGCCGGTGTTCCTGACCACCGTCGAGCGACGCACGCGCCTGTGCCGGGAAGGCGGCAGCCTGATCGAAGTCGCCATCGACGTCGGCGAGATCTCGGCGGGCGACCGGCGGCAGCCGATCCGCGAGATGGAGCTGGAGCTGAAGCGCGGCGACAGCGGCGCGCTGTTCCGCCTGGCCCACAGGCTGGCCGACGGCGCCGACATGCGGCTGTCCTTCGAGAGCAAATCCGAACGCGGCTATCGGCTCGCCGACGACACAGTCCTGGAGCCCCGAAGCGCGGCGCCCTTCGCGCTGCGGCCGCAGGCCACGGCGGGCGAGGCGTTCAAGGGGCTGGCCCTGAGCTGCCTGGCCCAGGCCTGCGCCAACGCCGAGATCCTGCGCGAACAGCCCAGGCCCGAGGCCCTGCACCAGCTTCGCGTCGCCATGCGCCGCCTGCGCGCCCTGACCAAGGCCTACGAACCGATGCTCGGCCAGGGCGAAGGCCTGCTGGTGGAGGCCGAGCTCAAGTGGCTGGCCGGCGAACTCGACGCGGCCCGCGACCTGGACGTGTTCATCGCCAGCGCCTTCCGGCCCGCCACGGCCGCCCTCGCCGAACAGGACTTCGCGGCCCTCGGCCAGCAGCTGCTGAAGGCGCAGACCGCCGCCTACGCCAAGGCCCAGGCGGCCGTGCGCTCGCCCCGCTGCGCGGCGCTCTGGCTGGAAGCGGCGGGCTGGATCGAAGCGGGCGGCTGGACCCGCGCCAGCGATCTTCCCACGGCGACCCTCCGCGACCAGCCGGCCGCGGACTTCGCCGCCCAGGCGCTGGACCACCTGCGCAAGGTGGTGCGCAAGCGTGGGCGCCGCTTCGCCGTCCTGGACGCCCGGGGCCGTCACAAGCTGCGCATCCGGGCCAAGCGCATCAGATATGTCGCCGAATTCTTCGCGCCCCTGTTCGACGAGGCCAGGGGCCGTGGCCGGTTCCTGAAGCGCCTGAAGGCGATGCAGTCGGCGCTGGGCGAGCTGAACGACGTGGCCGTGGCGCGCACCCGCCTGCCGGCCGAGGCCGGTCTCAGGGCGCCGGCGGTGACCTTTGGCGCCGGGCGTGTGGTCGGCTGGCGCGAACGCGACGAGCGCCGCGAGCTGAAGGCCGCCAGGACGAAGGTCGAAGCCTTCTGCGGCGAGCCGCCGTTCTGGCGCGCCGGCTAAGCCGTCCGCAGCGCGGGGGCGTCCAGCAGCTTCTCGATCCGGATCGGCAGGTCGCGGACGCGCACACCAGTGGCGTGGAACACGGCGTTGGCCACCGCCGCGTTCATGCCGACGTTGCCCAGCTCGCCGATGCCCTTGATGCCCAAGGCGTTCACCTGATGGTCCTGCTCGGGCAGCATGATCACCTCGATCTCGCCGATGTCGGCGTTCACCGGGATCAGATAGTCGGCCAGGTCGTCGTTGACGTAGCGGGCCGAGCGCGGGTCGATCTGGGTGGCCTCGAACAGGGCCGCGGAAATCCCCCAGATCATGCCGCCCATAAGCTGGCTGCGCGCCGCCAGGGGATTGACGATGGTCCCCGCGGCGAACGCGCCGGTGGCGCGCGGGACGCGCACCTCGCCGGTGAGCGAATGCACCCGCGTCTCCACGAACTGGGCGCCGCCGCCGCCAGGGTCAGGCAGCCCAGCACCCGGCGGCCATCGACCAGCACGGTGCAGGCCCCGCACTGGCCATGATCGCAGCCCTTCTTGGAACCGGTCAGGCCGAGATGGTCGCGCAGGGCGTCCAGCAGCGAGACGCGCGGATCCAGCGACAGCCGATGGGCCTGGCCGTTGGCGGTCAGCTCGACGTTGATCCGGGACGGGCGCGCGGATTTGGCGGAGGGCGCGGCGCGCGGATTTGGCGGCGGCGCCCATCAGGGCCGCTCCGGCGGCGCCGGCGCCCCCCCGCGGCGAGCAGGCTGCGGCGGTTGAACAGGCCGGGCTCCGGAAACGCATCGTGGGGCTCGCTGGGCATGCAGACCGGGAGGCGCTGGACGAAACCTGCCTACAGGAACTCGCCAGCGGCGACAGGGTTCGCCGCCGCCCGCCTCAGGGCTGTCCGCCGCCGCCGGCGGCGCCGTAAATCTGGCCGGTGGCGTAACTGGCGTCGGACGCGGCGAGCTGGACGTAGATCGAGCCCAGCTCCGCTGGCTGGCCCGGCCGGCCCAGGGGGGTCTGGCCGCCGAACTTCTCCAGCTTCTCCTGGCTGGCGCCGCCCGACACCTGCAGCGGCGTCCAGATCGGGCCGGGGGCG
Organism: Caulobacteraceae bacterium; assembly: GCA_025450315.1. Taxonomy (GTDB): domain Bacteria; phylum Pseudomonadota; class Alphaproteobacteria; order Caulobacterales; family Caulobacteraceae; genus JANWHQ01. Next base: position 35,219 of record JANWHQ010000045.1, read on the forward strand.
ACGCCGTTCACCCGGATGCCCTTGGGCCCCAGCTGCTTGGCCAGCGATTTGACGTAGTTCATCGTCGCCGCCTTGGTCTGGGCATAGTCGTAGAGATCGGGCGAGGGGTCGTAGGCCTGCTCGGACGCCGTCGCGATGATCGCGGCGCCGGGCTTCAGGTGCGGCAGCGCCGCCTTCAGGATCCAGAACGGCGCGTAGATGTTGGTCTTGATGGTGGCGTCGAAGTCCTCGCTGGAGATGTCGAGGATGGAGTCGTGCGCCTGCTGGCGCGCGGCGTTGCAGACCACGATGTCCAGCCCGCCCAGACGCTCGACCGCCTGGCCCACCAGCCTCTGGCAGAAGGCCTCGTCGCGCAGGTCGCCCGGGATCGGCGCCGCCACCCGACCCTCGGCCTCGATCAGCTCGACCACCTCGCGGGCGTCGGGCTCTTCGGTCGGAAAGTAGTTGAGGGCCACGTCCGCGCCTTCGCGCGAGAAGGCGATGGCGGCGGCCCGCCCCATGCCCGAATCCCCGCCGGTGATCAGCGCCTTGCGGCCCTTCAGCCGGCCCGAGCCGCGATAGCTGGTCTCGCCATGGTCCGGACGCGGCTGCATGTCGCGGGCCAGGCCGGGCCAGGGCTGGGACTGCCTGGGAAACGGCGGCTGGGGATAGCGGGTGGTGGGGTCCTCGAGCGCGCCAGCGCCGCCCACCGCCGAAAAGGTCCGATTGTCGCCGTCCATCACAGGCCTCCGAAGCTGAGACACCTGCAAACGGGCCGTCGGCGGATTTGTTTCTGACCTCGGGCCGCGGTCGGCGGAATCTGCTGAAACCGCGGGCGGCCGCGCTCGTTCATCCCGCACGACCGCAAGGAGGAACCCGCCATGCCTCAGGGCGACAAGAGCAGCTACACCGACAAGCAGAAGCGCAAGGCTGAGCATATCGAAGAGGGCTACGAGGATCGCGGCGTCAGTCACGCGGAAGCCGAGCGGCGGGCCTGGGCCACGGTCAACAAGGAGTCGGGCGGCGGCAAGAAGTCCGGCTCGGGCCGCGGCAAGACCGAAAGCCACGCCTCGTCGCGCAAGGGCGGCCACAAGGGCGGCTCCAGCCAGTCGCACGCCAGCCGCTCGGCGGCGGCCAAGAAGGGCTGGGAGACCCGCGGCCACGAGACCCACCACTGAGCGCGTGACATGAAATCGAAGGAGGTCTTCGCCGACGGCGGCCTGCGCACCTACGTGCTGATCCTCGATCAGGGCGAGGAGGCCTTCGGGTCCATCACCGCCTTCGCCGAGACGCAGGGCGTGCACGCCGCCTCGCTCACCGCCATCGGAGCCTTCGAGCGGGCCACGGTCGGCTGGTTCGACCTGGAGGCCAAGACCTACCGGCCGATCGAGGTGGACGAGCAGTGCGAGGCCCTCAGCCTCCTGGGCGACATCGCCGTGGGCGACGACGGCCGGCCCAGCGTCCACATCCATGCCGTCCTGGGCGTGCGGGACGGCTCCACGCGCGGCGGGCATCTGCTGAGGGCCAAGGTGCGGCCCACGCTGGAGGTCACCGTGGTAGAGACCCCGGCCCATCTGCGCCGCCGCAAGCGGCCGGACCTTGGGATCGCCCTGATCGATCCCGGCTGAGCCTCACTTCTGGCGCGGCGGATCTCAATCGGCCAGGCCGTCGCTCAGCATCTCCAGGCTGCAGCGCAGGCAGGCCACGCGCACGGCCCCGCGGCCGATGTCGCCGAAGTGCTCCTCGCGATGAGCCGTGGGCCGCCCGGCCCTCTTGACCGCGACATGCACGAGGCCCGGCTCCTCGCCGGGCGCCCCCCGGCCCGCGAAGCCGGTCACCGCGACCGCGATCTGGGCCCCGGCGGCGGCCAGCGCGCCCTCCGCCATGGCGCGCGCCACGGTCTCGGAGACGGCGCCGAAGCGGCGCAGATCCGCGGCGCTGACCCCCAGCATCTCCTGCTTGGACCGCTCGGAATAGACCACGAAACCCCGTTCGAAGGCGTGGGCGTAACCATCGACGTCGGTGAGTAGCGAGGCGAGCAGGCCCCCGGTGCAGCTCTCCGCCGTGGCCAGGGTGAGATCGGCGGCGCAGGCGCGCTTCAGCACCGCCTCGGCCAGCGCCGACACCTCGGCCGGAACCGCTGCGTCCAGGGTTTCAGCTGCGGACATCGGCGCCTCCCACAAGCGTTTCGAGCCTAAAGCCGCCGAGCGGCGGAACTGTTCCGGTTGCGGAGGGATCGGCGGGAGCGCCCACCAGCCCGGGCGCGTTGTCACCACGTCTCAGAAGGAGGCTTGGAAGTGACGGTGCTCGATGGAATTCAGGCTCTGGTCGGCCCGGACAAAGTCACCATCAGCTGGTGGCAGATGGGGGTCCGCGGCCTGATCGTCTTCGTGGTCGGACTGGGGATGATGCGCATCGCCGGCGCCCGGACCTTCACCCGCGGCTCGCCGCTCGAGACCGTGGTGGCCGTGATCATCGGCTCGAACCTCAGCCGCGCCCTGGCCGGCAACACGCCGTTCTGGCCGATGCTCGGGGTCTCGGTCCTGATCGTCGGGCTGCATGGCGTTCTCGCCCACGCCACCCTGCGTTCAAGGACCCTGGCCTTCCTGGTGAAACGGCCGCCCGTCCCGCTGGCCAGGGACGGCCGCCTCGACCGCAAGGCCATGGCCAGGGAAGGCGTCGACTCCGGCGATGTGGACGCCAGCCTGCGCGAGCATGGCCTCACCGAGCTCGGCGAGGTGGCTCTGGCGACGCTGGAGCGCGACGGCAAGATCAGCGTGGTGAAGCGCGATCCGAAGCTCACACCCGGGGGTGCTGTCCGTTCATCACCGGCCCCAGGGTCACCGAGAGGTTCAGCGTGAACAGCACCAGGCCGGTCTGGTCGGAAACCTTGAGGGAGAGGTTGTCGTGGGCCCAGAACTCCCGTGGCTTCTCCTGGAGGAAACTCCCAAGCACAGTGGAGGCCTCGATGCAGGCCGACGCCACGTCGGGCAGCTCGGTCCCGTTCTCATCCGGATAGCAGCGGCCGTCTTCGGTTTGGAAGTAGAAGCGCATGGCGCAACAACGGCAGGCGTGACCCGGGGTTTCTCCGCCGCGTCAGCTTTTCTGATCTTTCCCTCCGCGGCGATAGGCCGCCCGGGCCGCCTCCAGGGCCGAAACGGCGGCTTCGCGGGACCGGGCGTAGGCCTTCCGCGCCGCCGACCGGCGCGCCTCCAGCGCGTCCTGTTCGCGCTGAAACGCCGCTTCCTCGTCCTCTCGCCGCAAATCGAGATCGCGCAAGGCGGCCTCCGCCGCCTCCAGCCGTGACCGGTCCGGCTTGGGCCGGGGCGCGCGTTTCCTGGCCGCCGTCTTCGGGCCCACGCTCGGCGATCCCGTCGCCTTCAGCTTGAACGCGTCCCGGGTTCCGGCCGCCCGCTGAAGCGGCGTCTCGGGATGCTCCAGAGCGGCCTTCACGGCCGCCTCGTCGCTGGAGATCCGGGCGTCGCCGCTGGCGAACAGGTCCTGGTGCGTTCCCCAGGCCCGCAAGGCCGCCGCCTGGCTGGGCGCCGCGACCACGGAGTCGAAGAAGCCGAACTGCGCCTGATAAACCTTCAGCTTACGGGCGCGGGGCTTGGCCATGCGCCGTCGAGATTTCGGATTGCGAAAGGCTGCGCTCCCGTTCCCGCGCCAGCCGGTCCCAGGTTTCGGCCATCTCCAGCAGCTGGTCGCGCTGTTCGCCGCTCGGCATCAGCGCCGCCAAGCCCCGACACTCGTCGGCGTGCTGTCGATACTCGGAGATCTTTCGCATTCAGACCCACCCCCTGACATCGCAGACAACGCCCCGGCCCCGCAGTTTGTTCATCAGCCGCGGCCTGGGGCCCGCTCCGTGATCGCTCACGAAAAATCGCGCCCAAATCACCCGCGCCGACGGCGGCTTCAAGTTCGCCCTGCGCGGCGTTGGCCAGTTCGACGCGGCGGACCACGATGTCCGCCCGCTGACGGCGGCCAACGACCCGATCTCGGGAACCAACCTTCGCCGCGGGCGGCTGGGCCTCGGCGATGCGAAACGCCGGCCCCGCTCCGACGCCGCAGGAACTATCACGCCGCGAGATAATTTCAGTTCCGTGGGATCGACGGCCTGTGACCAATGAGCCTGGCTTTGACGGGCGCGGACGATGCGCAATCCGGCGCCGGCCCTGGCGCCCATCCGGTCGATGAAGGGGCCAGGCAAGACAGCGCGCCGGCGCTTGCGCCCCTGCGGCCCTCGCCCGACGTTTTGCGACCCCTCGGCGCGCGGCTGGCGATCGCGCATGACCATGGTGTCGTCCTGACCGACCAGGCGGGCCGGCTGAACGCCGGCTCGACCGGCTTCTTCCACCACCAGAGCCGATTCCTGTCGCGGCTGCGGCTCCGGGTCGCCAAGCGGAGCCTCGAAAGCGCCTCCGCCGTCGTCATTGCGCCCGACAGGCTGACCGCCCGCTTCGTGGCCAAGCTGCCCAGGTCCGTGTCGAGGCCGCCCGGGCCACCCCCGCCAGCGTCCGAGCGCATCCTGGAGGTGGAGGTCGACTGTCGGGTGGGCGATGGCCTCGAGGTTCTCTTCCGGCTGACGAACCGCGCGCCGGCGCCGATCACGGCGCCCTTGAGCTGGAGCCTGGACGCCGACTTCGCGGACCAGGACCAGCTCTCGTCCGGACGCAAACGACCCAGGCTCCACGTCACGCAGCGCTGGATCAAGCCCGCAACCTTGCAGATCCGCAGTCAAGGCCCCCGTCTGCGCCACGCCGCCCGGATCGGGTTCTCCGGACCGGTCGCCTTCCGCCGCGCCGACGGAGACATCCGCTGTCGTCTCGAGCTGGCGCCCCAGGCGTCCGCGGAGATCCGGCTCGAACTGATCCCCGAGTTCGACGAGGCCTACGCCGGGGAGCTGCCTCGTCGCGGGAGGCCCGCGCCGGACAAGCAATGGCAGGATGGCTGCACGCGTCTGGAGGCGCCGGACCCGATCGTCCAGGCCGCGTGGGACGGCGCGGTTCGCGACCTGCACAGCCTTCAACTCGGCGACGGCGATGGCGAAGAGCGGTTCACCCCCGCGGCCGGGATTCCGCGTTACTTGGCCCTGTTCGGACGCGACGCCCTGATGGCCGGATGGCAAACGGCCCTGCTCAATCCGGCGACCCAGCGCGGCAGCCTGGACCTCGTCGGCCGCTGGACAGCGGACGAGATCGACCCGCGGCGCGACGCCCAGCCCGGGCGGGTCCTGCACCAACGCGCGCTGGGACCGATGGCCCTGCTCGGGAAGACGCCTTTCCTTCGCTATTACGGCGACCACTCCGCCTCGGCGCTGTTCCTGATCGGCCTGGCCGACGCCTATGCCCGAAGCGGCAGCGCCGGGTGGTTCCGCGAACGCCGGGACCTGGCCTTGCGGACCCTGGACTGGATGGATCGATATGGCGACCTGGATGGCGACGGACTCTACGAGTACCGCACCTTCGCCGGCCGCCACGGCCTGAAGAACCAGGGCTGGAAGGATTCGAACGAGGCCATCCTGCACCCGGATGGCGTCCTGGTCCCGGACCCGATCGTGGTCTGCGAGATCCAGGCCCTGTTCGCCGCCGCCAAGCAGGCGATGGCCGCCGCCTTCGAATCCGCGGGGGAGGACGCCTTGGCGCGCGACCTGGCCGGGCAGGCCGAGCAGGCCCGGCGGCTGTTCGAGCAGACCATGTGGATGGAGGACGAGGGCTTCCTCGCAATGGGCCTGGATCCCGACAAGCGCCAGATCCGGACCCTGGCGTCCAACGCCGGCGAGAGCCTCGCCTACGGGCCCCTCGACGAGGCCAAGGCGCGGCGCGTGGCCGACCGGCTGATGCGCCCGGACTTCTTCACGGGCTGGGGACTGCGCACGCTGACCGCTTCGCACCCGGCCTACAATCCGCTGGGCTACCACCTGGGCTCGGTCTGGCCCTGCTTCTCCGCCCTGACCGCCCGCGGATTTGCGAGATACGGCTTCGTCGAACATTGCCACACCCTGACGCGCGCCCTGTTCGAGGCGACGACGCTGTTCGATCACCACAGGTTGCCCGAGCTGTTCGGGGGACACGCCCGGGACGAGGCCGATCGTCCGCCCGGGCTCTACCCGGAAGCCTGCTGGCCGCAGGCCTGGTCGTCGGGCGCGATCATCCTGCTGGTCGATACCCTGGTGGGTCTGAAGCCCGCCGCGCCGCTCGGCGCCGTCCTGGTCGAGCCCAAGCTGCCGCCGTGGCTGCCGAGGGCGAGCCTCGCCGGCATCCGGCTCGGCGCGGGGCGACTCGACCTGAACGTTGACCGCCGCCCGAACGGCGACATGCTCTGCCAGGTCGGCGCCAACAGCACCGGCCTGCGCGTCTTCGGGCCTGGCCTGCAGGCGCCGTCGCCGGCCGAGGCGGAGGCGTTGCGGGCCTATGTCGGCTCCCTGCCCTGATTTTCGAAAGGAAGTGTCTCGTGTTCAGCCCCGCCCTGAAGCCGTCACCCCTGGAACCCCGGCCTGATCGCGGCCGCGTCGTGGTCGTCACGGGCGCCTCCGCCGGGGTCGGGCGGGCGGTCGCCTTGAGGTTCGCGGAAGCGGGCGACCTCCTGGGACTGATCGCCCGGGACGCCGATGCGCTCGAGGATGTGCGTCGGGAAGCCCTGGGCAAGGGCGCCTCGAAGGTGGCCGTCGCCTCGGCCGACGTCGCCGACCCGCACCAGGTCTTCGCCGCAGCGGAGGCCCTGGAGGCGGAGCTGGGGCCGATCGAGATCTGGATCAATGACGCCATGGAAACCGTCTTCTCGCCGGTTTCGGAGATGACGCCGGCCGAGTTCAAGCGGGTGACCGAGGTGACCTACCTGGGGTTCGTCTATGGAACCATGGCGGCTCTCAAGGCCATGCGCGCGCATGGCCGCGGCCGGATCATCCAGATGGGTTCGGCCCTCGCCTATCGCGGCGTCCCGCTGCAGTCGGCCTATTGCGGGGCCAAGCACGCGATCCGCGGGTTCACCGATTCCGTCCGCACCGAGCTCGAGCACGACGGCTCGGCGATCTCCATCACCGTGGTCGAGCTGCCGGCGGTGAACACGCCCCAGTTCGACTGGGCGCGGGTCCATATCGACCGGGACCCCCGTCCCATGGGCCGGCCCATCGAACCGGAGGTGGTCGCCGAAGCGGTGTTCAAGGCCGCGCGCGGCTCGTGGCGCGAGTATTGGCTCGGCTGGCCGACGCTCCAGACCATCATCGCCAACACCGTCGCCCCAGGCCTGCTCGACCGCTACCTCGCGCGCAAGGCCGTCGACGGTCAGCAGACCTCCAAGCCCGTCGAGCCGGGCCGGCGGGACAACCTGTTCCGGCCGGTGGGCCCCGCGCACCGCACCCGCGGGTCCTTCAGCGACGAGGCCGGACATCGGGCCATGCTGGTGCCCGGACCTCTGGCGCGCGCCGCGGTGGTCGCCCTGGGCGCCGCGACCTTCTTCGGGCTCGGCGCGATGTCCCGGATGATCGGCAGAAGCTAGAGTTCGCCGCGGCCCGCCAGGGCCTTGATCCGGTCGGCGGTGCGGCAGGCGATGGCCTGGATGGTCAGCGACGGATTGACCCCGCCCACGGTGGGGAACACCGAGCCATCGCAGATCCAGAGGTTGGGGATGTCCCAGCTGCGGCAGTCGGCGTCGACCACGCTGTCCTTGGCGGTGAAACCCATCCGCGCGGTCCCGTTCAGATGGCAGGTGTCGTTGGTCTCCTCGAAGATCTCCCCGACGTCGGCGGCGGCCAGGGCCTCGCGCATGAAGCCCAGGGCATGGGCGATCAACCGCCGGTCGTTGTCGCAGTAGGCGTAGGTGATGCGCGGGATGCGAAGGCCGTACTGATCGAGCTCGTCGGCCAGGGTCACCCGGTTGCGCTCCTGGGGCAGGCATTCGCCGACCATCTTCAGGCCCACCTGATGGTTGTAGCGCTGCATCTGGTCGATCAGCGCCTGACCCCAGAGCCCGCGCTTGGCGTGGATGCCGGCGGCGGTGATCGGCAGGGTCCCCTGGCTCATGTAGCAATAGCCGCCGAAGAAGTCCTTGCCGGCGTCGGTGTAGTTCCAGTGCTCGGTGAGCGAGAGCGAGGGCGGGCCCTTGTAGGAGCGGACCTCCTGAGGATGCATGCCCCAGACCGCCTGGTTGGACTGGACCATCAGGTTCCTGCCGACCAGGCCCGAGGAATTGGCCAGGCCCTCGGGGAACATCTGGGAGGCGGAACTCAGCAACAGCCGGGGCGTCTCGACGGCGTAGCCGGCCACCACCACATTGCGCGCCTTCTGGAAACGCCAGCGGCCGTCGCGATGATAGTGCACGCCGGTCGCGCGCCCCTGGGCGTCGTGCTCGACGCGCCCGACCATGGCCAGATCGCGGATCTCGGCGCCGGCCTCGATGGCGCGGGGCAGCCAGGTGACCAGCACGCTCTGCTTGGCGTTGGTGGCGCAGCCGATCACGCACATGCCGCGGTAGACGCAGGGATGGGCCAGGCCGCGCGGCACCGAGACGGTGGCCAGGGGCGTCTGCGTCCACCGGATCCCCAACGCCTCGGCGCCTCTGGCCAGCACCACGGCCGAGGCGTTCATCTCGTGGGCGCGGTACGGATAGCGCGGCCGCTTCGGGCCCCAAGGATAGGCCACCGGACCGGAGATCTTCAGCGCCTGCTCGACTTCGGCGTAGTAGCGCCACATCTCGCGCCAATCGATCGGCCAGTCGGCGCCGTAGCCCAGCTTGGTGCGGGCCATGAACCACTCGGGCCGGAACCTCAGCGACACCATGGCGAAGTGGACCGTCGAGCCGCCCACCGACTTTCCGGAGTTGTTGGCCCCCATCTGCAAGGGATCTTCGCCGTCGACGATGCGCTCGTCGGTCCAATAAAGCTTGGACTGGTGGCTTTCGTCCGAGGCGAAGTCTTCGAGCGGCCGCCAATAGGGGCCCGCGTCCAGCCCCACCACCGAGAAGCCGTGCTCCGCCAGCCGGCAGGCCAGGGTCCCGCCGCCCGCGCCCGTGCCGACGATCACGAAGTCGACCGCCTCGTCCTCGCCGTACTGGCGCATGGGGACCCAGCCGCCCGGCCGCATGACGTCCGGCGCCCTGCCCTCGCCCGCCCGGATCCGGTCAGGTGCGTCCGACATCGCGGTTCTCGGACAGGGCCCGGTCCTCGCGGCCGGGCGCGGCCTCGGAAGCTTCCCAGGGGTCGCGCCGGTCGAGGTCCATGCGGACGTAGCCGCGCGGCGCGGCCGGGCCGCCGAAGCCGATCTCGTTCCAGGCGGTGGGATGGCCATAGTAGGCGCTGATACAGTCGGGGATCAGGCGCTTCTTGAAGAACAGATCGGGCGCCATGCCGGCCCAGGCCGGATCGGCCGCATAACCGTTCTGCACGGCGGTCAGCAGCCCGTCCTGCTCGGCCGGCGACAGCTGACCGAACGGCCGTCCGTGCCGGACGGCGGCCTCCGCCTCCAGCGCCCTCAGCGCCCGCGTCCACGCCTCGCCCATCGGCGGCAGCCGGGCGTCGCGATAGCCGTCGCCCGAGCCCGAGGCCATCTTGTGATCGATCAGGGCCGCGACCGGGATCGGTGTGGCGCGGTCGGGGGGTTGGGGCAGGATGCGGGCGCAGACGGCCTTGAGGGTCCGCCAATCCTCGTCGCCGAAGAAGACGTGGCGCTCGGGATCGAGGGCGAGGCGCTCGTCGATCACCTGGCGCGTCTTGGCGTTCCAGGACGGCGTATCGCGCTTGGACAGGACGTCGTAGCCGGGGAAGCGCTCAGTCATCGTGGCGCTCCTCGATCAGCGCCAAGGCCGCCAGACCCGCGAGGGCCAGGCCGGTGAAGCTCGGCGGGGCCGGCAGCGGCGGGCCGTTCAAGAGGTTCTGCCGCCAGTTGCGCCAGCCGCCCATGGACCGCGCCACCCCGAAGGTGTGGAAGCCCACGCCCAGCAGGCCCAGCGCCGCCGTCAGGCGCAGCCAGGCGCGCGCGATCCGGCTCGTCCGGGCGCGCTCGGTGGCGCAGGCGTGGCCCAGCAGGACGGCGGCCACCGGCGGGCCGCTGACGGGCAGCACCATGGCGGGATTCTGGAAGGCTCCGCGGAAGTGGAGCAGGCCCGCCTCCCCCACCGTGCCGGCCAGGCCGACGGCGCTGACCAGGCCGAGCACCCGTTCGAGCGGAAGGCCCAGATAGCGGCGCGCCCGGCTGCGCACCTTCTCGCCCGTCCGGCCGAGCAGCCCCGCGAGCAGCAAGGCGACCGGCGCCCCGATCGGCGCGCCGTAGAACAGGTTCTCCCACGAGAGCCGGCCAGGGCGCTTGAGCACGTTGTAGGTGTGGAATCCCAGGCCGATCAGGCCCGTGGCGGCCGCCGTGGCGTAGCCGGCGTCGCGGCCCGGGTGGCGCTGGGGCCGGAAGTCGGCGACGCCCAGCAGGCTGGCCGCGAGGGTGAGCCCGGCGACGCCCAGGGGCGCGAACATGGCCCGGTTGCGGAACGAACCTCGATAGTGCTCCACTCCGCTGTCGGCCAGCACCGAGAGGGCCAGGATGGCCGAGGCCAGATTGACCTGCCGTCCCGCGGCCGCGTCGGCCCGTCGTCGGCGCGACACCGGAAGCCGTCTCGGCGCCCCGTGCTGAATGACTTCGCCGCCGCGCGCCAGGGCGGATCGGACGGGGCGTCTTACGCGCGCCGCGATCACAGCTCGCCTCCCGCGATGCGATAGGGCTCGGCGTCCTGTTCCTTGAAGTCGAGCCCGGCCCCCGGGCGACCCAGGTCGGGACGGATGGCGCCGGCCGCCGGCCTTGGCGCGCCGTCGAACAGCATCGCCTCGATGCGGACGTGGTCGTGGAACCACTCCAGGTGCCGCAGGCGATGGGCCGCGCAGGCGACGTGCAGGTGCAGCGCCGGCGCGCAATGGCCGGAGAGATCGATGTGATGCGCCTCGCAGAGCGCCGCGATCTCCAGGAAGCCGGTGATGCCGCCGCAGCGGCTGACATCGGCCTGCAGCACGTCGACAGCGTCGGCCTGGAGCAGGCGGCGGGCGTCGTCGAGGGTGTAGTTGTACTCGCCGGCCGCGACATCGGTGGCGGTGGGCATGCTCTCGCGCACCAGGCGCAGCCCCGCCGGATCGTCCGAGCTCACCGGCTCCTCGAACCAGCGGATGTCGGCCTCGGCGCAGGCATGGGCGAAACCCAGCGCCTGGCGGGCCGAGAAGGCCCCGTTGGCGTCGACGAACAGCTCCGCCTCGCCGATCGCGGCGCGCGCCACGGCGACACGATGGGGATCGCGGCCGGGCTCGGAGCCGATCTTCATCTTCACCGATCGGCAGCCGTCGCGCCGGACCCAGGCCGACAGCTGTTCGCCGAGCCGCTGGTCGGAATAGCTGGTGAATCCGCCCGAGCCATAGATCGGGACCCGGTCGCGCCGGCGGCCCAGCAGCAGGGCCAGCGGAACCCCGGCCAGCCGCGCCTTCAGGTCCCAGAGCGCCGTGTCGACCGCCGAGATGGCGCACGCCGCCAGCCCTGATCGGCCGAGATTGCGCACGGCGCGCTGCATGGCTTCCCAGGCTCCCGGCGTGTCCCAGGCGTCATGCCCCTGGATGACGTCGGCCAGGGGCCCGCCGATCAGCGACACCAGGCAGCCGTCGGCATAGGTGTAGCCGAGCCCCGTGCGTCCCCCCGCGTGGACGCGGACGACCACCAGGGTGGTCGAGTCCCACGCGAAGGTTCCATCCGCTTCCGGCGCGTCGGTCGGAATCCGGAACGCCGCCGCGCCGACCCGCTCGATCGGCGCCTCCACACCCAGGCCCGGCATCTCAGTCCTTGCCTGGCATCAGCGCCCCGACCAGCTGGCGGGCGGCCCCCACGATCATGTTGGCTTCGTCCGGATCGCCCTTGAACGTCGCCTGGGCCATCTTTTTGGCCTCGTCGAAGGTGATGTGCGGCGGCAGGGGCGGCACCTCCGGGTCGGTCTTGATGTTGAGAACCACGGGCCGGTTCGCGGCCAGCGCCTCGTCCCAGGCCGCGCCCACCGCCTCAGGACGGTCGACGTAGATGCCCTTCAGGCCGATCAGTTCGGCGAACTGGTGATAGGGCACGTTGGGGATCTGCTGGGAGGCGTCGAACTTGGGGTCCCCCTCCATCACCCGTTGTTCCCAGGTGACCTGGTTCAGGTCCTCGTTGTTGAAGACGCAGACGATCCAGCGATGGTCGGACCACCTGCGCCAGTATTTCGAGACGGTGATCAGCTCGGCCATGTTGTTCATCTGCATGGCGCCGTCGCCGACCAGGGCGATCACCGGGCGGTCCGGGTGGGTGAACTTGGCCGCGATGGCGTAGGGCACGGCCGCGCCCATCGACGCCAGGCCGCCGGACAACGAGGCGTTCATGCCCCGCCGGATCTTCAGGTCGCGCGCGAACCAGTTGGCGCAGGAGCCGGAATCGCTGGTGAGGATCACCCGGTCGGGCAGCCTCGGCGACAGCTCCCAGGTGACCCTTTGAGGATTGATCGGCTTGGCCGGCTCCATCGCCCGGTCCTTCAACAGGTCCCACCAGCTGGACAGGCCCTTGGCGATCTCCTCGCGGAAAGCGCCGTCGGCCTTCGGGGTCAGCAGCGGCAAGAGGGCCTTCAACGTCTCGGCCGCGTCGCCGACGAGGTTCACCTCCATCGGATAGCGCAGCGACAGCATGTCGGGGGCGATGTCGATCTGCACCCCGCGCGCCTTGCCCTCCTTGGGCAGGAACTCCGAATAGGGAAAGCCCGAGCCGACCATCAGAAGGGTGTCGCAGCCCATCATCATGTCGTAGCTGGGCTTGGTGCCGAGCATGCCGATCGAACCAGTCACCCAGGGAAGGTCGTCGGGCAGCACCGCCTTGCCCAGCAGCGCCTTGGCCGCGCCCGCCTGCAGCTTGTCGGCGACGGCGATCACCTCCTCGGTGGCGCCGAGCGCGCCCGCGCCCACCAGCATGGCGACCTTCTGGCCCGAGTTCAGCACCTCGGCCGCGCGGCGGAGGTCGGCTTCGTAGGGGACCGTCCGGGGCTTGGTGAAGCCGATCCCGGAATGCACCGTGCCGTGCTTGCGGGCCGGCTCCTCGAAAGGGAGATCCTGCAGGTCGTTGGGCAGGATGATCGCCGTCACCCGCCGTTCGCCGAGCGCGATGCGGATGGCCCGATCGACCAGGTGGCGGACCTGGGCCGGGGCGGAGGCCTGTTCGACGAAAGCGCCGGCGGCGTCCTTCATCAGGCTCTTCAGGTCGACTTCCTGCTGGTAGTGGCCGCCGATGGCGGTGCGCGCCTGCTGGCCGCAGATGGCCAGGACCGGCTGGTGGTCGAGGCGGGCGTCGTAGAGCCCGGTGACCAGATGCGCGGCGCCCGGGCCGGAGGTGGCGATGCAGACCCCGAGCTCGCCAGTGAACTTGGCGTGAGCCGAGGCCATGAAGGCGGCCATCTCCTCGTGGCGCGCCTGGATGAACTCGATCTTGCCGTCGGCCCGGTTCAGGGCGCCGAAGACCCCGTTGATGCCGTCGCCAGGGTAGCCGTAAATCCGTCGCACGCCCCAGGCATGCAGCCTCTCGACCAGGAAATCACCGACGGTCTGGGACATCGAAAGCGCTCCAATGGGCAAGCGGCCGGCGCCGGGACGACCACGGCGCGCCATGACCAAAACCTATCGCGCCGTGATAGGTTCCGGCGCTGGCGCGCCGAGGGCCGCGCGGGCGATCAGCGCTTGTTCAGGACCTTGTCGGCCTTGCGGTCGATCTTCTTCTCTTCGGTCTTGGACATGTGGCCGGCCTTCACGGCCTGGCTGGCGCGGGCCTTGGCGTTGCGGGCGTGAGCCTTGTCCTCGATCGGATATTTGCGCTCTTCCGGCTCGGCGAATTTCGAGTCGGGCAGCTTGTTGCGCTTGTCGGCGTTCAGTTCGGCCATGGCGAGCTCCTCCATCTAGCCCATAACGCCGACGAACCGAGGTCGTTCGACCTCTGCCTTGCGCCCCCGCCCCGATCAGGCGGGACCCGTGGCGGGGCCGCCGATCGGTCCGGAACCCAAGCGGGGGCCGGGCCGTATTAGACCCCAGGAAATCTCAGCATGGGATAGATCGTCATGGCCGAGGACCACCCTCGCTCCGCCGCGCGGATCGGCGGACATCCGATCCATCCGATGCTCGTTCCGATCCCCATAGCCTGCTTCGTCGGCGCGCTGATCACCGACATCGCCTACTGGCGCACGGCCGACATCATGTGGGGCGATTTCTCGGACTGGCTGATCAGCGTCGGTGTCGTGTTCGCCGTGCTGGCCGCGCTGGCCGGCATCGTCGACTTCCTGGCCAATCCACGGATCCGCGCCCTGCGCCAAGCGTGGATCCACGGCCTCGGCAACGCCCTGGTCCTGGTGCTGTCGATCATCAACGCCTTCGTCCATACCCGCGACGCCTACGGCTCGGTGGTTCCCACGGGCCTCCTGCTGTCGCTGCTGGTGGTGGTGATCCTGGCCGTCACCGGCTGGAACGGCTGGGACATGGTCTACCGCCGCGGCGTGGCCCTGAACCCGGAGCGCCGCCCGTGAACCTTCGCCGCCTCGCCCTCTCGGCCGCCGCGCTCGGCGCCCTCGCCGCCTGCGGACCCGCCCCGATCGATCCCAGCCGTCAGGTCGGACCGAACCCCTATCTGCCGCCGCTGCACCAATATCTGCTGCCGCCGATGAAGCTGGCGAAGGTCATCGGCTGGCAGGCTGGCCAGACACCGACCGTCGCGCCCGGCCTGAAGATCCAGGCCCTGGCCAGCGGCCTGAAGAACCCGCGCTCGCTCTATGTTCTGCCCAACGGCGACATCCTGGTGGTGGAGACTTCAGGGCCCAAGCCGCCGCCGATCCGCCGGCCCAAGGAATGGGTCATGAACTGGATGGAGAAGCAGACCCACTCCTCCCAGCAGGGCCACGACATCCTTCTGTTGCGCACCGACGGCCGCGGGACGGTGCTTCAGAAGACGGTGTTCATCGACCATCTGAACTCGCCGTTCGGCGTGGTGCTGGTCGGAAACGACCTCTATGTCGCCGACACCGACGCGGTGCTGCGCTTTCCCTATCAGACCGGACAGACCCAGATCCGCACGCCCGGGGTGAAGCTTTGCGACCTGCCCGGCGGCCCGATCGACCACCACTGGACCAAGAGCCTGACCGCCAGCCCGGACGGGACCAAACTCTACGCGGGCGTCGGCTCCAACTCGAACATCACCGAGAACGGCGTGATCGCCGAGGTCGGCCGCGCCTCCATCTGGGAGATCGACCGGGCGACCGGCGCCCACCGGCTCTACGCCACGGGCCTGCGCAATCCCAACGGCCTGTCCTTCGAGCCGCAGACCCATGTGCTCTGGGCGGTGGTCAACGAGCGCGACGAACTGGGCCCGGACCTCGTGCCCGACTACCTGACCTCGGTGCAGTACGGCGGGTTCTACGGCTGGCCCTACAGCTATTGGGGCCGGCATCTGGATCCGCGGGTGAAGCCGCAGCGGCCCGACCTCGTGGCCCGCGCCATCGTGCCGGACTATTCGCTGAGCTCGCACGTCGCCCCGCTGGGCCTGGCTTTCAGCACCGGCGCCAGCCTGCCGCCACAGTACCGCGGGGGCGCCTTCGTCGGCGAGCACGGCAGCTGGGACCGCACCAAGTTCAACGGCTACAAGGTCGTCTACGTCCCGTTCGGCTCCGGCCACCCCATCGGCCAGGCCCAGGACGTGGTCACCGGATTCCTGACCTTGGACGGCAAGGCGCGCGGACGGCCGGTCGGGCTGGCGATGGATGCGACCGGCGCGCTGCTGATCGCCGACGACGTCGGCAACACGGTCTGGCGGGTGACCGCCGCGCCGTGAGGCGCCGAGGCGCTCAGGCGGCCCGGGGCTGATCCTCGGCGGCGGCGTCCAGCACTTCCAGCAGCGCCTCCTCAGCCTGACGGACCGACGGGCGGGCCAGACGCTCGGCCAGGGCGCCGGAGGCATAGTGCTCGAACACAGTCGGATGGATGTAGCTGGAGCGGCAGACCGCCGGGGTGTTGCCGAGCGTGGAGGCCACCTGCTTCACGCAGGCCGAGACGATTCGCTTGGCCTGCCCCTGGTTCTCGGCCGGGCCGGCCTGGGCCAGGGCCTGGGCGCAGCGCAGCGTGCCCGCCCAGGTGCGGAAGTCCTTGGCGCTGAACGGGCCGCCGGTCGCCTCGCGGATGTAGGCGTTGACGTCGTGCGAGCTGATTGCGTGGCGATGGCCGTCGTGGTCGACGAACTGGAACAGGCGCTGGCCGGGCAGCTCCTCGCAGCGGCGGATCAGCGCGGCGAGCCGCCGGTCGTGGATGCCGGTCTTGTGCATCTTGCCGCTCTTTCCCCGGAACTCGAACTCTGCCGCCGCGCCATGCAGGTCGACGTGACGCTTGCGCAGGGTGGTCAGGCCGAAGCTCTTGTTGGCCTGGGCGTACTCGTCGTTGCCGACGCGGATGGAGGTCCGCTCCATGATCCGCACCACGGCCGCCAGCACCTTCTCGCGCGGCAGGCCATGACGGGCGAGGTCGCGCTCCACCTGGGCCCGCAGCTTGGGCAGCGCCCGGCCGAAATCGGCCATGCGGGCGTATTTCGACTCGTCGCGATGGGCGCGCCAGTCGGGATGGTAGATGTACTGCTTGCGTCCGCGCTGGTCGCGGCCGGTGGCCTGGATGTGGCCGCGCGGGTCGGGGCAGATCCAGACGTCGGTCCAGGCCGGCGGAATGACGAGCTTGGCGATGCGGTCTTCGGTGCGCGCGTCGTCGATCACGCGGCCGTCCGCGTCGACATAGGCGAAACCCTCGCCGGCCTTGCGGCGCGCGAGGCCGGGATCGGTGTCGTGGACATAGATCAGCCCGGCGGCCGACGCCTCTTCGGGACCTGTCGGAACATCGGAAGGCATCACGGCTCCCGGACGCAAAGCCCGGCGGCGCCCGGGACTTCGGCCGAACGGCTCAGCCGCGCGCGCGTTCCTCGTGGCGGCCGCGGAGCGTCGATGCGCGGGAACCGCCAGGCGATCCGGCTGGTTCGGCAAGAAACTCCGGAGGAGTTCCCATGAGCCAGCCCCTCACCGTCGCCGTTATCGTGGGCAGCCTGCGCGGAGGTTCGTTCAGCCGCAAGCTCGCCCAGGCCCTGATCGCCCGCGCGCCGGCGGGCCTGGACGCGCGCATCCTCGAGATCGGCGACCTGCCGCTCTACAACGAGGACCTGGAGGAGCCCGCGCCCGAAGCTTGGACACGGCTGCGCCGCGAGGTGCGCGCCTGCCAGGCGGTGCTGTTCGTCACTCCCGAGTACAACCGCTCGATCCCAGGCTGCCTGAAGAACGCCCTGGACGTGGGCTCGCGGCCCCAGGGCAAGAGCGTCTGGTCGGGCCTGCCGGCCGGCGTCGTCAGCGACACGCCCTACAAGCTGGGCGCCTTCGGGGCCAACCACGCCCTGCGCCAGACCTTCGTCTTCCTCGACATGCCGGTGATGCAGCAGCCCGAGGCCTATATCGGCGGCGCGGGCGAGCTGTTCGGCGAGGACGGCGCGATCAGCAACGCCGACACCGACAGGTTCCTGCGCACCTTCATGGAAGAGTTCACCGCCTGGATCCGCACCCAGCGCGCCGGCGCCTCCGGCCACGACTTCGAGGGTTTCATGAAGGACCGCGACAAGGCCGCCAGCGCCTATGTCGACGGCGACGCCGGCCCGCTCGACGCCATGGCGACCCGGAAGGATCCGGCCAGCTTCTTCCATCCCACGGGCGCCGTGGCGCAGGGCGCCAGGGCCGTCCAGGATCGCTACGATGCCGACGCCAAGGCCTTCGCGCCCGGTGGCAGGAGCCGGCTGGAGGTGCTGCAATCGGGGTCCAGCGGCCAGATCGCCCTCTGGACCGGCCTGCAGCACGCCGAGGCCATTCTGGGCGGCAGGAGCCAGGCCATGACCTTGCGCGTCACCGAGGTGTTCCGCTTCGAGGCCGGCTGGAAGCTGGTCCATCGCCACGCCGACATGGCCGATGGCCAGCGGGGCCGTTGAAACAACTCATGGCGGCGGCGGGTTCTTATCCCGTCAGCCTGGGAGCGCCGCCCTGTGCGCCGCCAAGCCGGCCTCCCTCGACTTCGTGCAGGCCCTCCGTGCCCCTGGCGGCCCTGACGGCCTGGCAGGGGCTGTTCGACCACGGCCATCTGGCAGCCGGCCAGCGCGTGCTGATCCACGGAGCCTCCGGAGGGGTCGGCCCGTTCGCGGTGCAGTTCGCCAAGGTCAAAGGCGCGGAGGTCTGCGCCACCGTCTCCGCCGAGAGCCGCGGTTTCGTGCAACGGCTTGGGGCCGACCGGGTGATCGACTACAAGTCAGAGCGGTTCGAGGACATCGTCCACGATGCGGACCTGGTCTACGACCTGATCGGCGGCGAGACCGAGGCGCGATCCTGGCAGGTGCTTAAGCGGGGCGGGACCCTGGTCTCCACCGTGCACCAGCCCGATGCGGATCGCGCCGCCAAGGCCGGGGTGCGGGCCATGCGCTACACCGCCCAGCTGAACGGCGAGCAGCTGGCCGAGATCGCGGCGCTGATCCATTCCGGCAAGGTCCGGGTGACCATCGACAGGGTCTTCCCGCTCGACCAGGCCGCCGAGGCCGAACGGCCTCTGCGGGACGACCACGTCGTCGGCAAGGTCGTGCTCGCGGTCGCCAGCGGGTGATCCCGGCCCCCAGGCGGCTTACGCCGAATTAATGCGGGAGCTTATAAACTCTATATCCTAGTTAAATTAATAGGCGGGCGACCTAAGGAAGCCGCCCATGTCCGCACCGCCGTCCACAAGCCCCATCCAGCGCAGCGCGCGCCGTTTCCGCCGCTTCGCCTATCTGGCCGCCTTCCTCGCGCTGCTGTGCGTCGGCTCGGAGGTCCTGCTGGCCCTGTCGCCGATCTGGCATGGCGGAAACCAGGTCGCCGCCCTCTGGAACGGTTTCGGCCAGCTGGTCCTGGCGGTTCCGGTGCTCTGCCTGGTCTGGGGCCTTTCCCGCGCGCGGAGGCTGTTTCGGCGGATCGAGGGCGGCGACGTCTTCGCGCCGGAGAACAGCCGCGACTTCAAGCGGGTCGGCTGGTGGATAGTCGCGGGCGCGACCTGGTCGCTGACCATCAGCGGTATGGTCCCGCCAATGACCGGCGCGGTCGCCCAGCAGCTGGCTGGCCTCGGAATGGCCGGACGCGATCTGGCGCTGCTGGCGCTCGGCTTCGGCCTGGTGGTGATCGGCCAGGTGGTGGCCGAGGCGCGGCGGCTGAAGGTCGACAACGACAGTTTCCTTTGATGCCGGTTATCGTCACTCTCGCAGATGCCGGTCATCCTCACCCTCGATGTCATGCTGGCGCGCCGGAAGATGCGCGCCAAGGACCTGGCCGCCCGGATCGGCATGTCCGAGACCCAGCTGTCCCTGCTGCGCACCGGCAAGGTCAGGGGCGTGCGTTTCTCGACCGTCGCCAAGCTTTGCCTGGTGCTGGAGTGCAAGCCCGGGGACCTGCTCGACTATGAGCCAGACCCTCACGACATGAACGACCCCGCGCCCGACGAGGATTAGCGGGCGGATCCGAGGAGAACCCCAATGGGACCGATGAGCTTGATGGCGGCGGCCGCCCTGGCCGCCGCGCCGACGAGTGCTGCCGATCGCCCGGTCCAGATCGGGCAGGGCGCCTCCGCCCTTCACGGCGCGCTGGTGCGCCCCGAAGGCCCCGCCGCGCAGGCCGCCGTGCTGCTGGTCCCGGGCTCGGGCCCCTCGGACCGCGACGGCGACGACCGCAAGGACGGCCAGCACAGCCGGACCCAGTGGTATCTGGCCCAGGCCCTGGCCCGGCGGGGGATCGTCTCCCTTCGCTACGACAAGCGGGGCGCGGCCGAGAGCGCCGGCGCCGGCGAGGCGAAGACCATCCAGGACACGGTCGACGAGGCCGTCGGCTGGGCGAATGTCCTCGCCCGCCAGCCGGGCGTGCGCTGCGTCGTGGCCCTCGGTCACTCCGAAGGCGCCCTGATCGGCGCCCTGATGGCCCGGAGGGTGCGGCTCTGCGGCCTGATCGAGGTGAGCGGTTCGGGAAGGGACATCGGGACCCTGATCGAGGAACAGACCGTCACGCTCCACGTGGCGCCGGAGGTGGCCGCCCAGATCCACGCCGCCCTCCAGGCCGAGCGCGAGGGCCGGCCGATCCCGCCGGTCCCCAAGGGCTACGTCAGCCTCTTCGGCCCCCAGGCCGAGCCATATCTCCGCTCGGAGATCAACCTCGATCCCGCGGCCGAACTGGCCAAGGTGAAGGTCCCGGTGCTGGTGGTCCAGGGCGACAACGACGTCCAGGTGAAGGTCGGGGACGCCAGGCGCCTGGCGGCGGCGGCGAAGGTCCAGCCGGTGATCATCCCCGGCATGAACCACATCCTGAAGCTGGCGCCCACGGACGTGAGGGGCAACTTCATGACCTACGCCGACCCCAACCTGCCCCTGGCGCCCGGCGTCGCCGACGCCATCACCGGGTTCGTGCTGGCCCGGCCGTGAGGCGCCTAGCCAAGCCCCGACGCTTGGTGGGATCGGGCGGGCGCCCGCCCAGCGGGCGGGCTGGGCCGAGCCTTCGCGGGCGACGGCTGCGCCGTCTTTCGGGGCGGCAGGCTCACATAGATCTGGACGCCGAGCAGGCTGATCGAAAAGACGGCGAAGACCACGACCACGAAGATCGGGAACGCCATGCTGACCGTGGGCATCTGAACCTCCATAGATTTCGAGGTTCACGTCACCGCACTTGCGCCTTTCCAGCCTTGATCCGCGTCAAACCCGCAAAGGCCAAGCTGTGCGCAGCCGGCCCGGCTGCCGGCCCGCATCCCGGCATTCCAGCACCAGCAGGCCCGCCGCCGTGTTGGAGATCGGAATGTGATAGTTGCGGTGCACCTCGGCGACGTCGTCGCCCAGCGCGCCGCGCATGGCGATCCACATCAGGAGCTCCACGCCCTGGGAGCCCGCCATCTCGATGATGTCGGCCGCCGAATAGGCGGTGAGCACCTCCGGGAACCGCGACAGACGGTCCAGGCACATCAGGTCGAAGGACTTGTTGATGAAGCCGGCCCGTTTCCCGTCCAGCTGGTGCGATAGACCTCCTGTTCCCAGGACCAGCACCTTGAGGTCCTCGTCGTAGGAACGGATCGCGCGGCCCACCGCCCGGCCCAGCTTGAAGCAGCGCGCCGGCGAGGGCAGCGGGTGCTGGATGGTGTTGATGGCGATCGGAACGATCCTGACCGGCCGGCCGCCCTCGGGCCACAGCAGCTGGGTGGGCACGACGAAGGCGTGGTCGACTTTCATCTCCTGACAGGTGGTCAGGTCGAACTCCTCGGCCGCCAGGCTCTCGATGATGTGCCACGACAGCGCCGGATCGCCGGGAAAGGGCGCCTGGACCGGCAGGCCCCAGCCCTCGTCGGCGTTGTGATACTCGGCCGCGGCGCCGACGGCGAAGGTCGGCATCTTGTCCAGGAAGAAGTTCAGGCCGTGGTCGTTGTAGAACATCACCACCACGTCCGGACGGGCCTCGGCCAGCCATTCGCGGGCCCGCACATAGCCGTCGAAGAACGGCTTCCAATAGGGATCCTGCTGGAGCCCCTTGGCGATGGCGGCGCCGATCGCCGGCACGTGCGAGGTTCCGATGCCTCCGACAATCTGGGCCATCACGCCCTCCCCGCGGCGAGCAGCTTGTCCTTGAAGGCCTGCAGGCTGAGGCCGGTCTGCTGGGCGCCGATGTCCTGGACGCTCAGGCCGAAGATGCCGGCCAGCTTGGCGAGGTAGTAGATGTTGCCGCCCGCCTCGATCATCTCCAGCACATCGCGCCGCGCGACCGCCCAGCGTTGCTCGGGCGTTAGGTGGAACTTGGCGCAGTAACCCACTTCGTCGCGGCGGAAGGCCTCGCGGTTGGCCTCGTCATTGAACGAATAGCACATGCGGTTGAGCGCATAGCCCTTCTGGGCGGCGTCGCCGTCGAAGATCGGCGTGCCGGGGATCTCGTATTCGTCGTGCTTGAGCTCGCTCATGGCCTCTCCTGGTCATGGGAAGGATTGCTCGGCGTTGGCGGTGCGACATTGACTTGGCTCAAGCCCGCCGGAGGAGCCGCCTGGCGCGCGCGGTCAGGAATTCAGCAGGTCGGTGAGGCCGAACGCCAGCGCCGCGTAGAGGGCGACGGTGGCCAGCCCCAGCACGAGCCAGACCAGGGGCGACGCCTCCGACACGCGATCGGCGCTCGTCCGCAAGTTCCTCGTCGGGTTTTCGGGCGGTTCCATGGCTCCCCCTAGCGCCGGCGCCGCCGGGCCGCCTTGACCTCGATCAAACGGACCTCCGCGCGGTGGCGGGCGTCACGGGCTCAGGCCTCGATGAGCACCTTGAGGGCGTGGGTGTCGGCCGCGTGCCCGAAGGTCTCATAGGCCTCGAGGATCTGATCCAGCCTGAACCGGTGGGTGATCAGGCGCGTGGCGTCGATCTTCTTCGCCTGCACCGTCTTCAGCAGCATCGGCGTGGTCACTGTGTCCACCAGGCGGGTGGTGATGCTGATGTTCTGCGACCACAGGCGTTCGAGGTGGAGCTCCACCTTGGCGCCGTGCACGCCGATGTTGGCGATCACGCCGCCCGGCGCGACCAGGTCCTGGCAGAGCTGGAAGGTCGCCGGCACGCCCACCGCCTCGATGGCGGCGTCCACGCCCCGGCCGCCGGTCAGCGCCTTGACCTTCTCCGCGGCCTTGCCGTCGGCGCTGTTGATGGTGTGGGTGGCGCCGAAGCGGCGAGCCACCTCCAGCCGGTTGTCGTCCAGGTCGATCAGGATGATCTCGGCCGGCGAATAGAACTGGGCCGTGAGCAAGGCCGCCAGGCCGATCGGGCCGGAGCCGACGATCGCCACCGTCGATCCGGGCGAGACCTTGCCGTTGAGCACGCCGCACTCGAAGCCGGTCGGGAGAATGTCGCTGAGCATCACCAGGGCATCCTCGTCCGCTCCTTCGGGGATCGGATAGAGGCTGGTGTCGGCGTGAGGGATGCGGACGAACTCCGCCTGGGTTCCGTCGATCTCGTTGCCAAGGATCCAGCCGCCCGTGGTGCAGTGCGAGTACATGCCGCGGCGGCAATAGTCGCACTTGCCGCAGGACGAAATGCAGGAGATCAGCACCCTGTCGCCGGCGCGGAAGGCGGTCACGCCCGCGCCCACGCTGTCCACCACCCCGACGCCCTCGTGGCCGAGGATCCGTCCGGGGGCGCACGTCGGCACGTCGCCTTTCAGGATGTGCAGGTCGGTGCCGCAGATGGTGGTCTTGGTGATCCTGACGACGGCGTCGCCCGGCGCCTGAATCTGAGGTTTCGGCCGGTCCTCGAGCGCCTTGTCGCCGGGACCGCGATAGACGAGGGCTTTCATGACGTCACTCCAACTTGCTGGAGTGGGGATTAGCCCCGCCAGCGGGGCGCGGCCTTGATCTCGATCAGCTTGGCCCGACCGGCGTCTGACGCCGGTCCACGGGACCTACGTAGTTGCCCGTAAGGAGACGACCCGAATTTATGGACGGAGGCTGCGAGCCTACCCCTGACGTCATCGCGCTTTGCCGATCAGGAGCTTTCCGATGCACGCCGCCGAGCAATCCCACACCGCCGCCATGCTTTCCGCGACGACCGGGATGGACGCCATCGTTAGGCGCTCCCCGTCTGCTGCCGGCGCTCCGACCACCGACGCCCTGGGGATCAGCGGCATGCGCCTGAACTTCGGGCGCAACGAAGAGATCTTCGGCGAGGGCGAGCCGTGCGGTTCGATCTACCGGGTGCTGAGCGGCGTCGTGCGCACCTATCGCATCCTTGCCGACGGCCGCCGCCAGATCGCCGAGTTCTTCCTGCCGGGCGACGTCCTCGGCCTGGAGCCCACCTCCGACCACCGCAATTCGGCCGAGGCGGTCACCGACTGCCAGCTCCTGGCCATGCGCCGCTCCCATCTCGACGATCGGGCCATGAACGACGGCTCGACCGCCAACAAGCTGTGGGCGCTGACCCTGCACCGGCTGCGCCGCGCCGAGGAGCACATGCTGGTGCTGGGCCGCAAAGGCGCCGGCGAGCGGGTGGCCTGGTTCCTGATGGACATGTCCGAGCGCATCCCCGCGCCCGACCGGGTCGATCTGCCCATGTCCCGCCAGGACATCGCCGACTTCCTGGGCCTCACCATCGAGACCGTCTCGCGCACCATGACCCAGCTTCAGGACGACGAGATCATCGCCCTGCCGAGCTGCCGCCAGGTCGTGCTGCGCGACAAGACCACCTTGATGGACATGGCGGCCTGAACACCCGCTCTCGCGCGGGAGTCGCGGTGAGGCTCGCCGGCCCGGTTAACGCCCGGCGGCCAGAGCCGGCCAGTCCTCGATCCTGACCTTGGCCACCAGGTCCGGAGGACCTGTTCCATCAGGATGGAACACCATCGCCTCGCCATCCTTGAGATCGGCGGCCTCCGGGCCGAAGGCGGCGATGATGTTCGGAGACTGGGTGACGATGAAGGTGTCGGCGCCTGGACGGGGCCGCTGCGCGGCCTTGGCTCTGAGCCACGCGCCCTGGTCGCCCTTCACCACCTGCATGCTGGCCCCATTGTCGCCGAGCGCGGACGCCGTCATGGGCGGCGGAAGGCCGGCGAGCCGGGCGGTCTCGAGGGCGCGGTAGGTGGGGCTGGACCACACCACGCCGATCCGCAGGTGCAGCGCCCTGAGGGCGGCTCCCATCGCCACGGCCGTCTCGCGCCCGGCCTGGTCGAGCTGGCGCTGGCGGTCGGTGTTCCCAGGGTCCGCTTCGGCGGCCGAGGGCGGCGCGCTCGGCGCGTGCGCGTGGCGCATGACGATCACATAGCCGCCGCGCCTCAACGCCTGGACCAGGGCCGCTCCGGAAAGACTCCGCGCCGCGGCCGGACCCGCGGCGCTGCAGAGCGCCAGGGCGAGGGTCAGGACGGCGCCCGGCCGGGCGATGACAGCTAGAAGGTCCATTGGAACGCCGCGTAGTAGGTGAAAGGTTTGGTCACTTCGGCCCCATCGACCGCAAAAAGCAACCCGCCATGTCCGGCCGAGAACAGCAGATGGTAGTGCTCGGTGAAGTCATACTGGCCGCCGAGGTTGAAGCCGGTCAGGCCGTTGCGACCGACCATGTTCGAGGTGGTGTGGAACACCTCGCCGCCCAGCGCCAGCTTGTCGGTGATCTGCCGTTGGAGCAGCCAGCCGGTGAACCAGTAGTTCCGGTTTCCCGGACCCGGATTGATCCAGTACCCGCCGCCGCCGTAGGTGGTCCACTTGCCGAAGCTCTTCTGGACCCAGACGGGCAGGAAGGCCTGGACGTAGCCGGCGCCCAGCCCACGCCCGGCGTCCCCGGTCGGGATCTCCAGCAGCGGGAACACCCCGACCTCGGGCCACCAGTCCTTGTCGCCCGGGTTGATGAACCGGTACTTGGCCCCAAGCTCCGTGTCCCCGAGCCCCATCGTCCCATCGCCGCTGGAGGGACTGTCGTAGGCCAGGTTGGCGATCAGGTGCAGCTGCAGGTTGGGCGCGGCGCCGTAGTTGATCTCGGCGGAAGGACCCACACCGGTGGCGGAGCCGTCCTGGATCGCGCCGGCGGAAAAGGCGTAGACTTCCCAGTGGTGCAGGTCGACGGGCTCGGGATCGTCGGTGATGAACGGCGGGCCGGCCCAGGCGCGGCCTGCCCCGGCCGCAAGGCAAAGGACCGCCGCCAGCTGCAGCGCCCGGGTGGTCCAGCGGCGTCCGAGATCGTTCGGCATGACGCCTCCAAACCCTCGAGGCTCGCCCTTTCATAGCGCCCTTGCCCAAGCGCCCACAACCACGATGGGCGGCCCGGAGCGACGCCGCCGGACGCCCCTGAAAGTCTTCGCGCGTTCAGAGCATCGAGAGCAGCTTGGCGTCCCAGCCGTAGGCGTCCGGACGGAAGTTCACCTGGCCGTCGTCGGCCACGAAGGCGCTCCAGTAGAAGACGAACACCGGCACGGGCTTGGGCAGGACCACCCGCTGGGTGGTTCCGCTGGCGATCGCCGCGTCCACCCGCCACCCGGGCCAGCCCGAAACGCCGTCTAGCAGCTTCTTGGCCAGGACGTTGGGCTGTTCCAGGCGCATGCAGCCGTGGCTGAGATTGCGCTGGTCGCGCGCGAACAGCGAATGGGCGGGGGTGTCGTGCAGATAGACGCCGAAGCGGTTCGGCAGATCGAACTTGATGGTCCCGAGCGCGCATCTGGGCCCGGGACGCTGCTGCAGCCCGCCGTCCGGCTTCACCACGAAGCCCTCGCGAGCCATGTAGCCGGGATCCTTGCGGATCTTCGGCCAGATCTCCTTGATCGCGATGCTCTGGGGCACGTTCCAGGGCGGGTTGAACACCACCGCCTCGATCCGGTCCTCGAACATCGGCGTCGGCTTCCTGGCCTGGCCGACAATGGCCTTCATGCCCAGCGCGGTCTCGCCCGAGTCGTAGAGCGCCAGCGTGGCGGACGCGATGTTCAGCTCCACGCGCATCGCCGGCAGCTGGCGGGGCGCCCAGCGCCAGCGCTCCAGATTGGCCCGCATCTGGCCGAGCCGCGCCTGGACGGGAAGGTTCAGCGCCCGCAGCGTTGCGCCGCCCAGCACCCCGTCCGGCGTCAGGCCGTATCTGGCCTGAGCCCGCGACACCGCCGCGGCCAGCGCCGCGTCGTAGACGTCCGCGTCCGGCGCGACGCCGGACGACGATGGGACGGCGGAATCTTCGATGGCCAGTCGCGTGCGCAGCGCATGCACCCGATCGCCGGTGGCGCCGGGCTTCAACGACGGCCCCGCGGCCAAGGCAGTCCATCCCCCCTTGGCGGCGATCTCGCGATAGCGGCCGTAGGCCTGGACCAGAGCGGCGTATCTCGGATCGGCCGGAGCCAGGCCCGCGGCCCATGATGCAAGCTGATGGCCGGCCCGCGCCAGCGCGAAGTCGGCCGCCGCGTCATAGGGTTTGGGCCGGATCGCCCAGTCGGAGGGAAACCGGCCGGGCGCAGTGCGGCCGCCATGCTGGGCCCGGGCGTAGGCGATGGCGGCGGCCTCCAGGCGCGCCTGGGCCTTGGCCTGAAGCTCAGGATCGGGCGACCGCAATGCCGCCTCGGCGTCACCGACGTCGAATTCGCCGGGTGCGAAGCCCTGGGCCTCGGCGCCCTTCAGGGTCTGGATCAGGAGGGCGGCGTCGTCCGCGCTCAACGGGACGGACGGCTGTCCAGCCTGCAGGGAAACCCCAACCGCCGTCGCGGGGGCGCTCAGGGCTGGCGTCGCTGCACAGGCGCACAGCGCGACGACCAGGGCGGACAGGCGTATCGACATGATCTCATCAGGCCATGGCGGCGGCCCCGGCGCCTTGACGGTGATCAACGCAAGCCATGGCGGCGCAGTCTGCCGGCGACCGGACGCTCGCCCGACTGCGAAGCGTGCGGTGGCCTTCACCGGTCAGGACCACATAGCGGATTTCCAGGCCCCGACGGGCGTGGACGAAGCGGATGAGGCCGGCGTCGCCGAGGCGTTTCAACCGACCCTGGATGGCGCGCGAGACATCGTCGCCGATCGGCTGGGACATGTGCTCGAAGCTGCGCAGGAATTGGACGTCCGAACGAGCTGGCCAATCCATCTTCGGCTCCGAACGCCTCTTACCGGTCCACCGCTTGGATGAACTCGGCGATCTGGGCGATGAGTTCGCCGCCCATCAGCGGCTTTTCGATCAGCGGCGCTCCGGCGGCGGCGGCCTGGCGGCGGCACTCGAGCGTCGGATTGCTGGCGATGACGACGGCCGGGCAGCGCAAGCCGTCGCGGCGCAGGGCCCTCAGCAGAGTCAGGCCGGTTTCGTCGGGCAGGGCGTAGTCCAGCACCAGGCAGTCCGCCCGGGGGAAGTCCAGGCTCGCCTTCGCGTCCGCCGCGCAGGTCGCGATGCAGACGGCATAGCCCTCCGCCCGCAGTGCGAATTCCAGGGAATTCAACACCGCCAGGTCGTCCTCGACGACAGCGATCAACGGGAGGTTTACGGAAGAAGCGGAGCCCATGCCGCCTTGTGGCGAACGTGGCGGCGACAGGCATTGATCCAGCGCAACCGCCGGACCCTCAGTCCTCGATCGGAGCCGCCTTCAGGGCCATGCGCACCAGGTCCGCGAACGCCGGCGCGCCCATCTTGGCCATCAGCTTGGCGCGGTAGACCTCGACGGTCCTGGCGCTGATGCCCAGCTCCCAGGCGATGGTCTTGTTGAGTTGGCCCTCCACCAGCCGTCTCAGCACCTGGCGCTCGCGGCCGGAGAGCGTGGCGATGCGCGCCCGCACGGCGGCCTGCTCGGCCTGTTCGGCGTGGCTGGCGCCGGCCTCGTGGAGCGCGGTCCTGACTATGCCGAGCAGACGCTCGTCGTCGAAGGGCTTCTCCAGGAAATCCTTGGCCCCGGCCTTCATGGCCTCGATGGCGAGGGGCACGTCGCCATGGCCGGTGATGACGATCACCGGCAAGGCCGCGCCGCGATTGCGAAGTTCGTTCAGCAGCTCCAGGCCGCTCATTTCCGGCATGCGCACGTCGGTGACGACGCAGCCGGCGTAGCCCTCGATCCCGCCGCCCAGGAAGGCGACGGCGGACTCGTAGGTGCGCACCGGCAGGCCGGCGGTGTCGAACAGGAAGTCCAGCGACTCCCGCATCGCCTGGTCGTCGTCGATCACATGCACGAACGACTCACTCGGCATCAGCCACCTCTTTGGCGGAGGCCTTGCGGACCGTCATGTGGAACACCGCGCCGCCACTGGCGTGGGGCTCGACCCAGATCCTGCCTCCATGGGCCTCCACAATAGTACGGCAGATGGAAAGGCCTACCCCCATGCCCTGGGGTTTGGTGGTCACGAACGGCTGAAACAGGCGCTCGGAGACCTCAGGCGCAAGCCCCGGCCCGGTATCGGCGATGCTGATGTCCACCATCCTGCCCCGGCTGGGCCGGCTCGCGATGGTCAGCTCTCGCCG
The DNA here is from genome assembly GCA_025450315.1 of Caulobacteraceae bacterium. Taxonomy (GTDB): domain Bacteria; phylum Pseudomonadota; class Alphaproteobacteria; order Caulobacterales; family Caulobacteraceae; genus JANWHQ01. The sequence continues at coordinate 64,177 of JANWHQ010000045.1, forward strand.
CGCGCTGTCGCTCATCGCCTCCACGGCGTTACGGATCAGATTGAGCAGCACCTGCTGGATCTGCACCTTGTCGACCAGGACGAAGTCGGCGCCCTTGTCGAGGTCGAACACCACCCGCACCCCAAGCTGGCGGGCGCCGACCAGCGCCAGGGCGCTCGCCTCCTCGACCAGCTTGGCGACGCTCTCCACTCCCTGGCTGGTCTCGCCGCGCGACACGAATTCCCGAAGGCGGCGGATGATGTCCCCGGACCGCAAGGCCTGCTCCACCGCCTTGGCCAGGGCGTCGCGGACCTTCTGCGACGTGGCGGAGGGGTCGTCCGCCAGCAGCCGCTGGACGCCGTTGAGATAGTTGGCGATGGCCGAGAGCGGCTGGTTCAGCTCGTGCGCCAGGGCCGAGCTCATCTCGCCCAGGGCGGTCAGGCGCGAGATGTGCACCAGCTCCGCCTGCAGCTCCTGCAAGCGCTGCTCGGCCGTCTGGCGCTCGGTCAGGTCGCGGATGAAGCCGGTGAAGAAGCGGCTGTCGCCCGAGCGCATCTCGCCCACCGACAGCTCCATGGGAAAGGTCGAGCCGTCCTTGCGCTCGCCGACCACCACCCGGCCGATGCCGATGATCCGCCGCTCGCCGGTCTGCTCGTAACGATCCAGATAGCCGTCGTGCTGCACTCGATAGGGCTCGGGCATCAGCATCTTGACGTTGGCGCCGATCACCTCGGCCGGGGCATAGCCGAACAGGCGCTCGGCCGCGGCGCTGAAGGACTGGATGAGGCCACGGCTGTCGATGACGATCATGGCGTCCGGCACGGTCTCGAGGATCGAGCGCAGGTGCGCCTCGCCCGAGACGAGATCGGCGTGGGTCTGCTGTCCGGCCGCGATGGCCTGCCGCCGCTGCTGGCCGGCCCAGGACGCGCCCAGGCCCACCACCAGGAACACCAGCCCGCGCACCACGGCCAGAGCCGCCGGCTCGGCCGCGCCTTCCGCCCAGACGACCCCGAATCCCAGGCCGACGGCGGTGGCCAGGATCCCCGGGCCGGCGCCGGCATAGATCCCGATCACGCCGACCACCGGGGTCAGGAGCAGGTAGGCCGAGATGCCCCCCATGGCCGACGACATGACGCGTTCGGCGCCCGCCGCCGCGGTCAGCAGCAGGAGCCCGATCAAGCAACGCACCCTCAGGCTGGCCGTCCACTGTTCGGCCTTCAGAATCTCCGGAAGCTGCAACAGTCGGCCTTCTGCGCGTTGGTGAAGGAAACGACCACCATACATGGGCCTGGCGCCCCTGGCGGCTCAGTAGATTTACGTAACCCTGCCGGGGCGCCTAGCGTGTTCTTGAGCTACCTCAAAGCCACCGCCCGCGGCGCGTGCAACCTTCAGCCGCGAAGGAGCCCTGGCCATGAAGCACGCCCTGATCATCGCTCATCCCGCGGCTCGGAGCTTTACCGGCGCCATGGCCAAGGCCTATGCCGACGCCCTGGCCGCCAAGGGCCATGAGGTCCTCGAGCGTGACCTCTACCGGATGGGCTTCGATCCCTGCCTGCGCCCGGGCGAAGTTCCGGGGCCGAAGGGCTTCGAGCCCGGCGCCGACGTCCAGGCCGAGCGCGAACTGATCAAGGACGTGCAGTCGTTCGCCTTCTTCTACCCGGTCTGGATCAACTCGCCGCCGGCCATCCTCAAAGGCTATCTCGAACGCGTGTTCGGCATGGGCTTCGGTTATGGCATGGTGCAGGGCGGCAACGGGCCGCTGCTCACCGGGCGGAGCATGATCAGCTTTTCCTCGTCGGGCGCGCCCAAGCAGTGGATGATGCAGACGGGCTGCTGGGACGCCATGCGAAAGCTGTTCGACGAGCATTTCTCCTCGGTCTGCGGCATCGAGGTGCTGGACCACCTGCATTTCGGGGGCATCGCCCCCGGCATCACGGCGGAGGCGGTCGAGGGCTGCGCGGCCCAGGTTCGGGCCGCCGCCGACAGCCATTTCGGCCGGCCTGTGCAGGCGGCCTGATCCACGGTGGCGCCTGTCAGGCCCAGCCCCCCGCCGCAGATTCCGTCAGGACATGAGTTGTTCCGCCGGATCCTGGCGCAATGCGCGGGCCTCGATGCCCTGCCCACCGCTGTCGTGCATCCGTGCGACGTGATCAGCCTGAGCGGCGCCTTGGACGCCGCCGCCGCCGGGCTGATCCACCCCATCCTGGTCGGCCCCGAGGCCAAGATCCGCGCCGCGGCGGCCGAGGCCGGACTCGACATCTCGCCCTTCCGCCTCGAGCCCGCGCCCCACAGCCACGCGGCCGCAGCCCGGGCGGTGGAGCTCGTGCGCGCCGGCGAGGCGGCGATGCTGATGAAGGGCGCGCTGCACACCGACGAGCTGATGCGTGAGGTGGTGGCGGCCGACAGCGGCCTGCGCACCGCGCGCCGGATCAGCCACGCCTTCCTGATGGACGTGCGGCACTATCCCCGCCCGCTGGTGATCACCGACGCGGCGATCAACGTCACGCCCTGCCTGGAAGAGAAGCGCGACATCGTCCAGAACGCCATCGACCTGGCGATCGTGCTGGGGATCAAGACGCCCCGCGTCGCGATCCTGTCGGCGGTGGAGACGGTGACGCCCAAGCTGCCCTCGACCATCGACGCGGCGGCCCTCTGCAAGATGGCGGACCGCCGGCAGATCACCGGCGGCCTGGTGGACGGCCCCCTCGCCTTCGACAACGCCGTCAGCCCCGCCTCCGCCGAGGAGAAGGGCATCGTCTCGCCGGTCGCGGGCCTGGCCGACATCCTGGTCGTGCCCGACCTCGAGGCCGGCAACATGCTGGTCAAGCAGCTGACCTTCCTGGCCGGCGCCGACGCGGCGGGGGTCGTCCTGGGCGCGCGGGTCCCGATCGTGCTGACCAGCCGGGCGGATTCGCCGCTCGAGCGGGTGGCCTCCTGCGCCGTGGGCGTGCTGCTGGCCCACAGCCGGGCCCCGATCGCGGCCTGACCCGTGGCCGGGCTGATCCTCGCCTTGAACGCCGGCTCCTCCAGCCTCAAGGCGGCCCTGTTCGAGCTTGGCCCCGATGGCCCGCGCCCCGCCGGGCGCACCTTGATCGAGCATCCCGCCGGCGCCGCCGAGGCGGTGGCCATGGCCCTGGCGTGGGCCAACGCGGCGGCTGCGGGCCGACCGTTGGCGGCGGCCGGGCACCGGGTGGTCCACGGCGGCGCGCGCTTCCATGCCGCGACCCCGATCACCCCAAAGGTGACCCAGGACCTGGACGCCCTGACCCCGCTGGCGCCCCTGCATCAGCCCGAGTGCGTGGCCGCGATCCGCGCCCTGACCCGGCTCGAGCCCGACCTGCCGCAGGTGGCCTGTTTCGACACGGCCTTCCATTGGGGCCAGCCCGCCGTCGCCCAGCGCCTCGGCCTGCCGCGCGCCCTGCACGATCGCGGCGTGCGCCGCTATGGGTTCCATGGCCTGTCGTACGAGCACGTGGCCGATCGCCTGCGGGCGCTGGATCCGGACCTGGCCGCCGGCAAGGTGATCGGCGCGCACCTTGGATCGGGCGCCAGCCTCTGCGCCATGGCCGCCGGGCGCAGCGTCGACACCACCATGGGCTTCTCGCCGCTCGATGGCCTGTTGATGAGCACCCGCTGCGGCTCACTGGACCCGGGGGTGGTGCTCTATCTGCTGCAGCACGAGAGGATGGCGGCGGACGAGATCCAGGACCTGCTCTATCGGCGCTCGGGACTCTTGGGCGTCTCGGATCTGAGCGGCGACATGCGCGAGCTGCTGGCCAGCCCCGATCCTCGCGCCGCCGAAGCGGTGGAGCTGTTCGTCCGGCGCGCCGCCCAGTTGATCGGCGCGCTCGCCGTGTCCCTGGGCGGCGTCGATGGCCTGGTGTTCACCGGCGGAGTGGGGGAGAACAGCGCCGACGTCAGGGGGCGCATCGCCGCCGAGCTCGCCTGGCTCGGCCTGGAATTGGCCGATCAGGCCGGCGCGGGGGAACGTCGGATCCACAGCGCCTCGAGCCGGATCGCCGCCTGGGTGATCCCCGCCGACGAGGAGATCGTCATCGCCCGCAGCGTGATCGTGGCGCTTGGGCTTCCGGTCCATTGATCCACCGCAAGGCGCGCGGTCGGCCGCCGGCGCATCCTTCGACCGCTGACTGGTAGAAGGAGCCCGCCATGTCGTACGCGTCCATCCTCACCCACTTCGCCGCCGAGCCCGAGGCCGAGGCGCGGCTGATGCTGGCGGCCGACCTCGCCAACCAGTTCGACGCGGCCCTGATTGGCGTCGGCGCGGAGTTCTTCGAGCCTCCCTCCATCGCCCAGAGCGTGGGCTATGTGGACGGCGAGACCCTTGTCGCCGAGGCCACCGCCGTCCGCGACGACCTGCAGCGGGCGAAAGTCAGGTTCCTGGAGATCGGCAAGACCGTTCGCGCGGGCTCGGACTGGCGCGCCGGGGTCGGCCTGCCGTGGGAGCTGGTGGCCGAAGAGGCGCGCGCCGCCGACCTGATCGTCTGCGGGCAGGACCGCCCGGACAGATGGGGCCTGCACAATCACGCCAATCCGGGCGACGTGCTGATGCTCGCCGGACGCCCCGTGCTGATCGCGCCGGCCAAGCTCGCCAAGATCGACGCCTCCAGCGTCCTGGTCGCCTGGAAGGACACCCGGGAGTCCCGGCGCGCCGTGCTCGACGCCATGCCGTTCCTCACGCGCGCCAAGCAGGTGCTGATCGCCGAGGTCTGCGAACGGGCGGACGAGGAGGACGCGCGGTCGCGCACCGCCGATGTCGCGGAGTATCTCGGGCGTCACGGCGTCAAATGCTCTACGGCCGTGCGCGAGTGCGGCCACGGACAGCCGTCGGCGGCCCTGCTGCAGATGGCGGCCATGCAGGACGCGGGACTGATCGTCGCCGGCGGCTACGGCCACGCCCGGTTTCGTGAATGGGTGTTCGGCGGCGTGACCCGCGACCTGCTCGCCGGCGCGACGCGGGCGGCGGTGCTGCTGAGCCACTGAGCCGCCGATGGCGCCTCGGGAGAGACCGGACCGGGCCGCCGCGCCGGCGCAGGCGTTCGGCCTCAAGGTCAAGCGCCTGCCGCTGAACACGTTTCGCGAGAACGTCATCGTGCTCGGCCGGAACTGCTCGGCCCTGCATCCCGAACGCTTCGCCGGCTCGCGCAAGCTGACGGTGCGGAGCGCCCGGACCTCGATCATCGCCAGTCTCGACATCGCCGAGGAAGGCGATCTTCTGGCGAACGACGAGGTCGGGCTGACCGAGCCCGCCTTCCGGAGGCTGGGAGTCAGGGAAGGCGAGCGCGTGGAGGTCTCCCCGGCCCGCGCGCCAGCCAGCCTCGATTGCGTCCGGGCCAAGATCGGCGGCCAGGTCCTGTCCCGCAGCGAGATGGCGCAGGTGATCGGCGATCTCGCGGCCCACCGCTATTCCGACATGGAGATCGCCGCCTTCCTGATCGCCTGCGCCAACTTCCTGACTACCCAGGAGGTGGTCGACATGACCGAGGCCATGGTGGACTCCGGCGCGCGGCTCTCCTGGCCCTCCCAGCTCATCGTCGACAAGCACTGCGTCGGCGGCGTGCCGGGCAACCGCACCAGCATCATCGTCGTGCCGATCCTGGTGGCGCATGGCCTGACCGTGCCCAAGACCTCCTCGCGCGCCATCACCTCGCCGGCGGGGACCGCCGACACCATGGCGCAGCTGGCCCGCGTGGATCTCGGCGTCGAGGAGATGCGCGCGGCGGTGGAAAAAGCCGGCGGATGCATCGTCTGGGGCGGCCACGTCAATCTGTCGCCCGCCGACGACATCCTGATCTCCGTCGAACGCCCGCTGGGCGTCGATACGCCCGAGCAGATGGTGGCCTCGATCCTGTCCAAGAAGGTCGCGGCGGGCTCGACGCACCTGCTGCTCGACATCCCCATCGGCCCCACCGCCAAGGTGCGCGACCTGGAGAAGGGCCACCGACTGCGCAAGCTGTTCGAGTTCGTGGGCGGCTCCTTCGGGCTGAACATCGAGGTGACCCTGACCGACGGATCGCGTCCGATCGGCCGCGGCATCGGGCCCGAGCTGGAGATCCGCGACGTGCTGGCCGTGCTGGACCGGTCCGCCGGCGCACCTCGCGACCTTCGCCACAAGGCGCTGCGCCTGGCCGGCCAGCTGCTGGAGTTCGATCCCGGCATGCGCGGCGGCGAAGGCGAGTCCCGGGCACGCGAGCTTCTGGACAGCGGCGCGGCCCGCACGGCGCTGGACCGGATCATCGCCGCTCAAGGCGACGGCGGCTCGGATCGTTCGCTCGGCGGGCTGACGCACGAGGTCTACGCGCCGAGGGACGGGGTGGTGGCGTCGATCGACTGCGCGCGGATCAGCCGGGTGGCGCGTCTGGCGGGCGCGCCGGCGGACCCTGGCGCCGGCGTCCTTCTGCTCAAACAGGTGGGCGAGGTGGTGCGCAAGGGCGAGCCCCTCTGCCGGATCCACGCCCGCGAACCGGCCGATTTCGGCTTCTCGGTCGAGTGGGCCGCCGACGACGCAGGCTTCCTGATCCAGGCGAGCGGCGCGTGAGCGTCGCCGTGCACGCCTTCGGTGAAGCCCAGCCGGCCGCGCGGGCGCTGGCCGAGCGGCTCGGCCTGACCTGCGCGCTGGTGGCGACACATCGGTTTCCCGACGGCGAGTTGCTGGTCACCGTGCCGGCGCCCGCCGAGACGGTGATCGTCTATCAGGGCCTGGACCGGCCCAACGACAAGCTGGTCGAGTTCGTGCTGGCGGCCGAAGCGTGGCGGCGGCTGGGGGCCCGGCGGCTGGTGCTGGTCGCGCCCTACCTCGCCTATATGCGCCAGGATCGGGCGTTCATGCCCGGCCAGGCGATCAGCCAGCGCGCCGTCGCCCGGCTGCTCGAGGGGCTTTTCGACCGGCTGGTGACGGTCGACGCCCATCTGCATCGCACCCACAGCCTGGCCGAGATCTTCGGCGGCATGCGCGCCGAGAACCTGTCGGCCGGCGCCGTGATCGGCCAATGGCTGGCGAAAGAGACATCACCTGCCGAGACCCTGCTGGTGGGCCCCGACGAGGAATCCTCGCCCCTGGTCAAGGACGTGGCCGCCCGCTTCGGCGCGCCCTGGACCACCTTCGTCAAACAGCGCCAGGGCGATGCGACCGTCCGGCTGCAGGCGGCAAGGCCCGATCTCATCGGTGGGCGGAAGGTCGTGCTGGTGGACGACATCTGCTCCAGCGGCGCGACGCTGATGTCCGCGGCCCGCGAGCTCCAGGCCGCCGGCGCCGCCGAGGTGCGCGCCGTGGTGGTCCACGCCCTGTTCGATGGGCGGACGGCCGCCCGGCTGAGGGCGTCCGGGGTGACCCACATCGCCTCCACCGACTCCGTCCTTCATCCCACCAACTGCATCGAGCTGGCGCCGCTGCTGGCGTCCGCCCTGGCCGACGAGGTCTCCGCATGAGCATCAGGCTTCACTTCCACGGCGCGGCCGGCGGCGTGACGGGCTCGTGCTTCCGCCTGGAGACGGGCGAGGCGTCCCTCCTGGTGGACTGCGGCATGTTCCAGGGGCCCAAGACCGCCAAGGAGCTGAACTACCGGCCCTTCCCCTTCGACCCCAGGCGCATCGACGCCGTCCTGCTGACCCACGCCCACGTCGACCATTCCGGCCTGCTGCCGAAACTGATGCTGAACGGGTTTGCGGGACCGATCCTCGCCACCGCCGGCACGCGCGACCTGTGCGCGGTCATGCTGCCGGATTCCGGCGGCATCCAGGAGCACGAGGTCGAGATGCTCAACCGTCGCTTCCAGCGGCGCGGGCGCCGGCCGGTGGAACCGATCTACACGGCGGCGGACGCGGCCGACTGCATGCGTCTGTTCTCCAAGGTGAAGTACGACGACTGGATCGACGTGGCCAAGGGCGTGCGGGCCAGGTGGTGGGACGCGGGTCACATCGTCGGCTCGGCCTCGATCGAGATGGAGATCGCCGGCGAGGGCGGCCCCACGCGGCTGCTGTTCTCCGGCGACATCGGACCCGGCCATAGCGACTTCGTCGGCGATCCGACGGCGCCCTCGGGCCTCGACCACCTGATCATGGAGTCGACCTATGGCAAGACCGAGCGACCGGTCCTCACCACCGCGGACCGGCGCCGGGTGCTCGCGCAGGAGGTGGCGGCGGCCCATGCCCTGGGCGGGCCGCTGGTCATTCCGGCGTTCGCGGTGGAGCGCACCCAGGAGCTGATCACCGACCTGCTGGCGGTGATGCGCGACGGCTCGGCGCCGTCCGGCCCGATCTTCCTGGACTCGCCCCTGGCCGTGAAGGCCACCGAGGTGTTCCTCGAACGCGGCTGGAACCCGGCGGCCGGCGAGAATCCCTTCTCTCCCTTGAAATCGTCGGGCCAGCTCCACACCACCGAGTCGGTCGACGAGAGCAAGGCGCTGGAGCGGGTCACCGGTTGGCACGTGATCGTCGCCGCCAGCGGCATGTGCGACGCCGGCCGCATCCGGCACCATCTGAAGCGGCTGCTCTGGCGGCCGCAGGCGACGGTGATGCTGGTCGGCTATCAGGCGACCGGCACGCTCGGCCGGCTCCTGCAGAACGGCCAGCGGCATGTGCGCATCCAGGGCGAGGATATCCGCGTGCGCGCCGCCATCCGCAGCCTTCAGGCCTATTCCGGGCATGCCGACGCACCGGCGCTCGCCGCCTGGGCCAAGGCGCGCATGCCGATCGCCGGCCAGATCTTCCTGGTGCACGGCGAGCCGGACAGCCGCCAGGCCCTGACCCAGCGCCTGGTCGAGGCGGGGGTCGCCGCGGCGACGATCAACGCCCCGGAGATCGACGACAGCTTCAGCCTGGCCGGCCGGGCCTGCGAGCCGGTGGGAGAGACCCATCGTCTGGCCGCCGGCGCGGCGGGCGCGCCCGACTGGCACAATGCCCGGGCGCAGCTGCTGCTGGATCTGGACGAAACCTTGGAGAACGCGCCGGACGACGCCGCGCGGCGCGCGCTTCTCGGCCGGCTTCGGACCGCGATTGAGGCGCCGCCGGGGGCGCCGGCAGCCTGAGTTAGGCCCGCGCCCGTTCGGGCCTGGCGTCGTCCGCGACGTCCTGCAGGATCACCTGCGGCAGCAGACGCCGAACATCGGCCGCCCGGCAGAGCTCGGTCCCCGACGCCAGCAGGGCGGCCGAACCGCCGGCCACGCCATAACGGAAGGCCTCCTCGAGGTCCTTGCCCGACGCCAACGCCCAGACCATCGCGCCCAGGAAGCTGTCGCCGGCGCCTATGGTGCTCGCGGCGGTGATCGGGAGCGCCTGGGCCCGGATCGCGCGATCCGCCGTCACCAGCAGCGCACCGTCCGCGCCCAGCGTCAGGGCCACCGCGCCGACCCGGCGCTGCTGGACCAGCTCGCGGCAGGCGCGGACCATGGATGGCTCATCGGGCAGGGCCTCGCCGGTCAGCTCGCGCAGCTCGCCGAGGTTGGGCTTGATCAGCTGAACGGGCCGATCCAGGGCCGCCTTCAGCGCCAGCCCCGAGCAGTCGAGCGCGAGGCGCGCACCCCAGCTGTCCACGATCTCCGCGATGCGGGCGTAGAAGTCGCTCGGAACACCGGGCGGCAGGCTGCCGCTGGCGCAGACGAAGTCGGGCTGCCCGTCGAGCCGGGCGAACGTCTTCAGGCACTGCATCCACTCCGCCCCGTGCAGATGCGGTCCGGGCAGGACGAAGCGGTATTGCTCGCGCGTCGACTCGTCGACCACGCTGACGTCCTCGCGCGTCTGGCCCAGGATCGGCACGGTCACGCTGTCGATACCCTCCTCGTCGACGAGCTGCCTCAGCATCTGACCGACCAGCCCGCCCACGGGATAGATGGCGGTCACATCCGCCCCCAGCCGCCGGGCGACCCGGGCGACGTTCAGGCCGCCGCCGCCGGCGTCACGGCGCCCCATCCGGCATCTCAGCTTGCGCGTCGGCTCGACGCACTCGGCCGACGTCGAGACGTCGATGGCGGGATTCATGGTGAGGGTGACGATGCGCGGCATGGGGCTCTCCTGCGCCAGCATCATCCTTCGACCGGAGTCGCCCCGCCTTGAGGAAGGTCAAGTCGGCGGGGCGGTTGACCCGCATCAATGAGGCCTGGGCCACGGGCGCCTAGGAAGGGCGCCGATAGAGGCCACAGCCATGATCGCCCGCACCATCATCCAACGCCGCGCCCGGACCAGGCCCCCCTACCCGCTTCCCGCCCACCTGACGCCGGAGCTGGCGCGGGTCCACGCCTACTGGGGCGGACTGCTTCGCGGCGGCGCCCAGATGCCGTTCTGGGACGATCTGAGGCTGACCGACCTGGCCGACCTGGCAGGCCGGCTGCTGCTGGTGGACGTGTTCGAGCGGCCGGCGCGCTTCCGGATCAACGAAGTGGGTTCGGAGCTTTCCACGGCGCCGGTCGCGGGCCGATTCCTGGACGAAGTGAAGCTCGAGGCGCCGCTGGAGTACCTGGCCTCGCAGTGCAGCGCGACGGTGGAGTGCGGCGCGCCGACCTTCTTCCGCGCCGCCGCGGAGCGAGCCGAGATCATGGCGGCGCCCTATGGCCGCCTGCTGCTGCCGCTGTGGGGCGATGGGCGGATCGGGCTGTTGCTGGGCGCGGTCGAGTTCGGCTGAGACGACCCGGTCAAGGCCGACATCCCGACCGGACCTAGGCCGGCTCCCTGGCCGCTTCGGCCGCCGCGTCGATGCGGGCCTCCGCCTTGGCCGCGATCCTGATCGTGCCGGCCAGGCTGGACGGATTCACGCTGATCGACTCGATGCCCCAGCCGATCAGGGCCTCGGCCACCTCGGGATAGCTGGCCGGAGCCTCTCCGCAGATCCCGATGTGGCGGCCATGCCGTTTGGCCCCGGCGACCGCCAGCCGCATCATCTCCAGGACGCCCGGATCGCGCTCGTCGAAGTCGAAAGCGACGATCTCGGAATCGCGGTCCACGCCCAAGGTCAGCTGGGTCAGGTCGTTGGAGCCGATCGAGAACCCGTCGAACAGCCTGGCGAAGGCGTCGATGCGGATCACGTTGTTGGGAATCTCGCACATCACGAACACCTGCAGGCCGCGTTCGTGGCGCCTCAGACCATGACCGGCCATGGCGGCCAGCACGCGCTTGGCCTCGGTCTCGGTGCGCACGAAGGGGACCATCACCCGCAGGTTGGTCAGGCCCATGTCGTCGCGCACGCGCTTCAGGGCGGCGCACTCCAGGGCGAAGCCCGCGGCATAGGCCGGATGGTCGTAGCGGGAGGCGCCGCGGAAGCCGATCATCGGATTGTCCTCGGCCGGCTCGAAGTCCCTGCCGCCCAGCAGGCCCGCGTATTCGTTGGTCTTGAAGTCCGAGAGCCGGACGATGACGGGCCGGGGATAGAAGGCCGCGGCGATCACGCCCACGCCCTCCGACAGCCGCTCGACAAAGAACGCCGCCGGGTTGGCGTGGCCGCGCGTGCGCCGGGCGATGGCCGCCCGCGCACGGGCCGAGGTCACCTTCGCAGGATAGGCCAGGGCCATGGGATGGATGCCGATGTCGCGCTGGATGATGAACTCCATCCGCGCCAGGCCGACCCCGGCGCTGGGCAGGGCGGCCAGGTGGAAGGCCTGGTCCGGATCGCCCAGGTTCAGCATGATCTCGGTCTTGGGATGCGGCAGGGCGGCCAGATCGATGGCCACGGTCTCGAACGGCGCCTCGCCCTCCAGCACCCGGCCCTCCTCGCCGTCCGCGCAGGAAACCGTCACCCGCATGCCGGTCTTCAGCCGGTGGGTGGCGTCGCCCGTGCCGACCACGGCCGGCACGCCGAGCTCGCGGGCCACGATGGCCGCATGGCAGGTCCGTCCGCCCCGGTCGGTGACGATCGCCGCGGCCGTCTTCATGACCGGCTGCCAGTCCGGCGTGGTGTTGGAAGCGACCAGCACCTCGCCGGGACGGAAGCTTGACAAGTCGCGTGCGGATGCGACCACCCGCACCACGCCCGAGGCGATCTTCTCGCCGACCGCGCGGCCCACCGTCAGCACCGGGGCCGATCCGGTCAGCCTGTAGGTCTCGAAGCTGGCCGCCGCCCGGCGGGACGCCACCGTCTCCGGGCGCGCCTGGACGATGTAGAGCTGGCCGTCGACGCCGTCCTTGGCCCATTCGATGTCCATGGGCGTGGGCCGGCCGGCCTTGGCGGAATAGTGGTCCTCGATGGCGATGGCGTAGCCCGCCAGTGCGAGGGCCTCCTTGTCGGAGATGCAGAAGCGCGAGCGCTCCGCCCGCGAGGTCGGACGATTGCAGGTGACGTCGCGACCCTTGCCGCGCGCCCCATAGGTCATCCGCAGCTGCTTGCCGCCCAGGCTCCGGCGCAGCACCGCCCGGAAGCCTTTCCGGTAGGTGGGCTTGTGCACATAGAACTCGTCGGGATCGATGCGCCCCTGGACGATGTTCTCGCCCAGCCCGTAGCCGGCGGTGATGAACACCACTTGGCGGAAGCCGCTTTCGGTATCCAGGGTGAAGATGACGCCGCTGGCCCCGAGGTCGGACCTGATCATCTTCATCACCGCGACCGAGAGTGCGACCTTGAAGTGGTCGAAGCCGTTGTCGATCCGATAGCCGATGGCCCGCTCGGTGAAGATCGAGGCGAAGCAGCGGCGGCAGGCCTCGAACACCTGCGCCTCTCCGGCGATGTTCAGGAAACTGTCGTGCTGGCCGGCGAAGCTGGCGTTGGGCAGGTCCTCCGCCGTGGCGGAGCTGCGCACGGCGACGGAGAAGTCACGGCCGCAACGACGCTTGAGCTCGCGATAGGCCTGGACGATCGCCTGGCGCAGGACGGGCTGGTCGGTGGCGTCGTAGACGATCCGGCGCGCCTCGGCCGCGCGAGCGGCCAGAAGGTCGACGTCCGTCTTACCGAGGCCGTCCAGCAGCCGGTGCAGGGGCGCCCATGCGCCCGCGGCGGTCAGCGCCTCGCGGTAGGCGTCGGCGGTGATGGCGAAACCGTCGGGGGTCTTCACCCCCTCGGATGCGAGCGAGGAATAGAGCTCGCCCAGCGAGGCCGTCTTGCCGCCGACGGAGGGGACGTCCTCCGCGCGGATGTCCTGGAACCATCGGATGAAATGCGGCGCGGCCATGGTCTTCCTCGACGGGGCGAGAGGGAAAAAGGGGGCGCTCCTCGCGTTTTGGGGCGACGGGGGAGCGCCCCCAGCCGACGGCTCAGGCCGCAGGCTTCACTTCGATCTTCTTGGCCTGGGCCTTGGCCGGGGTGGGGATGGTCACCTTCAGCACGCCCTTGGACATGCTGGCCTTGATGTCGTCGGTCTTCACCGACTCCGGCAGCCGGATCGAGCGCGAGAACGAGCCGTAGCCCCGCTCGACGAAGCGGTAGTTCTTGTCCTTCTGCTCGCTCTCGAACTTCTTCTCGCCGCTGACGGTGAGGACCCCGTCCGCCACCGAGACGTCGATGTCCTTTTCCTCGAGCCCCGGCAGCTCGACGGTGAGCTCCAGGCCGGCCGGGGTCTCGGCCAGGTCCATCTTGGCCTTGATTTCGGCCATGGTGCGGGTGGGCGTGAAGGCGGGCGAGAAATCGTCGAACAGACGATCGATCTCGCGCTGCAGCGATCCGAAGACGTGGGGGAAGTGCCGCGTCGGAACCGGGGCGCCTTGTTTGACGGGAACTTGGGCGGAAGCGGTCATAGCAATCCTCCGATTGGCTGAGGGTTCACTGAACTTCGGTCGCGCCGGCTGCGCCTTGACCCAGCGCAATTGTCGGCCGCAATTTCCCTGCGGAACCACGGCGACCGGCGGGCGGGATCAGCCCCGCTCCAGCCGGCGCAGCCATCCGCCGAGCTCATGGTCGGGCGTCTTGGTCAGGTCCTTGCCGAGGGTCCGCGCCAGCATGGCGGCGGCGCTGGGACCAAGCCGCTGGCGGATCGCGCTGAGCATCCGCGGCGGCGCGATCACGGCCAGGCGCTCCAGGCGGCCGGCCTGGGCCTCGGCGTTGATCTCGCGCGCGAGGTCTTCGGCGAAGCGGAGGCGGCGCTGGCTGCTGACGGTGTCCCGCGCCTCGACGTTGAACCGCTGGCCGCTGTGGCCTTCGAAGACCACGCCCTCGGGATGGCTCCGCTGCGGCTCAGAGGCGAACAGCTCCCTGACTGTCACGAAGTCGTCGGCCTCGTCCGAACGCCGGACCCATCTGGCCCGGGCCCCGTCGGCGATGATGAACTCGGTTCTCAGGGGCTTGATCATGGGGCGGCTCCAGTCAGATGGGTCGCGGGCGCCAGAATCCGGCGCTCGAATTCGCTGGCGCACCACTCCTCGACCTGCCGCAGGTTCGCGCTCGACAGGAAGGTCGCCCGCAGTTTCGACCACTCGTCGGAGGCCTGGGCGATGTGCCGCTCTCGCAAGGGCAGCTGCAGGAGGCGGCGCTGGAACACGCGCGCCTCCTCCGGCGCCGCGTCGCGGATCAGGTCCTCCAGCCGGGGACGGACCGATCCGATGGTCGCGGCGGACCGGGCGAGCACATAGTCGAGGGTGGTGACGATCCGAAGCAGCGACGCGAACAGCCGCGGACCGGGGTCCTGGGTCAGCTCGGCGCCGAGCTTGCGCAGGTTGGCCACCTCTCCCTGGGACGTGGCCTCGGTGGCGTAGCGCAGCACCGAAGAGACGATCTCCGGACGAACGGTTCTGGGCAGGTGGGCCAGGAAGTCGAAGACGATGCCGGCGATGTCCCAGCCGTCGCGGATGCTCATGGCCGGCGCTCCGCCGCCAAAGGCCGGCGGCTGGAAGCTTGGAGCGCGAGGTGGAGGCCCGCGGCGGCGGCCACGCCCATGTAGACGCAGAGCAGCCGGGCGTGGTCCATCGCGTGCACGACCCCCGCCAGGACGTCGGGGGACAGGATCGTCCTTGCAATCATGACCTGGCTCCTTCGCCCGCGACGAAAGACCTGGGCGCCGAACCGCGCCTTGAGCCGGATCAACTTCCCGGGCGCGCCGGGTTGATCCCGCGCAAAGCGTCGACGGAGGAAGGGCCTATGCGTCTCAAGAGGCCGCCGAGGCGGTCTTGATGAGGAGACCGGCGATGACCGACAAGCAACTGCGTGACGACGTCCTGAAGGAGCTGGACTGGGAGCCCAGCGTTGACGCGGCCGACATCGGAGTCACCGTCGAGAACGGCATCGTGACACTCTCGGGCAACGTGCCCACCTACTCCCAGAAGATCGCGGCCGAAACCGCCGCACGCCGCGTGAAGGGCGTCAGGGCCATCGTGCAGATGCTCGAGGTCCGGCTGGGCGTGGCGGACGGCGACGAAGTCCTGGCCCGGCGAGCGCTCGACGTGCTCGACTGGAACGTCTCGATCCCCAAGGGCGCGGTGCAGGTCGAGGTTTCGCACGGCCTGGTCGTCCTCAGCGGGCAGGTCGACTGGGAATTCCAGCGGCGCGCCGCCGACGAGGCCATGCACAAGCTGGGCGGCATCGTCGGCGTGGTGAACAACATCAGCCTGCGGCCCCGTGTCTCGCCGTCCGACGTGAAGATGCGGATCCAGACCGCGCTGGAGCGTCACGCCGACATCGAGGCGGCCAAGGTCCATGTCGATGTCGACGGCGGCAAGGTGACCCTGACGGGCAAGGTCAAGACCTGGAACGAACGCGATCTCATCGAAAGCGCCGTCTGGGCCGCCCCCGGCGTTCGCACCATCGAAGACCGGGTCAGCATCGGCTGACCGTCATGGCGGGGCGAAAGCCCCGCCGCGTCCGCAGACCGGACCGGGGCCGCCCCCAGGACATCGGTCCGTGGCAGACGGTCGTGCGCGGGATCAAATCCAGGCCAAGACATGACCTCGGCCTCGGATTATCCTGGCCGTCGGTGGATGGCGGCGATGACCGGGCGGCAAGATCTGGATTTCGAGCGGCTCTTCGAAGCCTTGCCTGATCTTTGCGTTGTTCTTTCGCCGGATCTGGTGATCGTTTCGGCGAACAGGGCCTTTCTTTCCGCCCTGACAGCCGAGCGCGACCAGACGGTCGGCCGTCGTCTGCTCGAAATCTATCCGGGCGCCCGCAACGCGGACTTTGCGCGCCAGCTGTCGGCATCCCTCGATCAGACCCTGGCGACAGGCAGGGCCCAGACCACCGGGGTCCAGAGATGGGACATCCCTTCCTCCATCGGCGCCGCGCAGGCGCGCTACTGGATCGGCGCCAACACCCCGGTTCTCGCAGATCAGGGCCAAGTGCTCTGGATCGTCCACCAGCTCAAGGAGGTCACCGAAGCGCGGCGCGGCGATGAGGATCGCGAGCGGCTGGCCAGCATCGTGATGAGCTCGCACGACGCCATCGTCGGCAAGACGCTCGATGGCGTGGTCACCAGCTGGAACCGGGCGGCCGAACAGACCTTCGGCTACGCCGCCGACGAGATCGTCGGGCGCCACATCGGCTTGCTGTTTCCGCCCGACCGCCTAGCCGAGGAAGACATGATCGTGGCGAGGTTGAAGCGCGGCGAGCGCATCGATCACCACGAGACCGTGCGGCGGCGCCAGGACGGGCGGGACATCCGGGTCTCGATTTCGGTCTCGCCAATCCACGACGACCACGGACAGGTCGTGGGCGCTTCCAAGATCGTCAGGGACATCACCGACCAGATGCTGCTGCGCGAGAGGATGGACCAGCTGCAGGCGGAGCTGCTGCACGTCTCGCGTCTCAACGACATGGGCCAGATGGCGTCGGCCTTCGCCCACGAGCTCAACCAGCCGCTCTCGGCGATCGGCAACTACGTTCACGGGATTCGCCGGCTGATCGACGCGGGCGATCTCGTCCGGGCGGCGGACGGGTGCGACCGGGCCGCCGACCAGGTCGCGCGCGTGGCGGACGTGATCCGCCGCCTCAGGGACTTCGTGAAGAAGGACAAAGCAAGCCAGCAATTCGAGGCCCTCGCGCCGGTGATCGAGGCTGCCAGCGCCCTGGCTCAGGTCGCGGTCCGCAGCGAAGGCGTGAGCTTCAGCCACCGGTTCTCGCCGGATGCGCCCGACGCGGTGATCGACAAGGTTCAGGTGCAGCAGGTGATCGTGAACCTGGTCCGCAACGCCGTCGAAGCGACGGCCGGCTTTCCCCGGCGCGAGATCGTGATCGCGACGGAGCCTTCGGCCGAGGGCATGGTGGAGATCTCCGTGTCGGACACGGGGCCTGGGATCTCGCCGGCGGTTCGGGAGAAGCTGTTCCAGCCCTTCGTCACCACCAAGGCCACGGGCATGGGGGTCGGGCTTTCGCTGTGCAGGACCATCGTCGAGGCCCACGGAGGCCGCATCTGGGCGGACAACGCCGCCGCCGGAGGCGCGGTCTTCCGCTTCACCGTGCCGGCAGGCGGCGACACGGCGCCGTAGGAGCGCCGCCTGAGGTTTCGCGTCCGGGCCTCAGGCGACTCGCCCGGACAGCGCCCGGGCCAGGGCTTGCGGCTCGGCCGCGCCTTCGCGGGTCCAGCCGATCGGACCTGGATCTTGCCGGAGCTGGCCGCGCAGCACGCGGGCGTCGGCGTCCGAGGCATCGCCGGATCGCCCCGCGAGACGGCGTTCCAGCACTTCGGCCGGCGCCTCGAGCCAGGTTCCGGCGAAGGACAGCTGCAGCCCGCCGGCCAGGTTCTCCGCGGCCTGACGCTGGTCGGCTCGCAGGAAGACCGCATCGAGCACCACGGGCCAGTCCGCCCGCAGGCACAGCTCGGCGACGCGGAGCATGGCCGCATAGACCTCGCGGCTGGCCCGCTCGGTGTAGGCGCGGCGCGGCAAGGGATCGCGCGGCCCCTTGCCCCAGAGCCGCTTGCGGATCTCGTCCGACCTCAGGACCACCGCGCCGGGGAACGGGCGCAGCAGCGGCGCCAGCACCCGCGCCAGGGTCGACTTGCCCGATCCCGAGAGGCCGCCGACGGCGAGCAGCATCGGCCGGGCAGGTTCCAGCAGGCCCTCCGCCAGGTCGAGATAGCGCCTCGCGGCGGCGGCGTCGCCGGCGTGGCCGCAGACGTGGGCGCGCACCGCCGCCCGAATCGCCTGGAACAGGGGCAGCACGGCGAGCCCGCCCCAGAGATCCGGCCCGAAGCTGCGCGCGGCCTCGTCGAGCCAGCCGTTCAGGGCGCGGCTCGCGCCGTCCTCCTTGCCGCGGAAGCCCAGGTCCATCAGCAGGAACGCCAGGTCGTACAGGACGTCGATCTCGCTCAAGGCGTCGTTGAATTCGATGCAGTCGAAGGGCGTGGCGCGGCCGTTCTCCACCAGGATGTTGCCCAGGTGCAGGTCGCCGTGGCAGCGCCGCACGAACCCCGCGCGCAGCCGCGCGTCCAGCAGGCCGGCGTGGGCCTCGATCGCCTTGTCGGTGGCGGTGAGGAGGCGCTCGACCTGGGCCGCGTCGAGGTCCTCGCCCAGCTGGCGCAGCTGCCGGGCGTTGGAAACGGCGACGTCCCGGAGGCCCTGCGCGCCTCCGCCCTTCGAGCCGGGCGGCGCGCGGGCATGCATCTGCGCGATCCGCCGGCCCAGCGCCTCGGCGAAGTCGCCGACCACCAGCTCGGGCCGCTCCGAGAGCACGGCGGTCTCGTCGAAGCGGCGCATCTCCAGCGCCCAGTCGATCACCTCGCCCTCGCCGCCCAACGCGAAATCGCCCTCGGCCGTGCGGACCACCGAGCGCACGGCCCGATAGATGTCCGGTGCGCTGGGCCTGTTGAACTCCAGTTCCCGCTCCGCCGCCCAGCGGCGCTTCTCCAGCGTCGTGAAATCGACGAAGCCGAAGTCCACCGGCCTCTTCAGCTTCAGGGCGAACTCCGGATAGAGGAAGACCCAGGAGATCGAGGTGTCGATGCGACGCTGGCAAGGCTCGGCGCGGCCGGCGCCCGCCATCAGCCATCGCTCGAGCGCCGGCTCGAGCCGCGGTCCCGGAGGGCGGGCCGGGGGGCGGTCGCGGTTCATGGCTGGAGCTCGGAGCGCCGCATCGGAAACCCGCGTGCCGGACGGGGGCCGGCCGCGCAAGGCCTGTCAAGCGGCCCGGCCGACCTCGGCGGCATGGCGGGGATATTCGGAGAACTTCGCGGCCGGGCGGCGGCCCGCCAGCTGGTTGGCGAAGTCGTGGTTGACGTCGCGGTGGTGGGCCTCGTCCGCGCGCACCACCACGACCACGTCGCGCAGCGTCGCGTCGTCCGACAGGCCCCAGTAGTGCTTCGCGATGGTCGGCGCGGGCACGTTGGGCGAGCGCCCCTCGTCGATCTCGGCCAGGTAATGGGTATAGCTGATCATCGCCTCCTCCTCGAAGTAGCCGACGATCCGGTGGGCGGTCCTGGCGCTCGCCAGGTAGAGCAGGAAGAAGGCCACGTAGAAGACCCACTGGACCGCCAGCACCACGAACCGTTCGAACAGGGTCGGCTGGGCGATCTCGATGAAGGTCATCAGGTGCATGCGCTCGTTCTCCGCCTCTTCCATCAGGGTGCGGATCCAGCCCTTGTCGTCGCACATCCGGCGCAGGCAGGTCAGGTGATTGACGGTGGCGCCGACCATGCCGGGCACCGCCGCCACGGTCTCCAGCACGATGGCCCTGTGGCCGTAGCGCCTGGCGAAAAAGGTGTCCGCGCAGAAGCGCAGCGCCTTGGTGAAGCCCAGGGCGATGTGGTCCGACAGGCCCTTGGGCCGGTGATGGACACGGAGATCGACAAGCGGCGGCGACATGAACAAGTTCTCCCTGGCCCTCCGGTCGACGAGCCGACTGGTCGCAGGGCCGTGTCGGGAGGCTTGTCGGCGAGCCTGGCGGGCGCCGCCTTGATCCTGCTCAACGGCGCCATCCTGGATCGTCGGAACGTGCTAAGAGGATCCAGGACGGCTTCGCGGCGGACCTGATGTTGGCCGGCGCGGGCTTTCGCCGTCATGCACACGGGCGCTCGCGAGGGCGCCTCGTCCAGGACGGAGACACCATGCGCGCTTCCTCTCTCGCCAGCCTGATCATCGCCCTTGGCCTGGCCTCGACCGCCGCCGCCCAGCAAGGGCCCCAGGGCCAGCGCGTCACCGGAAAGGTCAGCTCGGTGGCCGACGGCGAGGTGGTGATCGCGACCGCCACCGGCCCCGTGCACGTGGCGCTGACGCCGCAGACCCGCATCCTCAAACGGGAGAGCGCGCGGGTCGAGGACATCGCCCCCGGCGCCTACCTCGGCACGGCCAACCAGACCAACCCCGACGGGTCCTCCGGCACCTCGACCGAAGTCCACCTGATGGACAACGGACCGAACGTGCACGCGCCGATGAACAACGCCGGGCTGGTGATGACCAACGGCCACGTGAAGTCGGTGAGCACCACCAAGGCCGGACGCGAGATCGATGTGGACTACGGCCAGGGCGCCACCCAGCACATCGTCGTGCCGGAGAACACGCCCACGACGCGGATGACCAGCGCCGGCGTCGGCGACCTGGCGCCCGGCGAGGACATCACCGCCCTCACCCAGCCCGGCGCCGACCAGAAGCCGACCGCGAGCTTCATCAGCATCAGCGCGCCGGCGCATTGAGAACCGACGGGCGCCGGGCTCGCGTCCGGGCCTTCAGCCGCGCCTGATCAAGGACATCAGGCGATCGCGCCATGACGCCGGGGCGGCGCGCGACAGGACATAGCGGACCCGATCGCGCCGGCCGCGCGGCCGCTCGATCCGCGACAGCGTCCAGCCCTCGCGCGCGCCCGCCAGCATCAGTTCGGCCAGATCCGGCAGCGAGGGGCGGGCCGAGGCGGCCGCCTCGCGCGCCCGGCGCATCCGCAACCTGGCGGGCAGTCCGAGGCTGCGCAGCAGTGCCGCCCGTTCCAGGCGGCCGGTGGCGCGCGCGACGTCCACGCCGGTCCTCGGCCAATCGACCGTCTCGATGATCAGCTCTCCGGTTTCGGCGGACAGGCGGGCGGCGGCCGACATGATCCTTTGGACCTGCCTGGCCGAGCAGTGGCCCTCCTGGGCGGCCCAGACCAGCGAACGCAGCATCGGCGCGGGCGTCCGCATCTGCGCGGCGATCGCCACCGGGATGACGACGTAGGCGCCGTCGCCGGACAGGAACATCCGCTTCATCTGCCGGCTGAGCGTCAGCACGACGCCGCCGTAGGCCGCGCCCGGATCGAGGTCGGTCACCACCACCCCGGTCTGGAACGCCTCCGTGCGGGCGTCGCGGAGCGCGGGCGCGTCGGCGAACTCGGCAGGCTCCTCCGGCGATGACGGGACCGCCAGGGACGGGCTGTCGGCGGCGACGGGGACCACGCGGTCCGGCCACTCCACGACCCCGCCCGGCTGGATGTCGTTGTTCCAGGTGCTCTGGAACGGGGCGTCCCACGCGGGCGAAAGGGTTTCGGCGGCGCCGCCGGCGGGCTCGGACAGGAACAGTTGCCCCCGCCTCAGGTCGTGGCCGCGGGCCCGCATGGTGCAGCTGGGGATCATGCCGTAGATCTGGAAGTACCGGTCGATCTGGCTGTCGCGGAACCGGATCCCGTTGCGCACGAAGCACCCCAGGGCGGCGTACAATTCATGCGCCCTGAACATGCGCATCCACAGGCCGCTGCCGTATTCCACGTACGGGCGCCCGTCACGCTCCGCCTTCAGCACGGCCGCCGCGTACTGCACGGCCGCGTCGAACGCCTTGGCTTCCGGCCGCCAGCTGGTGATGTCCAGCCTGAGCGCGACGCTGGCGATGTTCGGATACTGGCCGAGCAGCTCGATCTGCTCGTCGATGAAGGATTCCGGCGCCTCGATATCGCCGTCGGACAGCACGATGTAGTCGTAGTTGTCCCTGATGGCGAACAGGTCGTCGTGCAGGGCGCACAGCATCGAATTGAACACGGCGTTGCGTTCCGGAAAGTAGGCGCCCGCGACATCGCCCGCGGCGATCGCCTGCCGGATCAGCTCGCGGGCGGGGCCGGAATGCCGGCTGGGATTCTCGATGGCGAAGACGTCGAAGGGCCTGCGCGCGCGGGCGCGCTTCAAGGATTGCAGGCAGCCGGCGGCCACCTCGCTGCGGCCGTAGAACAGCGGCATGACCGCGACGCGCCCGCGAAACTCGCTGTCCGTCATGGCTCCAGCCCCTGCGACATCCGCGGTCCCCGATCCGCAAGGCCGAACGCCCGCGCGCGCCGACTCCCGCCGGGCGGGCCACCTATAGTCTGATTGGAGCGGGCGGGGGGAATCGAACCCCCGACATTCAGCTTGGGAAGCTGACGTTAAATGATGAATTTCAGGGACTTAGGATACAACTCACATCCTGACCGCACCTAGACGATTTTAATCACCAGGTGCCAGCTCGAGCAACTGATCAAGCACCCTCCTGGCGTCATCCGCGGCTGCGGAGGCCAGATCAGCTTCGGTGATGCCGATCAGGCTTCGGACATCCTTGCCAAGACGTTCGACGTGCGGAGCGAATTTGGAGTCGTCGGGCAGGAGAGCCATCGCCGCAGTGAGCTCATCAAGAGCAAACAAGACGGTGACCCACGCTTCAATCATGTCGATGGGCAACTCTTGATATCGCGGATCGATGGCCAGCTTCTTGATCGGCGCGTCCTGACCAACAAAGAAGGCGGCAAGCACGCGGACAATGAGGCGGGGCCAGCCGGTCTCAGTTTCATCACAGGCGAGGCGATCCCGATGTCCCAGGAGAAGGAGCAACCAAAGCCTGAGGCGGAACACATGGTTGGCCCCAATGGCGCCGGCCCCGGCCTGAGCCAGGACGGTCTTGCGATAATCGGCGACGGCCTTCTCGATTTGGTGAGCGTCGAAGATGACCCGCGAGCGGTGGCTCTCGGCCCTATTTGCTGACGCGCCAGCTGGAGAACGCCGAGTCGGCGCGCCGCCGTTCGCGACGCCAGCTTCGTTCCCCTCGCGAACTTGATCTTCCTCGAGAAGATCCTCGTACGAGGGACGTTCACCGCCGGAAACAAGGTCGCTCAAGAAGCTTCGCATGACATCGACGCTGCTGCCGGCAAGAGCATTCCGTGCTCCGACACCACCATGCCCCTGTCCTTCCGGTGGCGGCGTTCGGACTCTCAAGAAGGCTTCGTAGCCAAGTTGGACAGGCAGCTCGGCCTCTGCAGACGAGCGCCCTTTGGGTCCCAGCCGACGCGGAATTGCGAGTGCAGT
Source organism: Caulobacteraceae bacterium (assembly GCA_025450315.1). GTDB lineage: Bacteria > Pseudomonadota > Alphaproteobacteria > Caulobacterales > Caulobacteraceae > JANWHQ01. The sequence continues at coordinate 87,234 of JANWHQ010000045.1, forward strand.
CTGCTCCTCTTTGTCGGCGCGTTCGAGCAGGTCGAGGAGACTGAGGAGCCTCATGTCCAGAGCGCCAATTTCCGGCAGCGCACTCGTCACCCGGTCGACGCTCAGGGCGTTCCTTTCCCGACGCCGCAAACGCAGACCTTCTTTGTGCGCAATGATTGCAACTCCGGAATTCCCGTTCGGGCCCGACGCGCGGGCAAACTTGGCTCCCTCCCCCGCACCATCGATGGTCGATGTCAGAGAGCCATCCGAAGCTCGCCAAGCGGTGGGAGCGATGCGGCCGACCGGCTCCAGTTCGGGTTCCTTCAGCAATTCGATCGTGACGTTCATAGGGTCGAGTCCCGTCGCTGGCCGCCAAGTCAGTCGATTGAATTCCATCTCGAACGAGCCGGGCGATCTCGCGGCAGGGTCCTCCAGGGGCAATGGCGCCTCGACTGCCAGTGGCGGAATATCGGAAGCGGCCAAAGCCGGACCGGAGAGAGCCTTGTCGAGCTTCAGATCCGAGACAACTGTCCCTTCTGGGACCCGCCTGTACAGGCACGCCTCAGCGTTTTGGCCCTTTCGGCCCGGAAGGCCCATTGCTGCGATAGTGCAGTTGGCGCTCCCCGAAAGGACGTGATCGAACCCGCCTCCCGTCGCGATCACGAGCTTCGCGTGGCTGAACCGCTCGGCGGGCGAAGCCTCACCAGGAACCAACTCCTTCACTTCGACATCCAGATCTCCAAGTGCTTCCACCGGGAACCGTTGCCGGCCTGTTTGGATCAGCACGACCGTGTGGCCGGGCTTGAGGGTTTGGATAAGTGCGCGAAGGGCCAAGAGGCCATCGTCCCAGTAGGGGCTGATCACCACCAGTTGGTCGATGCGGGTATCGTCAACTTCGAAAGCAAAACGATCGATGATTGACAGCTCTTGCCGGGCCTCATTGGCGATGAAAGCGAGCTTGCTTCCGTCCGCTAGTGTCCAGCTCCGCTCTGGTGGGACGTCCTGGGCGTCAGCCAACCACGGCGTTCGTGCCTCCAGCCAGGTGAAGGCGTCCCTGACTGGCCCCTGCTCCTCCTCGACCAAATCAGCCAGATAATTCCAGACCGCAACCGCGAACGCACGCTCAGGGCTTGGCGCGCCGGTGCACTCGACCTCCGTCACCACCTCCCGGTTTCCGGCGATCCCAGCGGATGTCGCATTGGCCGAGCCGACAACAATTCGAGCGCCGTCACGCCCGACCTGAAAAACGATCTTTGGGTGGAAGACCCCGGACCCATGCGGTGGCGTGTGGACGACATAGTCCTCCCCGGCTTTGGCGGGTAACGCCCCGCCGTCTGCAAGAGCGAGGGAGACCATGCCGGAGTCGGCCAAAAGCACGATGTTGCCCGCCCCCGCACCGAAAAATTGGGGCGCCAGCACCTGCTCGAACGCTGTGAACTCGACCCCAAAGGTTGTGACAATCGTGCTGTGAAAACCGCGCGGCGTCAGCTTTCGGGTAAAGCAATCGTAGAGCTTCATGAGAGCTCACTGAGCAAGTCTGAGCCGCGGGCCGTCAGCCCGGCGCCGCCAAGGAGTCGCAAGTCTTCGAGGAAGGTGATTGCAGGCCCAAGCCTGGGCGTCGTCAGAACCGGACCGTAGCTGGCCCGATATCTCAGACGTCCATCGTCCGCCTCGAAGAGGAACGTGTAATCTCTTTGGCGTGCGAACTTCACCATCGCGACTTGCGAGTGACGTCTGATGACCCGCTCCGCGAGCAGCTCGCCGATCACCTCGCTCAAGCTGTCCTCTGCGCGCTCCGCCAAGAACGAAAGCTCGCTGTTGATCGAGCGGTTGAACACTCTTGGATCAGTCTTCGGAAACAGGTTCTGGATCGCGTGCTGGAGGTCAGGTCGCGCACGGACTCGGTTCTCGACAGCGCCAATCAAGGTGATTGCCGATGCAACGGCTTGTTGGGGAAGACCGACCACCGGTAGGCGTGTGAGGGGCGAGGCCAGCGCAGAGGGATCATCGACACCAAGGTCGGCCACGAACCTCGACCAGGGCGTATTCTCTCTGCCAGGCAATGACGCGATCGCGCGCTCGGTTGAGACAGCGACGAGCTCACGGAACGTCAGCCCCTCGCCTCCCCGAAGGGCTTCGGTTGAGAGTCTAAGAAGGACGGCGAAGGCAAGCTGCAGCAGATCGTGAGCCTGATAGGCTTCCCACTGCAGGCGCTCGGGCTCCAACGCATCGCCAAACGACGCCGGAGCGGCACCGAAGAGCTCCCACCTCACCTGGTCGGCGGATGGCTTGTCGCCGATCCTTTCGGCTACCATCAGCAGGAGTTGAAGCGTCCTGCATCGCACCGCATCCTGCTGCCCCGGAGCGTCATGGAAGCCAAAGAGCGCGTTGAGGTAGATCGAAGCCTCTGAGGAGTCAGGGTCGATGCGCGACGGCAGGATGCCGTGAAGCGTGGCCAGATCCGACCGTCGGACGACGGCGCTTTCGATGGCGGCCAGAATGAATTCCTCGCGCTGGTGGCCGATGCTCTCAGCGAATGCAGCAGCCAACGGCAGGCCCAGGTGCGGTGTTGGCACCCAGATTTGGTTTCGCTCATCCTCGGCCTGTCCGAGTAGGCCCAACTCGAGCATCTGAGTGGCGTAGGCGCCGCCGTAGACCCCCATGCGCTGTTGAAGGTAGAGGCTGCTCCCCGACGTTTCGGTGGCCGCCGCGAAGTCTATGAGATCGTCGCCCTTGGCGGCATGAAGCCGACCGCCGGCCCAATCCACGCCAGCGACGCCGATTTCATCGCCCGCGTCCGCGGCCGCGAGTGCGTGGAGCGCCTCCGCGCGGCGAACCCATCTCCGCCACACTGTGGCATCGGTGTTTCCGCCAGATCGCTTGGCATAGGCCGCGGTCAGCCAGGCATAGAGCCCGTAGGGCCGAAGTCGCAGAGTGACGTTGCTGATGCCCGGCAGGAGGTCCTGATAGAGGTTGATCCCGCTGGTTTGGAGGCCAAGCGGATCGAGACCACGTTTATCGGCCGGTTCTGTCCATTCGGTCGACGGCGCCGCCACGGTCTATTCGATCGACTTCTCGATGAACCCGAGGGTGTTGGCGTTTTCGATGAGTGTTCGCACCTTTGCACGCTCGAGACCTGTGGGAACCTCCGCCTCGATCTCGAGCCTGAGCTTCACCTCGGCGCCCGGCAGCGTCGTGAGTTGCTCGACGATCGCCTCGACAATCTGATGGATGTCCTTCGCGGGCCGTTCCGCCGAGATCATCACCGTTCCGATGAAGCGGGTCGGCCTTTTCTCGGTCGGGGGTGTGACAGGCGTGCCTTCAGTTGGCTGCTCACCGACACCAGACGCTCCTTCGCCCTTCTCTCCCTGGTCACCGGTCGGCCCAGGTTGCGCCGGCGGCGGGCGGTGCGCTTCGGCCACATCGAGCTTCACGATCAGGCTATCGCTATCGATGACCACGGCGGCATTGGGGGCTTTCTCGATTGCCAACCCCAGGTAGGTGTCCGATTTCTCGTCCCATCGCTCGGCATAGGCGAAGGGGCCGGGCAACATGCCGCTCACGGCCGCCTGCACGGCTCTGATCAGGACTTCCTGATTCTTCAGTCGCGGCAGGTAGATGTAACGATTGAGGTACTCTCGCAGATCCTTCAGCGACAGGTGCGGCTTGCCATTCCAGATGTATTTCTTGAGATCGCGATCGAGGCGCGTCGGCCCGAGTTCTGTGAGCAAGCCTTCTTCGGCCACGAGCTTCTTGCTCGCCCTCGCCAGAAGCCCATCCTGCGCGGGAATCTTGCCAGACACCCACTCCACGTCGGCCTGCGCGCTCTCCTGCGCAGGATAATGGAGGTAGCACCAAGCCTCTTTGAGGCGCGTCCTCATCGTCTCGTTCGCTTCGGCCAGCTTCGCCTTGGCAAGTGCGCTGTCGCTCTGGGTGAGGTTCAGGCGGTCGGTGTCGCGAACGATCTCGCCCCAGGCCAACGCCGAACGCACGGCGTCTTTCAGGTTGTCGAGGTGGCGGGCGTCCGCGGCGATGAAGACCAGCATATTGCGATAGACGCGCGGCGTGCTGGCGCGCTGCATCAGGATGTCTTTGGCCTCGGCCAGCGCCTCAGAGCCGTCGCGCCCGTTGTGGGGATGGGCGACGCCCAGCACCACGGCCCGCACGCCGCCAGATTCATCGGGGACTTCGGCCGACGACGCGGGCGCAACCTGCACGGCGTCGAAATGCCCCCGATCCGCCAGACTGTTCACATACTTGCTCAGCTCACCGTCGATCGTCATCAGGACGAGCGCACTCTCGATCTGGGCCGCACGGTCGGCCGCGATCCGGTTGAGGCTGGCCGACATTGAATACCAGTAGCGACCGAGGTCGGCGTGCATGAACTTGGCTTGGTTGGTCAGGCGCCGAAGGGCATCGCCGAAGATCGCCGGGCGCTCGCCGGGCTGCACCACGCCGAGATTGATCTGCTTGTCGTCGAGCCCCGTGTTCTGCTGCTGGTGGGTCGGCGCCGTCCCCATGAAGATCGCGCGGGCGACCCGTCTGGTCGCCGAGTAGCGGTTCAGGTTTGGCGCCGCCTGGTCGATCTTGTAGGGCGTCGACGTCAGGCCATCGACATCGCCGGCGATGATCGACTGCCAACTCACGTCGAGATAGTGCAGCAACTCCGGCTCTACACGCGGTGAGCTGACCGCAACACTGCCCGGCATGATCATCACCGAGGGATCGCCGTTCATCCAGAGCTCGTGAATGGCCTGCGCCATCAAGCGCAGCACGCCGCGCGTACGCTGGAATTTCTCAAGCGATCCCCAGGTCGTATAGAGCTGATCAAACAGCTCGGGATGGATCGGATAAGCCTTCTCCAGCTTGCGCCTGTAATCCTCGTCCGCACAGCCCTGCGGGAAGTCGTTGGCGTTTTCGCGATAGAGCTTGGCGAACTGCTTCAGCGTGTTGTCACGGTGATGGAACTTGTCGCCGGGAATCTCCTTGAACAACCGCCGCCGGACGATCTCATAGCTCTCTTCCTGGCTCGCCGGTCGCCATGAGGACTCGACCCGGCTGAAGGTCTGTTTGAGGCGGACCAGCGCCTCCTGGCCGCCTTCGCCACCAACTTCGATCTGGGACGCCGGCAAGGAGGCGACCAGCAGCGTCTTCGGGCTGGCTTTTACCGCCTCAGTGAGCGACTGGACGAACGACAGGTTCGCATCGAACGAGCCCGACGGTAGTCCTTCGACCCGGTAGATCTGGCGCAGATAAGCGACCCATTCGTCGATCAGGATCAGGCACGGTGCGTATTTGTTGAAGATCGCTTCGAGCATGGCGGAGCCCGGCGCAATTCCGCTGGCATCGTTCTCGGCGATCATGTCGAAGGCCTCGGCCCCGCCAAGCTGCCAGGCCAGTTCGCCCCAGGTCGTGCGAATTTTGCGGCCGCCCTCGGCGTTGAGGACATCCTGTGGCCCCCGGGAGGTGCCGACGAGTACAGCGCGATTGATGCGCTGGGGCACACTGAGCCCATGTTTTTCGAGCAACTGGTCCAGTCCGGGCAGGTCCTGGACCGGCGCGGAGCCCGCCATGTGATAGAGGGCGAGCATCGAGTGGGTCTTGCCGCCTCCGAAATTGGTCTGCAGCTCGACCACGGGGTCGCCGCCACTGCCGGAGAGTCGCTTGGCGGCGCCGATGAGAAGCGCACTCAAGCCCTCGGTTAGATAGGTGCGGCTGAAGAACTGCCGCGCATCGCGATAGTCGGCAGGCGCACTGCCCGAATGCACCTTGGCGAGATCTGCCGCGAACTCGGCCTGCTGGAACTCGCCGGTGGCCACGTCCTGGTGTGGCTCGACCACGTCCCGCCAGGGGAGCAGGCCGGCCACGGTCTCGACCGAGATCTCCAAGCGCTGAGTCTTGCGGCGTTCCTCATTGCGCTGAAGTTCGGTGAACTTTGTGCGCAGGATCGTGTCGCGCATCTTGGAGAGCTGCTCGGCAGTCTCACCCGCGCTGATCGCTTCCATCAGACGACGCATCGAGTCGAGCGCGCGTTCAGCGTCGTCATAGGTGAAGGTCTCATTGTGCGAGAGCTTGTTGCGGACATCGCCCAGCTCATTCACCAGCGATCGTTCCGCGCGGCCGAGCACGGTCCTGAACGCATCATTCCAGAACCGATCCATCGCGTTGAGCAACGCGGCCTGATCCCAGCCAACAGCGCCGTCGCTGTTAGGACGCAAGTTCGGAAGTTTCTCCAGGACCTGGACTTGCCAGTGTCCTTTGAGTGAGCTTTCGAGCCTCTTTTCGACGAAGGGAATGAGTGCCGCTGGGAGCAGCTCCATTCCCTCGAAGACATACTGACGCGTACTCTTGGCCACGACGCTCCTCCTCAGAGATCTAATCGGATCTGCCGATCGCCGCCTGTGTCATGGATTGTCGCTGCCTGACGTGTAAGCTCCGTCCAGTCGGCGATCAATGCGTTGTAAGCGGTCGCTTCTTTCGCATCCTTCCGTTTATTGGCGCTGATATCATAGAGGCAGTAGGCGAGATCCTTCACGGCTTCGGCTCTTGTCTCTATCTTCTTCAGCAGGACGGCGGTGCCGTGCGATGTGCCGTCCTTCTCGTGCTGCCGGACCAGATATTGGAGGCACTCCCAGACAGTCAGGTGACGATCACTTCCCGGTTCCCAATCGTCGTCTAACTCATCGCGTGACAGAATGCGCACCCGACCGGCTGCACTATGGACAATCCCTGCATGCTTAGCGCTCTCCACTGAAATTCCGCGCGCCGTGGCGATATTGTTCGCTGTGCCGTAATCACCAGCCTTCAACCCATTCTGCTCGAACCAAGTAATCGCAAAGCGGGTGTCGGCATCAAACTCTCCCTGGATGCCGCCCAGGTACTCATCGAGTTCCCGGTTGATGAGCTGGAGCGCGGTCTTCACGCTCATCGGGTGGTCGCCCGACTCCAGTACCGCCTCATATCGCGAGAAGACTCCCATGCCGGGGCCGATCGCCGATTGTGGCATATCAGCTGGAGCGATGTTTGCCGCTTGAAGCTCGGCGATGGCCGGGGGGAGTTCACGCTTCAAATCACGGATGAACTCCGCGCGAGTGATAACCTCGGCAGAAGCTTCCTTCTTGCGGCAGACGAGGATCACAGAGTTGGCGAGCGCATTGGAACCAGCTGCTCGCATACGATTGGCGAGCTCGGTGCGCAGTGGCCAGGTCCGCACGACCGAGTACCCCGCCTCAAAGACTGCCCGAAGAAAAGTTGCCCATCCGGTCGAGCTGATTCCTTCTTGATCGATCTCACTCTGCTTGAACGCATAGTATATAGCGGCAGGGTAGAATTCAGAAGATTGCAAGACCATTTTGGAAATGGCGCTTGTCATGCCGTTAAGGAAGAAAGCTTCCGCCGCTTCCTTATTACCGTGGCGATATGGAGTCGCGACGAGCTCATCTGATTTGGGCGTCGCCAGTAACGCGAAAAGATCCGGATAGATTTCCTTTAGGCTTCTTTTCATCCACACGAAAAGAAAATCCGACAGATCCGCATATCCTATGTTATCATAGTATGGAGGATCCGTTGAAATTACCTTTCCTTGAGAAATAGTCTGAACCGATGCGTTTTCCTGGGTAATAGATCCGGCAACAGATGAAGGTAATGCCGAAATGGCGAGTGCGATCCATTCAATACTTGGGGTCCATGCTCCTGACGAAGCCCCAAAAACATTCCCCTCACCGAAATCCCACGTCATTGGAATAGCTTGGCGAGCGAAAGTGTTTCTCAATTGTAGTTTAGACGGGCTGGAATCCCAGGTCGCAATAGTTGAGTTTCGATCGGCGACCTTATTGACGGCCATCGCTAAATACACGCTTACAGCTTCAGAATATGCGCTAGCTCCCTGGCCACCATCACGAAGCGGACGGAGATCATCGGAGAGGCCAGCCTCGCGAGCGTCTTTCTCGATCTCAATTCGTGCCTCATGCACAAGCTCGCTAAATGTATTCAATGCTACAAGTTGGCGATCCGTGAACAGATCGCCGAACGTCTTCATGCCATAGTCTGGCGGTGTGAATGCTCGCCGATCCGGTGACAACAACATTTCGGGCCGCCAGGAGGGTTTTGCTGAAGTAGCGATGTCAACGTGGTCCTGTGTCGGTTCCACGTAGATGCGTTCCCTATTTCCCTCGGCCACAATTGCGGCTAGCGCCTGCCCCAAGCCGCCATGCGATGCAGCTCTCACATGAGCCATGGTGATCGCCGTATCTGAAAGAATGCAGCGGAAGTTGGCCCCACGGCCGGCTTTGGTACCCTCCTTCGCTGCTGCGATCTCTGCCTTGGTCCCGCCAGTCCGGATTCGATAGCTTATGGTCTTCGCCGCCTTGTCGACGACGGGCTCGATCCATGCTTCCTTTCCTGGCCTAGAGCTCAGTAGGAAGCTGGACGCGATCGGCACTTGCACGTTGGAAAAGGCAGGGTCGGGGCTGGGCACCGTGCGTACCCAGATCCACGCGATCACCGTTGCCTTACCGCCCCCGTACTTTTTTGGCAGGTCCACCTGGGGGTAGAGTTTCCCGATGCGCTCCCACGCCTTCTGACGCATCCATGCGCCATAGTACTTCACGTCCTCCGCCAGCCCTCCCGCGTTCCGGTAGAAGGTTCGATCCTTGGCCCCCGGATGAACAGGCGGCTTGTCCGTGAAGAGCGGCGGGATTTCGATCATCGCCTTCCCAATCATGACCGCGACCGGGTTCAGGTCTGAGCCGTAGGCGGGTAGGCCTAAGCGTTGCGCTTCGAGCGGGATCGAACCGCCACCGGAGAACGGATCGTAGATCGCCGGTAGCTTGCCATCGCAGCTCTTGCGGATTTCAGCTCGCGCGCGCTCCAGCACCTCTTCGTTGGTCGAGTTCTCCCATTTCACCAGCTCTTCGATGATATCGAAAAGCCGCTTTCGTTCGACCTCAACGGCCTCCGGCGTGGGGAACCTGTCTGGATCACTTGAAGGGTCATCAACGAGCTGGGCAAACAGGACGGCGCGACACGCCGCTAGCGGACGCCGCGCCCACCACAGGTGCAGAGTGGACGGATGCCCGTGCCGGATCGACTTCTCCCGTGCGGACGCCGCATTGATCGCTTCGAGAGGGATCGCGACTTCGATGAGCTTCTTCTTGATGTTATTCGTTGAGGTCATAGACCAGCCTGTACGTCGCGGGGTGAAGGGTGATCTCGCCGCCTTCGCGAAGCTCGCGCAGGTGGCTTCCCGTCATCTCGGCGGGCTCACCTTCGGGACTGAGGAGAATGAACGAGTAGACGTCTGGCCTCTGGTCGAGCAGGCCCCAGACATCTGCTTCGATCTGGAGCGGCTCGCGCTCCAGGCAATGCTCCCTCGGAGAATAGTGACGCAGGACCTCGCCGTTCGATGAGCGGCGTTCCCAAGGAAATTTTGCACCTGCGACGCGGGCGATCCAACTCCCGTCGGAATGGAAGAACCGGTCGTCGCCATCGGCCTTGTAGCCCAGGGCGAGGGCGAAGCGCGCCATGACGCTCGGCCGCGCCGGCTTCGGAGCAGCTCGAGGCTTGGTGATGACCTCAGAGTCAATCAGTTCGCTAGCCAGCGCCTCCGGTTCCGAATCGGGATTGGCCGCCTCTGATGGTTCATCCGCTTCGAACACGTCCAGCACATTCCCGGGTGGCTCGGCTTCGACCACGCCGACGTCCTCATCTTCACTCTGGCGCAGACCGTGCGCGGGGGGGGCTAATTCGGCTATATTGTCGGTGTTATCGACTTGCGCATCGGTCACGGCGGTGGCGGCGGCGGGCTCCGGACCGAGCGTGAAGTTCTCCTCGAGATAGGCCTTGATATCCTCCGGCGACCTCTCGAACGCGTACGCCAGCGCAGCCCGAATTTCCGCGCTCAGGCTCTTCCCAATCTCCTCAGGCACGCGCTTGGCAAGCTTGGCCTTCGACAACGGGCCGACGAACAGCTTGCCATCGAGCCACAGGACGTCCGTGAGCCGCGCCGTGCCGGCCGGGACACCGTCGAGATAGGGAATGACCTCCAGTTTGGGCGCCGTAACCCAGCTTGTCCGCGTGATCGCGGTCGCGAGAGCCTGCACACGCTCGGATTCGGCAGGATCAGCAAGCTCGATCCGTCCAAGCTGAGTCCCGAACGTTGTCAGCCAAGGGCTCCGGCCTTCCGGGCCGGCGAGCAACGACGGTTGGCTGAACCTCTCTTCAACGAGGTCCGACAGTGCTGGCAGCGCCGAGAACGGCGGCGTTTGCACGATTTCCGCCGGCAGTCGCTGAAGGTCTGCGGCCTTGCGTTTGACCCAGTCGTGCAGGTGACTCCACCGGAACAGGGTCTGCATGCTCAGCGCGTAGGCGAGCGTGTCGACGGGAACCCATTCGCCCAACAGGTTCACCCAATGACCGCGCTCCTCCCAGATGCGGGTCGGATATCGGACTAGCAAGGTCCGGACGCGGCGGGCGTCATCCGTCGAGAGGGCCTTTCCCGAGGGCAGTGTCCCTAGCCATTGCAGCGCCAAGTCAGCAGATGGACGTTCGGCGACACCGATGCGCCGCCACATGCTGAGATCGAGCACCGAGGCCCGGATTACCGCGGCTCCGGGAACGTCCTCTTCGTCGCCGGCGAGGAACACGCCGCCCGCCATCAGCCATGTGCCGTCCTGCGCGAGGATCAGCTTCTCGGTCTTGAAGGCATCCTTGATGTTCTGGGCGTCCCCTGTGGAGCAACCGTCAAGCATCTGGTCGAGGCGGCGATACCATTTCTCGACCTCATGCGCCGGAGCCTTTTCGGATTTCGCCAAGGCGCGGAGTCGGTCGAGCAGACGACCGGGTCCGCTCGGCGTGCTGCGGACGCCGAGCAGGTCGAGCAGCGGGCGCGTCGTATCCCGGTCGAGCAGCCCATGCACGAAAGGCTCGATGTCGATCAGAGATTCCGTTCCGGGCGTTCTGCGCAGCAGGTCCGTCGGAAGCTGAATCACGTCGCGTGTGTCCGGAAGACAAGGCTTGCCCCTTAGTTTCAGCAGCCAATCCGCCAGCAAGGGCTCCGAAGTGATGGATCGTGTCGATCCCGTGGTCGCGACCTGCGACAGGCGCGCGCTCGACGCCCGCGCCCAGTAGCTGTCGCGCTGTTGCAGAATCCGCGCGGCAACCCTCGCCCATATCCGCGGGTCGGTCTTCGACACCGCCTCCCAATGCTTCCAGTAATCGGCTGAGAAGTCCCAATCGTCGATGACGAAACTGTCCGTGACGTAGGGATAGTAGACCGACCCACGCAGCCCCCGCGCCTGCGCCTCCGTCGTGACCCGCTGCCGCCCGTAAATGCTGCCCCGCTTCGAGATCAGAGGCACAAACGTCTGGAGTCCAGAGCGACCGGAAGACACCCATCGCAGCCAATCCTCCCGCGAGCAGGACTTGAAGTCCGTTACATAGTCGGCGTGCAGGAGCTGCGTCTGCTGAACCGCCTGCGGCAGCAAATCCTCGAGCGCACCGTCTTCGTCGAACAGGATCGCCTTGGCGATTGGTCGGAGCTTCAAGTCGGCGCAAACATACCGGAAGGAGTCTCCGATGGCGGCGCCAAGCTTGGCTGCGATCTGGGCGAGCTGGACGCATTCGGTCAACTTAGGCTGGGCCGAGCCGAAATAGTCCGCGGCAACTCGCTCGATCACGGCATTGACGTCGCTCGTGTCGTCCAAGCCGACCTCTTCGAGCACAGCGAAGGCAGCCTGGACGGGGTCGTTCCGACCGCCGGCGCCCTCGGTCTTGTCGCGCCTCTGCTCGGCGAGGAAGCGGGGCCAATTCTGATTCAGGACGATCAGATGGCCGGCGAGGAATACCCAATCTTCCTCCGACTGCAGCAGCTTCTTCTCGCCAAGCCGCACCACCTCGGACGCCGAGTAGAGGACCTCTTTGCCCTGGACGGGCACAATTCGCAGCCGGTCGGCGTCTTGGCATTGCCAGCTCGTCACCTCGGGCGCGATGTAGGACCACAGGTTCAGCAAATGACGCCAGGTCGACGGCCGAGGGAGATGGTTGGTGCGCAGCCTCTGAAGGAGATCGGCCTTCGAGAATTCCTCAACCAGATTCCAGCGAACGAGCTTGTTCCGGTCTCTAACCGACACGTGCTGACACAGCGCCAGCCGTGCCCCGGCGTCGAGCAAGGCCATCGCCTGGTCAGCTGGCCAGATGTCGAAAATCTGCTGCGGAACGACAACGGCGCCCTTGGCGGTGACGAGCTCACCTTCTTCAGTGAGCACGATCGGCCGATCACCGACGGCGTCCTCAAACGCAAGCTCAACAATCGCGGCGCAAGACCCTTCGAGCGAACTGACCTCACGGTCTACGTCGGGTAGCAGTCCATAGGCGTCAGCGCGGTCTCGTGGGCTGGTCTTCGTCTGTTCGAGCCACTCCGACATCGCGCTCGCGGCAAGCTCGCCGGCGCGCTTCAGGAGCCAGCGGTTTGTTGGCGACGTCTCCGGATCTTTGATCTTGAGACGCGCGGGGTCCTGGATGAATGGGGCATTGCAGGCAAAAGGAAGTGGTGTTTCGACCCCGGTGGGCAGCACCACGTAGAGCCTTCCCTTGGCGCCCAGGACGATCTCAACCCGGCACGGTGGAAAATCGCCGCTGTCCTCAGCACCCAGCATGCGCTCCTTGCGGATTTCATCGAGCGAGTCGGCCGGAAAGGCCTCCTCTTCCGACCGGACCAGCAGGAAGGGATCTTCCGCCTTCTGGTCCAACGCCATCCATTCGCTCTGGGCGATGGGGCCGGGACCGAGGCTCTGCCAGTGCACTGCATCATCGCCAAACTGGAGGCGGCGAAGCTTTCTAAAGAAGAGCAGCGAGACTGGGCTCTTCAGCCATTCGTCAAGGTTCTTCTCGAGCTCCCGGCGCAGCAAAGGGTTCGCGATCGCCACCTCGACCCGTGTCAAACCGGACGTCAGGTGCGTACCCTCGATCCAGAGCGGCTCCGTGAAGCGAGCGCGTTCGAATGCTACCGCCAGGGTAGGCGTGAACAGCTCGACCCGATCCCCCAAGCTGAACGTGCTCTTGAAGCCAATCCCGCGAAATCCGATCGTGTGGAGCGCTCGCTTGTTCGAATAACCGAAGCGGCAGATCGACGCGAAATGAGCCTCGATGAAGTCCTCGCCGTTGTGCTCGAACACGAAGCGATCGTTCTCGATCGACACACGCGCTTCGCTGGCGCCGGCGTCGTCGGCGTTCTGGAGCAGCTCAGAGAGAACATGGCGCGGGCTCTGCACCTGCTTGAACAGCTGGTGCCACGGACCGGCAAGCTCCGGGTCCGCCTCAAGCTGGTCCCAGCGCTTGGACGCGCGTTCCCTGATCGACTGAAAGTATTCCGGTTGCGGCGCTCCTACCGGAGCCGGCTGACGTGCGCCGCTCATCTCGACACCACCGAAAGCCGCCTCTTGAGGCTGGCCCGATAGCCGATCCATGGATCAGCCATGATCAGCCCCTTTTGCGCTTCTCATTGCGGCGACTCTGCGCGCTCAAGCAGCCCCGCCAGGTCGAACTGGATTGCGGTTTCAAGAAAGGATGGCTCTCGTTCGACCAGGGGGCCGCGGACGTAGCGCGGCTCACGCGCGAAGCCACCGGCGACGGAGACGATCGCCAGGATGAATTTCTCCGGCTCGTGCAGCGAGGTGATCACTTCCTGGCGGGTGACCATGACGGAACTGGCGCCGTCGATGCGGCCCTTCACCTCGATAAATCGCAGGTGTCCAGACTTCGAATTGTGGGACGCGATATCGTAGCCGATCTTCTGATCAGAGACATCGACCGGCTTGTGCCCAAGCGCGAGCTCGGCGGCCATGACGGCTTCCATCGCAGCGAGTTCGATGATCCGTCTCGCTGCGGGGTCCTCTGCGAATTGGTTCGGTACGGCCGAAGGCTGGCGCGCTTCCAACAGGCCACGCGGGATTACCACCATGCCCCCACGGACCCTCGGCGGTTGTGAGGAGATGAAACGCTCGCGCGCGAGCTGATCTATGCGCCGCTTCTGACGCTCCGCTAGTTCTTCCGCACGGCGCTGAGCGTTCTGCCAGTTGAGGCGCGTTCTCTTGCCGGCCTTCTCCTCTTCCTTCAATTCGAAGGCGCGCGAGTCCCAATAGTTGATCTCCTTCTTGAGCCGGGCGCGAACTTCTTGTTCGACCTTGTCGATTTCGGGCAGGCGTCGGGCCTTGACCTCGGCGACATGAGCCTGGGCAAGTTCGACCGTCGCAAACCGGACAGCTGACTGCTCCAACTCGGTCGTCAGCCAGCTTTCATCAAGGAGCTCGCGCGCGGCATCGATCTCCTCCGCCTTGGCGGGGCGGAGATTGAGGTGCGGCGCGATGCCGGCATTGGTCGTGTGACCCGCCTTGTCGATGGCCGTGAACTGCAGCCGCTGCGAAATGACGTGCGGCTTGCCAGAGCTTGTGGCCCGACCATCCTGGACGGTGTGCTCCAGCAGGAAGATCGCCGACAGCGCATCGCCGGAGTCCGTGTCGTCGACCAGTATCGCGCCCTGGCGCATGATCTGCTCGTACTGCTCCCGGATCAGGCTGATCACGGCCTCCAGAAGCGGGTGGCCCGGGCAGATGAAGGCGGCGACGGGCTGTTGGTTGATCCTGCCCTTCTCGAAGCAGATCCGCTCGTACTGTTTCTGGATTGGCGCACCCGTTCCGATCTGACGATCGCGCTCCCGGACACGAACCGGAACATGAGTTATCTCCCAGCGCCCTTCTTCGCGGCGCTTGAGGCGGCCTCCGAGATGCTGGAAGGCCTCCGCGAAGAAGCTCTGGATGTGATGCGGCTGAAGGCGCAGCGCGTCGGCGCGTTCCATCTCGAGCCGCAACTCTTCGACCCTGGCCTCAGGCATGGTGTCGTTCGTCAACGCCCTCCGGCGAAGCAATTCCAACAGGTGCGCGTGATCGACGGCGCCATCGACCTGCTGGAACAAGCGCGCCCTAACGTCCTCCCGCTCCCCATACTGGATTGCCTGGAAGAGAAGGTCCTTCAGCGCTGTCCCCTCGAACAGCTCGCCGAGTACGTCGTAGACACGACCGCCCAACGCCTCACGCGCAGCCTCTAACTTCTCCAACAGGCGCGCATAGACCTCCCCCTCGCGGGTGTCGGCGGCCACGAGGTTCCATAGATGGCAAACCTCGGTCTGGCCGATGCGGTGGATACGGCCGAACCGCTGCTCGATCTTGTTTGGGTTCCACGGCAGGTCGTAGTTGACCATCAGGTGTCCGCGCTGAAGGTTCACACCCTCGCCGGCGGCATCGTTTGCGACGAGCACGAGCAGGTCCTTGTCCTGCATGAACCGCTCGATGATCTTTCGGCGCTCCTCGCGCGACACGCCACCGTGTATCGCGTCCACAGCCTCAGGGTTGCCAAGGCGAGCGCGCACCTTGCCCACGAGATAGTTGAGCGTGTCCTTGGGCTCGGTGAAGATAATCAGTTTCCGGCGATTGCCGGCGGAGTCGATCATGAGATCGTCGTCGAGGATGCGATTGAGCTGAGTCCACTTCGTATCGACGCCGGAACGCAGGACGCCTAGCGCCATCGACTCGAGCCGCTTCAGCGTCTCGACCTCCATGGCGAGCTGCTCGACCGTTTCGGCCGTCGTAGCCCCTGTCGAGATCAGATCCTCGAGCTCGTCGATCTCCTCCTGCCCGTATTCCTCAATGTTTCCTAGGATGTCGGGGTTGAACGCCGGTTCATCGAATCCTGGCCGCCGCCCCTTTGCGGCAAGGCGCGCTTCTCCCAGCTCGTTCTCCAGCCGCTCGCGGCGGCGCTTCAGCGACTGGTGGATCGCCGCCGGCGAGGAGGCGAGACGCCGCTGGAGTATTTGCAGGGCGAAGCCGACGTTGTTGCGCTTCTTGCCGTCGCTCTCGGCAAACCGCTGAACGCGGTTCATCTCGGTACGCACATATTCGGTCACTGCGGTGTAGAGCGCGGCCTCCCCCTCCGAGAGCTGATATTTGACCGTGCGTGCACGGCGCTCGGGAAACAGGGGCCTGCCGTCGAACTTGAGCAGTTCCTCCTTCGTGAGCCGCCGCATCATGTCTTCGGTGTCGGCGTAGTGGACGCCATCGCGGAACCGCCCCTCGAAGCGGTCGCCGTCGAGAAGCGCCATAAAGAGCTGGAAATCTTCTTCTTTGCCATTGTGTGGTGTTGCCGACATGAGCAACAGATGTCGACAGACTTGTCCGAGCTTCTGCCCGACCTGATAACGTCTTGTGTACTTGACCTCTCCGCCGAAATAGGTTGCTGACATGCGATGTGCTTCGTCGCAAACAACTAGGTCCCATTCTCGCGCGCTCATGAGCTTTTCCTGCAGCTCTTCATTGCGTGCAAGAACGTCGAGACGGACGATCAGCCGGTCGCGGTCGCTGAACGGATTTCCCGAACGCGACGTCTCGATCATATCTCGGCTGAGGATGTCGAATTCGAGATTGAACTTCTGTCCGAGTTCATCTTGCCATTGCTCGACGAGACTGCCCGGCGCCACGACAAGGCAACGCTCAAGGTCGCTGCGGGCGATCAACTCCTTCATCAGCAGCCCGGCCATGATCGTCTTGCCGGCGCCAGGATCGTCGGCGAGGAGGAAGCGGAGCGGTTGCCGCGGCAACATTTCGCCGTAGACCGCCGAAATCTGATGCGGCAATGGATCGATCAGACTGGTGTGGATCGCCAGATAGGGGTCGAAAAAGTGGGCCAGCTTGATACGATTGGCCTCTGTCACCAGCCGCAACAGGGCGCCGTCGGCATCGAACGACCACGGCCTTCCGCTCTGTTCGACTTCGAGGCGATGCTCGTCGTCTCGGTAGAGAACCGCTTCGGCGACAACACCGTTGTGATCGCGGTAGACGACGCTGATCGCCTGATCGCCGATCCAGTCCACGGACAAGACCTGTGCCGACTGTGCAGAGGCGATGCCCCTCACCGACGCGCCGTTCCTGACCTCCTCGAGTCGCGCCATCACCCGCCCTCCTGGCTCGCGCTAGAATGAACCAAGCTCACCTGGCTTCTCAACTTTAGTTTGTAGCTAGACCGGTTCATCGACGAGGAGTGCAGTCGCGCTGCCATCGAGTCGGACAGACTCCAACGCGGAGTCCGCCGAAGGAAGGCCGACGAGCGGGTCCACACCGCCAGGCAAGTCCGTGGTCTCCACATCGCGGAGCCTACGCTCCACAGCCCGCGTGCGGCGGCCCGCCTCCTCAACGGTATTCTGCACTGTCTGAAGTTGCTTGCCGAGCTTGTCCCAGACGCCGCCGTAGCGCATGAACTCGGCCTTGGCCGCGCTCAGCACCTGCCACACCTCGCTCGAACGCTTTTCGATGGCCAGGGTGCGAAAGCCCATCTGCAGGCTGTTCAGAACGGCCGCCAGTGTGGTGGGGCCTGTCAGCATGACGCGTTGCTGCGACTGGAGCTCGGAGCACAGGCCCGGACGCCGGATGATCTCGGCGTAGAGGCCCTCCGTCGGCAGGTAGACAATGGCGAAGTCCGTCGAATGCGGCGGGTGGACGTATTTTTCCGAGACCGACTTGGCCTGCGCCCTCACCGCCCGCTCGAGCGCCGCGCCGGCCTTGTCCACCTCCTCGATTGAGCCCGTCTCCTGTGCCGCCAGCAGCCGCTCATAGTCCTCATGCGGGAACTTGGCGTCGATCGGCAGATACACCGGCTCGCCGTCGCCCTTGCCCGGCAAGCGGACGGCGAACTCCACCATCTCGCCAGAGTCCGGCTGGATCCGGACGTTTTTCTCGAACTGCTCGGGCGTCAGCATGTCCTCCAACAGCATGCCGAGCTGAACCTCGCCCCAGCCCCCACGCGACTTCACGTTGGTCAGGACGCGCTTCAGATCGCCCACACCACTGGCCAGGGTCTGCATCTCGCCGAGGCCCTTGTGCACCATCTCCAGCCTGTCGCTGACCAGCTTGAAGGACTCGCCCAAGCGCTGCTCGAGCGTGCCCTGCAGTTTCTCATCGACGGTCGCCCGCATCTGCTCGAGCTTGGCCTCGTTCTCCTTGCGCAGCTGCTCGAGGCTCAACGTCAGGGCCTCACGGATGGCCTCCTGCTTCTTGCCGTTCGCCTCAGTCAGCTGCTCGATCTTGGTGGCGACCGCCTCCAGCGCCTGGCGCTGCAGCTCGCGGGCGTCGACCTGACCCTTCTCCAATCGCTCGGCCAGGTCCTTCATCGCCTGATTGGTCTCGCCGAGGCGCGTGACCTGGGTGTGGGCGAACGCCTCGCTGGAGCTCTTCAACGCCTCCTCCAGCTTGGCGCGACCGTCGGCCGCCTCGGAGCGCATCGCGCCGAGTTGCTCGTTCTGCCCCTGCCCGAAGCTGGAGAGACGCGTCTCAAGGCCTTGCTGATGGGCGGCGAGAGCGCCCCTCACCTCCTCTCGCATGAGCCGGCCTTCGTCGCGGATTCCGGCGAGGATGCCCGTCAACGTCTGATCGAGCGCAGCCAGTCTTGCCGACTGCTCGGAACCAGACGCGTTCGCGCGGTCGCGCCGGACGAGCGCGATGAGGCTGAAAATGCAGGCCAGTACGGCCGCGACGGCAGTGATGATCAAGGTCGAGGACATTTAGGCCTCCTAAGCTCAAGCAGCAGAAATCGGTGTGATGAAGAGCGCCGCGTGAAATCCGCTCAGCGCGGACCAGCTACGCGCACTCCGGCAAGGCGAGCAGGTTGTCGTTCCAGACCCCGTCCGCGTAGGTGCGGACATCTGGGCCGTTGGGCCCGTCAATCACGCCCACGTCGGCGCGCTTTCCGTTCACGCGCGTGAAGAAGGTGTTGGTCTTGGACCGGATCGAAGCGACGACTTGCGCGCGCGTCCACTTCCAGCCGGCGCCGCCCAGGTGGGTGATCCCCTCATGCGGGTTGTCGCGCGGCTGCTTGTTGATGCAAGTGACTTGAATATCGGACATCGAGGTTCGCCTTTCGGGTCTGGACCGCCAGGGCTTGACCTCGGCGGGCGGTGGGAATAGTTTCCATATGGGTCTACAAACATGACCCGTCAAGTTTCTTTTCTCATCGAGGGCGCATGGACCAGCGATCGAGCGGCGCGAAGATGCGATGGGGCGCCGAGCAGCGCCTTGAGTTCATCGAGTTCCGGGCCTTTTGGGAGGGGGGCGTGAACCGGTCGGACATCACCGACAGATTCGGCGTCTCGACGCCGCAAGCGTCCAACGATCTCAGCCTCTACCAGAGGCTTGCGCCGGCGAACCTGCTGTATGATTCCAGCGCCAAGCGCTACGTCGCGTCGCCTGAGTTCAAACCTCAGTTCCTGACGCCAAACCCCGATCGCTACCTGGCGCAGCTCCAGGCCGTGGCGGAGGGGATGATCAGCGCAAACGAAACGTGGATCGGTGTCCCGCCCCACGCCCAG
This sequence comes from Caulobacteraceae bacterium, assembly GCA_025450315.1. Classification (GTDB taxonomy): domain Bacteria; phylum Pseudomonadota; class Alphaproteobacteria; order Caulobacterales; family Caulobacteraceae; genus JANWHQ01. The sequence goes on from JANWHQ010000045.1 coordinate 106,618, forward strand.
GCCATGCCGGTGCCATACCGTCGGGTGGATCCGATGCTGTTCCGTTCACTTCTTGCTGTAATGCGCGAGCGGAAGTCAGTAGAGGCCCATTACCAGTCGATGAGCGTCCAGCGGCCTAAGGCCTTGTGGCGAAGGATCACCCCGCACGCCTTCGGTTCGGACGGCCTGCGCTGGCACGTGCGCGGCTATTGCCACCTGGACGGTGACTTCAAGGATTTCATCCTGTCGCGCTGGAGGGGTCTTCGGGCTATCGGCCCGCCAGGCGTTGGGCCGAGCCAGGACGGCGACTGGCAGACCACCTTCGAGGTCGTACTCGAGCCAAACCCCGCCCTGTCGCCGGACCAGCAGGACGCCGTGGCCTGGGAGTACGACATGCCGGACCGCCGCGCCGTGCTGCCCGTTCGCAAAGCCCTTCTTTACTACCTGAAGAAGAGGTTACGCCTCGATGTCGATGGCGACTCACCGGCCGAGAAGCCGGTCGTGGTCGCCAACCGGGAAGCATTCGAAGAGGCCCTCGCGTCCTCCAGGGGATTTGTCAGTGGAGACGCGCCATGACGGCTTGGCGACAGTAAGGAGTTGAACAGAGTTGACTAGGATTTTGCGGAAACACCCACGGCAGGGCGCGAGTGAGGAACCGTGGCGCGGATCGCGCGGCTATGAGCTAGCGGCGCCAAGTCTCTCGGCTAAGGAGCGGAATCTGGCTTCGTCGGCGACCTACGTTCGAACACTCGAAGAGGCTGCGGATCTGGTGGAACGCGGCTATGCGCTGCGCATGGGAGCGCATGGAAAGCGTGCGTCGCTGATCAGTCCCAAGAGCCTGAAGGTCGTTCGCTGAACCGGCAGCACTCCCATCTCAAATGAGCCGGCGTCCAGCTTGGCCGAGGCGCTTCAAATTAAGAGTTAATCCCAATGCTGCAGTTCATCACCGTTGACGCCAACTCCTCTCCCGTTTTCCGGGAGCTTCGTCCCCATTTCGGCAAGGGGTTCGAGACAGACAAGCCCTGGGGGCCGCACACCGTCGAGCGTGGCGACGCCGCCCGCCTGATCCGTGTTGACGACTCTGGGCGGCCCACCTGCTCGGCCGTCACATGGGGCCGCGCGGGCCGAGAAGGCGATAAGCGGTACCTTGAGGACACCGATCCGAGCCGCGTCCAGCGGGGCGTGATCGTCGCGAGTTCGTTCCGGATGCTGCAGCAGCGTACCACCAATTGGGGTGACTATTACGACGTGAGGTTCTCGGCGCCTTGGGTCTTGATCGGTTGCGCCTGGGACGGAAATCTCCGCGATGGCCCCACCGGCCTGGCTGTCTTGGTGAAGCGGCATGGAGTCGACGCGCAGGGCAAATTGGCCTTCGAACCTGTGCTCGTGCCCCTTGCTGGCCTGCGCAACTGGCTGGCGCCGGGGCCCGGCGCCAATCTGTCGTTTCCGCCGCCACCAGGTACATTCAAGATCGATGGCCCACACGAGACGCGTCTTTAGCGGCCGCGCGAATGCTTCTTGAGGAGGGCCGGCGCCTCGCATTCATGAGGGCCGTGCCGACGTCTAGCCGCGACCCAAATGGCACGGCACGCTAGCGCCCGAGACGCCCCCTGCCCGCACCATCTCACGGGCCTCCCGAAGCTAGCTCGGCCGCCTGAACGTCTCGATCGGCTCCCGTGCACGGAAGCTGGCCGGTACCACGACCGTGAATAGAGGCCTCGGCGCAGCCTCCACGATGGCCCGAGCAACAGCCCAGAGATTGATTAGTCCGGCGGCTTCGACGTCCTCGCTCATGACGTCGTCCCCGAGGGCGCGGAGCAGGAAACATCCGCCATTCTCAATAAGGGCGTGCCGGTAGAGCCCTTCGACGGCCGGCAGGTCCGATAGGGTGAGAAGGTAACCAGCGTCAGTCTCGGCCTCCAGCGCCTGAAGGTAAGCGCTCGCGAGTTCGGGAGGAGCTTCAACCTCTAGTGCCGTATCGCGATGATTTGCGAGGGCGGCGAAAACGACGCCAGGGGCGGCCTCCTCGGCGATCGTCCGGCTGGCAGGCAGCGGCAGGCCAAGGCCGCGGAGTTTCACCATCACCCTGATCTCGGCCAATTCCCGTGGCGAAAAGCTCGCGCGGCCGCCCTCGCGCGCCCGAAGGAGGCCCTGGCTTCGCCAGTCGCGCTGAAGATTTAGCGATAGGCCCGTGATGGCCGCCGCTTCTGACGGGGTGAACTGCCCCTCCCTGAATCGCACACGCACGTCCACGAGCTTGAGCCCCCTTGCGATTCGCTTCTGAGTGTACTATCCGTGTCGCTTCCAACGGATAGTGCATATAGACGCACTATGGCGAAATTTATCACGAGCTGCAAGCGGCGGCTCAGCGAAAGGAAGGTGCGTGATGAGGGATGAACTCGACACCAGCGGCTACGACTTGGTCGAGACGCTAGAACGGAACCGCCGGAACAGGGCCGAGGCGGCGCAAGGCCAGGGGCTCGATGAGGTTTCCAAGGTGCTGCTACCCCTGGCCGTAGCGTTGGCGCGCTTGACGGCGCGGTGCGAGGTGGCGGGAGCGGCCCGATGACCCGGATAGCCCTCTATTTCGGCGATGGCCGCAAGATCTCCCGTGCAGAGCTGCGCCACGAGTTCCGGAGCGCGCGCGCGTCCGGATTGAGGATCGTCACCATCAAGCGCGAGACGCCGGTGTCGCTGCGGGGCGGCCGTCGCCCGGTTTTCGAGCGGTTGGTCCGGCGTATGGGCGCGGGCGAATTCGAAGTGATCTCGGCAATTCTCGTCCCAGAAACTGCCGCGGCTGACCTGCCGCCGCCGCGCGTCGGCGGTCACGTTTGGATCGGCAAGCCAGCCAGGCCACGCCGATGATGTCGATGCCGCCGCCCGGCAGTCGGGTAGTCTTCTACAGTCGCTACTCCTCTGCCCTGCAGAGCTACAGCTCCATCGAGGGGCAGGAGCGCCTGTGCGCCGCCTATGCCGAAAAGCACGGGTGGGTTGAGGCTGGGCGGTACAGCGACGCCGAGCGCAGCGGCACAACCACATTGGGCCGCCAGGGGCTGTTCCAGATGCTGGCGGCAGCGGAGCGCGGCGACTTCGACGTCCTGCTCGTGGAGGACATCGACCGGACGAGCCGCGACGCCGCCGATATGCACCGGATCGCCAAGGACTTGGAGGAGTTGGACATCACGCTCTGCACTGTCGCTGGCGGTGTCGTGACTGACATGGAATTGGCTTTCAAAGCCGTCCAGAACCAGCAGTTCATCAAACAGAACGCCTTCAAGGTGAAGCGCGGCCAGGAGCTTGTGGTGGCGAGCGGCCGCATGTCCGGATCGGTCCCATACGGCTATCGCAAGGTCTCCAGATTCGACGCCAAGGGCGAGCCGATCAACGGCCTGCGGGAGATCGACCCTCAGACGGGGCCCATCGTGATGCGCGTCCACCTGGACTTCGACGCAGGCAGGAGCACCTTCGAAATCTGCACCGCCCTGAACGCCGAGGGTATCCCCGGTCCCAAGGGGAGGCTCTGGCGACCGGGCGCTCTAACCGGCAGCCGCCAGGGCTCTGTCGGCATCCTGCGGAATCCCATCTACATCGGCGAGTTCCAGTTCCGGAAGACCGAGCGCAAGCGACGCAAGGGCAAGATCAAGGTGCGCTTCACCGCGGCATCGGAACGAATCGTCGCGCAGCATCCCGAACTGGTGATCGTCGACAAGGACATTTGGGACCGAAACCAAGCCAGGCTCGCGGAGAACGACGACCGACCGTTCTATTCGGGAAAAAAGGTCGAGTACGTGTTCAGCGGCAAGGTCTTCTGCGGCCGGTGCGGTTCCACCTGCTTCAGTAGCAATGGCAGGTATGTCTGCACCGGTCGGGCCGAGACGGGCGTTTGTGACAACACCCGGCGGGCACGGCGCGAGGCGGTGGAGGAAAGCGTCTTCCGCAAGATCAAGGAACACTTGCTGACCACCGACCTCTTGGGTCCGTGCGTGAACGCTTATCGCGAGGAGGCGGAGCGCGCGCTAGCTGAGCACGCGGCGAGGACCGAAGCCGATGGGACGCGATTGAAAGAAGTCGACCAGCGCATCTCCAATCTGATGACCCAGCTCGGCGCCTCGAGCGAGACCTCGTTCGCCAGCCAGATCATGTTGGGCGAGATCGAGAAGCTGGGCGCGGAGAAGGCGCGCCTCGAGCAACAGAACAGGCTGGCGCCGCGCCCGGCGGGCCCCGCCCTCGACCCTGAAACTGTAGTGCAGAGCATCAGCACTACCCTCGACGATCTCCAGGGGGCCTTGCAGCGCGACGACCGCGAGGCCGTCCGCGCGCGAGAGCTCATCCGCGGCTTGGTCGACAGACTCGTGCTCGCCCCCGTACCCGGCTCTACGACTGACGGGCGCGGGGCCGGCGACATGACGGTGACAGTAGAGGGGCCGTTAGCGGCGCTGCTCGACCTTGCGGACCTGAGCGTCGATCGCGTCGCCAAGCACGGACATCGGCCAATGTTCGTGCTTGATAACGCGACTTCGGTCTGGCGCTTCTCCTACGTGTTGGAGTGGCTCGATCCCCGCGTGGCCAAGGTGTACGCAGATCTGCCTGTCGTCTCCAAGCTCCTGGACGAAGCCGACGTGCCCATCACGCTCGAGGCGTTTTTCTTGGAATTCGCGCGGGGCGGAGCGGTGCCATGCGACGACGACGGACAGACCGCCCGGCTGCGAGTGCGGCGCGCGGTGGAGCACCTCAAGGGGCGCGGCTTTATCCGAGCCATCATGAGCGAGCGTTCCACCAGAGGCTGGGTCTGGAATGACCGGGGCATTAGCGACGAAGAGTGGAAGGAGCGGATCAAGAACCCGCCCATGACTCGCACGATTCCGACCATCCGCATGGAGGGACCGGGCGCCGCGGTCGTGATCATCGGCGCTCGCGGGACCTAGTGCAGATTTGAGGATTAAGTCGTTGTCGCGTCTCGCCGCCACACCCAGTCAACTGCAGCGCCTCCTCGAGGCCCTGGCCACCCTCGGCTTCGTCCCGAAAAGGGTCCAAGTGTCGCCGGACGGCTCGATCACGCTCCACAGCGAGGGAGGCGAGCCCACTTCCGAGCGCGACCTCTTGAAGGAGTGGGAGGCGCGACGTGGCGGACGACAAGTCCAGTAGAGCGGCGCTGCCGAAGGGGCTCTTCAAGGCCACGACAAGGCTCGCGAGCGGAGAGGCCAGAACCTATTGGTACGCGTGGCGTGGTGGACCCCGACTGCCCGGAAACCCTGGCACGCCAGAATTCGCAGCCGCTTACAAGGCCGCGGTTGCCGAGCGCCAAAAGGCGCCGACAAGAGGCGTGCTCGCCGGCCTCGTTGTTGACTATCGCGGCTCTCCCGAGTTCACCGGCAACGCGGAGAGCACCAAGGCCGAATGGTCGCGCTACCTGGACCTGATCCAGGACGAGAGTGTTCCCCTCGCGATTGGCGGCTTGCCGGTGGACGTCCTCGCTGATGCGCGTGTGCGCCAGCACTTGATGGCCTGGCGGGACCAGTGGCGGGAGACGCCGCGAAAGGCGGACTACGCCATGCAGGTGCTGTCGGCGGTCCTCAGCTGGGCCAGGCATCGCGGCGTGATCTCCACGAACATCCTGATCGGCCATGGAACGCTCTATCACTCGGACCGCGCCGATCAGATCTGGACCGACGAGGAGATCAATCGGTTCGTCGCAGCGGCGCCGTCGCCGGAAGTTGGCTTCATTGTGCGACTGGCCTGCGTCACCGGCCTCCGCCGAGGCGACCTGCTCCGGCTCGAGTGGGGCAACGTTGGCGAGAACGCCATCGTGCTGCTGCCGAGCAAAAAGCGGCGCCGAAGCCGCAAGCCGCCGAGGAAGGCGATCATTCCGCTACTTGACGACACGATCGACCTGCTGGCCGAGATCAAGAGGCGCCAGAACGAGCAATGGAAGATGGCCGCTTATGCTGCGGAACAAAAGGGCGACATCATCCCGCCGAGGCCCGCCACAGTCCTGACCAGCACGCGCGGTCGGCCCTGGACCGTCAACGGCGCCGAACACCAAGTCGTCGACACCAAGAAGAAAGCCTGCATCGACAAGCACCTGCACGATTGCCGCGGAACCTTCGCCACCCGCCTCCGCAGCGACGGCGCAACTACGTCGGAGATCGCGGACATCCTGGGCTGGGAGGAGGATCGGGTCGAACGGCTCCTGGCCATCTACGTCGACAAGGAATCGGTGGTGATGGCCTTCGCCGGGCGGATGCGCGCCAAGTCTGCAGCCAGGAAGCAGGGCTGAGCCAATCCATCGGGCTATTTGAAGCGTTGGGCGGTGTAATCGACCACGGATTCACCCGTTGGTTCGGCCGTCGCGTCACGTGGCAGAAGTCCTACGTCGATGCCGTTTCGGTCGAGTCTCCCTGCTCCATCCTCTGAAACGTCGTGCGACTGGTCGCATCGCGCTGCCAGAGCGTCGGAGTAGCTGGACGGTCAGGCCACTAACGCACCGGCAAGAGGTCCCGTCACGGGGATGGGCTAATTCGCTTGCCAGACTCGAATGGGCAGCATGACGTCTAGCGGTGGACCGCGTTGGGTGTGGAACACTGGGATCCGAGCCGCCAGGGAGGGGTGCTCATCCTCCGCCGCGTTCTTTGAGCCAGGAGGTCCCAACCTTCAAGTCGGCGAATGATCTCCTCGGTCCAGACGTGGGCATTTCCGGAGGACGTGTCCACGACCAAGTCCGCCTGGAGGAGAACGTCGCGTGCTGGATCTTGAAGGCGGTGCGACGCTTCCTCTTGATCCATCATCATTCGAGGACTTCGGGACATGAGCCGGCGCTCCCTAATGTGATCTGGCGCCCAGAGGCAGACGACGAACGCCTCATCCAACATCGAGCGAGGATGAACCTGGGCGTCCTCGCCCAACAGGGCGTTGTTCGCCGAATACACCGCCAATCCGTAGGGCGCAGGCTGAGTGAAACCGTACCACTCGGTTCTTGCGGGCCCGATCGCTCTACTCCAGTGAAGCAGAATGTGCCCGGCCCGCACATAGGTGAGGAACCGAGACTTAGGGACGTGGCGGTTTTCCTCGAAATCGTCATTGTCCCGCGGAGGCCGGGTTACGTAGCGCTTCGGAAAATTGAGCACGCTGTCGGCAAGGCCGCTTGCCTTCAGAGCATTTAGTAGCGTGGTCTTTCCGGTTCCGCTCGATCCTGCAATGACGAGGCAGCTCGGCGGGGTCAGCGCCTCAGCCCTCCGTCGTGCCGCGTCCATGTTCAAGCCGATCTCGCGAGGAGGTAACGGAGCAAGGTGCTCGCCGAACGGTCTTCGAGAATGAAGCCTTCGCGGAACAGTTCCATGGCGGTATCGAAGGCGTAGAACGCCGGTACCACACACTCTCCCTCTGCGGTGATGCACGGACGGGACGGGAGATGTTCGGACTCCACAGTGACCGTGAAGTAGTAGAGGTCCCACTCCACCGTCGCACCACAGCTTGAGACATGCAGGAGCCTGAGGTCCTTGAAGTCGACGATTCCCGTCTCTTCTTCAAGTTCTCGGGCTGCCGCCCTCATCGCCAGGGCGAAGAGCTCATCCTTCTCCAACATCAGGGCCTCGAACGAGGCGAAGTCGTCGACGACCTTTCCTCCGGGGAGCCGGTAGTCCCAGCTGTTGTGCTCATGCCGCCATTCCTTGTTCAGGAGAACCGACCGATCCGTAGTCGCGATGACCCGCACCCCGGGCGGTCGCCTGGCTACCTCGAAACGGGTTTCGTGGCCGTTCGGGAGACGCACGCGCTGTTCGTAGACCTGAATAAGCTTGCCTTGGTGCACCACATCCTTCGGCCCCAGCGGCTCGATCAGGGTCGGAATGTGGGCGCTCTGCGCCTGCGCTTTCATGATTGATCCCCTGATCTCATGAGAGTTCGCCCCCCAAGGAATGCCAACGCGCTGGTGAAGTGTTCGCACGTGGTGCGGATGTCCTGACGCGTGGTCGACCAGCCGAGGCTCAGCCGGAAGCTAGACCGGATACGGTCATCTGGAACACCGAGCGCACGGAGCACGTGGCTCTCCCGAGCGCCCGCCGCGGTGCAGGCTGCGCCGGTCGAAAAGTGGATGTCCGGCGCGGCCCGCATAAGGGCAAGGGCGTCTACGCCCTCAAAACCGCCGTTGATGTTGTTGCAGAGCCGCTCCGTGAGGCTGCCGTTGGTAAAAAAGGGGCCGATCCTGCCGAGGATTCCCAGCAGTTCGTCACGGAGCGCGCGGATACGGGCCGCGTCGCGGTCCAGGTCCCGCACCGCGCGGCTGACGGCGACGCCCATGCCGACACATAGCGCGTTGGGCAGAGTACCCGATCGTAGGTTGCGCTCCTGCCCCCCACCTACGGTGAACGGCCGCAGGAATTTCATGGCGCTGGGCCTGCACAACACCGCGCCGATGCCTTGGGGGCCCCCGAGCTTGTGTGCGGAGACGGTTAGAAAGTCGGCCTTCAAAGCTTCGATCGAAACCGGCATCCTGCCGACCGCTTGAGCGGCGTCCACGTGGATCAGGGCCCCCCTAGATCGGCAAAGGCCGGCGATTTCCGCGACGGGCTGGACGACGCCAACCTCGTTATTAGCAATCATGATCGAGACTAGGTCAGCGCCCCCGTCGAGAGCACGGACCAGGGCCTCGAGGTCGACGATTCCATCCGAGTTGACAGGAATCTGGTTGACCTCGGCGCCCGCCCGTTCGAGCCGGGCTGCGGATTCGAGCACGCACTTATGCTCAATCGCGCTTACGACGAGACGGGCCGGCGACCGTGCAGCAAGTGACGAGACGACAAGATTGTTCCCCTCGGTCGCGCCACTGGTGAAGATCAGGCCTTCTGGATCCCCGCCGAGCGCGAACGCAATGTCATTTCTTGCCGACTCGATCTGTGTTCTGACGAAGCGCCCTGAGCCGTGCGTCGCGCTGGCGTTGCCGATGTGGGTCGACCAGAACGGCTCCATGGCCGCCGCGACCTCGGGATGCAGGCGTTCGGTGGCCTGATTGTCGAGATAGACGCAGGGCCGGTCGGAGGAGTGGTTGAAGGCGTTGGTTAGGGTCATGACCGCCTCACCGCAGCAGTCGCAGCAGTACGCCCGTCACCGGTTCGCCGACCGAACCGATCAACGAGGGCTCGAGCCCCGCCTCAGCGATGATCGCGGCGACCCGGGCCGCCGCGGTCCGGTCCGCGCAGACGAGGAGGCCGCCGTTGGTTTGGGGATCGGCCACGATGAGGCGTTCGTGTTCCGACCAGTCGCCCTGGAAGTCGACGAGGCCCTCGTTGTCTCGCAGGTTGCTGGCAGCCAGGTCTGGGACAGCGCCCTCTCGGGCGGCCGCGCTGATGCCGTGCAGTATCGGCATCTTGCCATAATCGAGCGTCAGGGTGACGCCGCTGGCCTTGGCGACTTCGCTGGCGTGACCGATGAGGCCGAAACCAGTGACATCAGTCAGCGCCGTCACGCCAGCTTCTTCGCCGAGGACTGCACCGACAGAATTCAACCGTCGCACCGTCGCCAACGCGGCTTCGAAGTGGTCTGAGGAGAGCAGGCCCAGCTGCCAGGCAGTAATCGCAATGCCGCTCCCCAGCGGCTTGGTGAGGAAGACCTGGTCCCCAGGCTTAGCGCCGCCCTTGGTCTTGATGCGGGTGTCAGTCGTAACCGAGAAGACGGTGAGGCCGATGATGGCGGTCGGTCCACTAATGGTGTGACCACCAACGATGCGGCAGCGGCCCGTCTCGCGACAGGCGTCCGCGATGCCGCCCATGATCTCTGCACCGGTTTCTTCAAGCGGCAGGACCCATGGCAGCACCAGCGAGACCAGCGCGTACTCGGGGACGACGCCCGACGCATAGAGGTCGCTGAGCGCGTTCGTCGCCGCGATCCGCGCGGAATCGCGCCAGTCGTCCACCAAGGGGGTCTGGAAATCGACACTCGCCACCAAGGTCAGGCCCGGGACCCCTTCGATGGGGAGAAAGGCAGCGTCATCGTCACCGCCGCCGCTTACAGCGGCGACCGCTCCATCGGCGCGGATCGCCGTCACGACGGGCGCGGGCACCTTGCAGCTGCAGCCCCCCTTGGCCGCGAAGCTCGTCGGACCCAGGGACAGCATAACCATCTCCGATTCGCGAATGTGTGGCAGACGCATTATCTATACGCCGAATTTGGCAGATCGCAATAGGCATGCATAAAACGTATGGCTAGTCGCGCTACCCTTAATGATACGACGCTTGCGCCCGTTCCGATCTGGCAGATTATGGGGGTGCTGCGCGGACCGCAGAGGTGGATTCGGAGGTGGCCTTGAAGGAAAACCGCCTTTCCCTGGACATCGAGTGGTTGGAAGACTTTCTCGAGGTGGTCAGGCAGGGGACCTTCACCCAGGCGGCCGCCTTCCGTGGAGTCACCCAACCTTCCCTGTCTCGCCGGATCCGCAATCTCGAACGCTGGCTCGGCGCCACGCTTTTCAACCGCGACCTTACGGAGGTCGAAAAGCTCGCCGCCCTGCCGGCTGGCTATCGTCGCGGAACCCTTTCGCTAACTTCCTCCGGGCTCGAACTTCAGAAGACTGCCGGTCAAATCGTCGAACTGATCCGCCAAACAAGAGATCAGGTCAAGCAAGTTGCTCCCGCAAATTCAATGCCAATTTATACCGTCCATTCACTGGCATCTACTTTCGTTCCTGAGGCGATAAAAGTAATACGGCGGCAACTTCCTAAGGACGAATTCGGATTAAATACCACAATCGTTGTTGGAACGATCTCGGATTGCGTGGAGGCTATCTCCTATGCCGTCACCCCGTTTATGATCTGCTACGAAAATCCGAAACAGCGCATACTATTCCCAGCCGACGTGCCCGCTGAACGGATTAAGTCGATTCGCATAGCCCAAGACAGACTAATACCGGTCTGCAAATACAGTGAAGCCGAGAAATATCAAAGTCTCATAAAGAACAAGAAGCCAGTACCCTATCTTGCTTATTCTGCCGGAACATATCTCTCACATCTTGTTCGCGAGAAGATAGAAGAGCTAGATATATCCAATCTAGACCAGATCGATGATGCTCCCATGGCGGATACGTTGAGAAATCTAGCTCGGGCGGGACAGGGGATGGCTTGGGTGTTGGAGTCAACGGCAAAGAACGGACTTCAGGCTCGAGAAATCCGGCGTATATTCACTCAGAATTCTGCGGATGAAGCAATACCGCTGAATATAATGCTATTTCGAGCGACCGATTACGTCACCAAGAACGATGAACTTATCGCGATCGAGCGAACGTGGAAACGTGCTGGCCAGCTGGAAGAGTTGCTGGCGAAGGAGTTTAAAGTGGTGGAAGCGTCCTAGTGAAAAAAGGCATTGTACGTGGCTGATGGCACGATCACGGGCGCATGGACTCAGCGCGAGACGCAGTGGGCGCTGAATCGGCTTGGGAGTGTTGAGCTGTGCCTGGGCGCTACCAACCTGCACCAGGATTTGCATTTCTCATCGTTCTATTTGCGCGCCAGCCTCGCGTCGGAGACGCGTACGCTTTATCCTGGGTACAGCTTCGTCCTCGCGGTCTACGAAGAGGGGGTCGAGCGGTATTATCTCTCGGCTCGTGAGACCGAACAGACGGCGTCCTGGTTGATCGATCGATCGGTTTCGGACCCGGCTTGGCTGGCTACCCAGCTGGCGAAGATCGAGCAACAATCGGATGCGCTCCTCGCGGCTTTTCCCGACGACCTGAACGAGGCGTGCCTGCGCCAAGCGAGTCATGGCTCGTTGCTAGAGCTGTACCGTCGGCACAATGACCTCCACAGGGAACTCTACGCCTATGCCAGGTTGCCTGAGGCCCTCGATAGAGGGTCCGCCCATTTCACCGACTACTTGAACGGATGCCTGAGGCGCCTCGGCGTGTGCGATGCGGACCTACCACACGTCTTTGAGCGGCTGGTAACGCCGGAAAGACCCAGTGTTATCGCGAAGGAACAGGCGGAGTTCGAAGCACTCGCGTTGCAGGCGGCGGCCCTCGCTCCCCAGCTCCGATGGACGCACTCGCCCGCGATGTTTCTGCCGAACGACATCCGGGAGGCGCTAGGACATCATCGGGAACGGTGGGGCTGGCTCTCCTATCACGGCTTCCGACGGCGAGCGCTGCCGACCGAACACGACTACCTGCGGAGGCTGACCGCCCTTCTCGTCGACCCGGAATTGGGTCCGTCCAAACAAGCGCACGGTGGCACTCGTTCGCATGATCCGGATTTGCTCCGGATTGACCAACACCATCGCGAGTTGTTCCGGCTCTACGCCGAGATCGGCCGCGTAAAGCTGCATCGTCGCTACCGGCAACTAAGGAACTTCTATTTCCTCGACATGCTCATGGCCGAATTTGCCCGGCGGCTCGACATTTCCGAATGGGACGTACGCTGTTGCCTGCCAGAGGAGCTGTTGAAGGCAATGGCGGTCGGTCGGATCGAACCTGAGATCGCCGAGCGGCGGCGCAGCTGCGCTGTGCTTTACACCGACCATGGCGAGATCGTGCTCACGGGAGACGCATTGGCGGAAACGATGCGAAGGTTGAAGTGGCGACGGACGGTTGATCCCGGCGGAGCCACCCTGCACGGAACATCCGCTTGCACTGGTTCCGCGCGTGGAACGGCGCGTATCGTGGGCCAGGAGGCGAGCGCCGAAATGCAGTTCAACCGCGGAGACGTCCTGGTATGCGAGGCGGCGGACCCGGACTTGTTGCCCCTGATTCGGAAAGCGTCCGCCGTCGTCACCCAGCAGGGCGGCGTCGCTTCCCACGCCTCCGTCCTCTGCCGCGAAATCGGGGTACCTACGGTGGTTGGCGTGGATGGCTTGCTGGACACCGTCTGCAACGGGGACGATCTCCTAGTCGATGCGACGAAAGCAACGGTCACCCGTCTGAGGTTTGCGGCAGTTCCGGGATACGTCGAACTGGAAGCGCCGCGCTGCAGCTGGGGCCAGGCTGATCTCGTTGGACACAAGGCCGCGAACCTACACCGCGCCGTTCGTTCCGGATTCCGGGTTCCTCCGTTTACCATTCTATCTTGGGAGGCCGTCAGGACGCTCCTAGAGGAGGATTCAGCGAAGTTCGGACGCTACATCAGAGATCTCGCACAGGCGTTGCAGCCAAGTGCGTCTGACCCTTCGTTCCTGTTCCGAAGCAGCGCCATCGGCGAAGACTGCGCCGGCCGGTCGTACGCGGGAAAATATGTGTCCGTTCTCTTCTCGTCCGACCCCGTCACAGCAGGGCGTGAATTCGTGGAGCGGAACGGTCGAAAGGGCTACGAGGGCGCGATCATATTGCAGCACTTCGTCCCTGCGGCCGCCAGCGGAGTGAGCCTTGATGGCGACGCCCGTACCGGCTCAGGAGAAAGGCTTATCATAGAATCTGTAGCCGGCGCTCATAATAGGGTGACGTCCGGCGTCGGCGCCCCAAATCGACTGACATACGACCGAACGACGCAAGAGGTGCTGGTCGGCCAGGCAGCGGATGTCGGAGCCGCGGAATCGAACTTTCCGGCTGATGAGCTGGTAGCTTGGCTGGATATGCTGGGATCTATCTACGGGCGACCGTGCTATACTGAATGGGGCTACTTCGATGGCGAATACTGGCTTTACCAGGTTCGCGGCGGAGCTGTGGAAGCGTGAGAGGCGAAGTGGTGACACCAACCGCGAGCCTTATTCTTGTTGGCACCGAACTGGTCCACGGATCTGTAGTGGACGAGAACCGGCAGTTCATCGCGCACGAGCTGCGGTCGGTGGGAATCGATCTCATCAGCGTCCATATCGTCAAGGACGATGTTCCCACCCTTGCGGCGCTGATCCGCCATCTAGCCCCCGTCGTGACCTACCTCATTACCGTCGGAGGTCTGGGGCCGACGGTGGATGATGTCACTCTCGAAGCCGTGGCGATCGCGCTGGATCGTAGGCCGGTCTACAATGAGCCAACGGACGTGGCCGCGTTTGCTCAGATGTCCGGCAGCGAAACACCACAGCCTTTGCTGCGGGTCATACCGGAGGATGCGGAAACCATCCTCACGAGCCAGGGCCCTGTTGTCCGAACCGAAAACGTTTTCAGCCTTCCTGGTTTGCCGCGCCTGGTTCGGGCGCGCTGGCCTGCCGCGGTTTCCAGGTTCGAGCACGGCGCCATTTGCTCCCGCGCTTTGACCCTGCCCCGCGCACAGAGCCAAGTGGCCGGCACCCTCAGGGAGGCAAGCCGAATTTTTCCGGCCGTCTCGATCGGCTGCTATCCGACTTCGGACGCCCGGGAGACCACTCTTACCTTCGTGGGGGATACGGCGGAAGCGGTTGAAGCTTGCGTCGACTATGTCCGCACTGAAGTTGATGTCGAGAGGATTGTCTCGGGATGACCACTCTTGAGGACCTTACCTGTTCGTCGGCGTCAGTGGAAGCATTGCGCGAAGGCCTCCAGTCCTACGGCGTCGCCCGAATCCTCGAATTCGTTTCGCCAGAAGTAATCGATAGCTTGCGGCACGAGGCGATGATCGCGACTTCCGAATTCGCCAACTATCTCAATCCATACGGGCCCTGTTCGAGATTCAGTCTCACCCCACTCCCCGACAATTTGTCCGTCTCAAGAGATCTGGTGAACGGCAAGCATCTTTCGCCACTTCCGCAACAGTTCCAATCCTCTCGAGCGGTTATTGAAGGAGAGCTGCTGCGGAAAATCACGGAAACATATCTTGGATCGAGTAGCGGGTTCATGGAGGTTGTGGCCTTTGCGCGTGACCACATTCCCGATCATCAGGCGGTCTACGGTAAGCTCCATTTCGACCGCCGGCATCAACTGAAGTTCATCATCTATCTCAACAATGCCGATGAGGAGAATGGCGCCTTCGGATGCATTCCGGGATCGCACCGTCTCGGTCGCGAGCTCTACTACCGGGCATGGCGGCAGACCCTAAGGCTGCGCACGGATGATCCCTTGGAAATCGAACGCGCCGCCTTCGCGGTCAGCGAAGACGAGCCGGTTTACCGGTTGGTGCCGTGCATTTTCGAAAACGAGCCCAAAATTGGGCCCTATGAGCCCAAGCGCGACCGGCTGACCATATCGGGCGCCGCTGGTACGCTGGTGGCGTTCGACACCCACCTGCTTCACTACGGTGGGTTCGTAAAACAAGCGGGAGGGGAACGCTGGACTCTGAAGGGCCATTCGTTCGCTGAGGCTCGTTCGGCGTCGCGTCCTCCTGAGGAAGCCAGCGGTCCTATTGGCCCTGGCCACCACCACCACCACCACCACCACCACCACTAGGTATGTGCTCCCGCAGGGGCTGATATGCACCCCTGTCATCGCCGCCTGCAGGTCCCCGATCTGCCGTGCGGCGGGCGGTGGAAGTCCAAGGCGGCGCGGAGGTCGGCGCGCCAAGCTCCGAAGCTCTGGTCTAGGACCTCTGCGGTGCGCCTGCTAGCGAACTGCAGAGTTATACTCCGACCGTGTGGCGGGCGACCGAGCCGCAGCTCCAAGGCAAGGTCGCGCGGTCAGGCGACTGCCGTAGCAAAGGCCCCAACGGCCGTACGTGGGCACCTACGCGGACGGCGTCTGGAACGACAACCTGCTCGCCCTTCCGGAGTGCGCGTAACGGACCGGCGCCATGCGAGACCCGCGCGGCGCCCGGTGCTGCGGATCCCATTGTTTGAGCCCTAGGGAAGCTTCGGCCGTTCGGGCGGCTACCTGCGCACAGCCCGAAAGCGTCCGCTCCCAGCGTCAGCTAGGAGTCAGGCGTGATTCCACGCGCCGCTCGCGGGACCCGAAACGTGCTCAGCTCAGATCTCCCAGGCCGGATGGAACACTGCCGGAACTGGCCCGCAAAATGGCCTGCAAAACGCTGCAAAACGCGAGCAGCGGTCGACAGTTAAGTGTTTGAAAAGTTGGAGCGGGCGGCGGGAATCGAACCCGCGACATTCAGCTTGGGAAGCTGACGTTCTACCTCTGAACTACGCCCGCGTTTTCAACGGGTTGGGCGGATTGCGGTCCCGCTTCTGGCTCCGTCTTGGCCAGCCGCCGAGGCGTCCGGACCGTCTGCGCTTCTGGCATACGGCGGCAGGCCCCGCAAGCAGGGGTCAGCCGCCGCCTCCCGCCCGTCCCGGGCGCGGCCGGCTCGACAAGGCCGGGGCGGCGCTGTCATCTGGAAACCGGAAGGGTCCTGGGCCAAGCGCGCCGGACCAGGAGAAGGATGGCGACCGTCCCGCACCCACACCCCACCGCCAAAGCCGGCCTCTGGCGCGACATGGTCAGCCGCCTGTCCGAGGACATCGACCGCGAGCGGGTGTTCGCGGACATCTGCGACGCGGGCCTGACCACGGGCCGCTACGTGATGATGAGCGTGCTGTCGGCGGCGATCGCCACCCTGGGCCTCATGCTGTCCTCTCCGGCGGTGGTTATTGGGGCGATGCTGCTCTCCCCGCTCATGGGCCCGATCATCCTGCTGGGCTTTTCGTTCTGGACCATCGACTGGCTGGCGGCGCGGCGCGCCTTGACCAGCCTGGCCGTCGGCCTGGGCGTCGCGCTCGTGGTGGCCGTCCTGCTCACCTGGGCCTCGCCGCTGAAGGAGCCGACCGCCGAGATCCTGGCGCGCACGCGCCCCAACCTCTTCGACCTGCTGGTCGCCGCCTTCTCCGGCCTGGCCGGCGGCTATGCGGTGATCCGTCAGCGGGGCGAGACCGTGATCGGGGTCGCCATCGCCACGGCGCTGATGCCGCCGATCGCCACCGTCGGCTTCGGGATCGGCACCGCCAACTGGCCGGTGACGCTGGGCGCGCTGCTCTTGTTCGCCACCAACCTCATCGCAATCGCCCTGGCGGCGGCGGCGATGTCGGCGCTGTACGGCTTTAGGCCGCATTACCACCTGGCCAACCGGGGGTGGATCGGCCACGTGACGGTGATCCTGATCGTCATCGCCCTCTGCGTTCCGCTGACGCTGTCGCTGAACACCATCGCCCTGGAGAGCCGCGCGACCGTCAACGCGCGGGACGCGATCCAGGATCTGTTCGGGCCCAAGGCGCGGGTGACCGCCCTGAGCGTCCGCTCCCAGGGCGGCGCGCTTCAGGTCGACGGACTGGTCGCCACGCCCAAGTACATCACGTCGGCCTCCGGCAAGGTCGCCGCCAAGCTCAAGTCGACGCTCGGCGCGGCGGCCCGCGTCAGCCTCGACCAGGTGGTCCTCGCCGACCCCTCCAAGCTCGTCGCGGCGGCGCCCGCGGCCGAGGCGCCCGATCCGGTCGTGGCGGCCGTCCAGAGCCTGAAGGACGCTGTCCCCTTCCCTGCCGACTCCATCGCCTACGACCCGGCCGCGCATCGCGGTCTGGTGCTGCTGAGTCCGTCCAGCGGGCTGGACCTGGCGGCCGCCGCGATGCTCGAGCAGGGCCTTCGCGGCAAGGCCGGGCTCGAGAACACGGTGGTGGTCCCGCCGTTGCAGGCCTTGCCGCCCATCGCCGTCACCCTGTCCAGGAAGGCGCCCCCGGCCTTCGGCGACGCCCTCGCCACCGACGTCTGGGCGCTGCAGCGCTGGCGATCGCAGGGGGTGGCGGCGGCGGTCTGCGGACTCAGCCGCCGCGATCGGCGCGACGCGGCGGTCATCGCGGCCGCGGGCGCGGCCCTGAAGCCCTTGAACGCCGAGGTCTCGATCGGCGACAGCGCCCGCTGCGCCGGGAAGGTCGGCCAAGGGCCGTGGCTGCAGCTCACGCCCGGTTGAGGCGCCGCTACCCGGCCGGGGCGCCCATCACCGCCGCCATGAGCGAGACGACGCCAAGCAGGGCGAACGCGGTCCGCGCCAGGGGCCGCGGCGCGCCCAGGCGTCGGGCGGCCAGGTAGGCGAGTACGCACTGCATCATGTAGTAGAGCGCGAACGCCCGGGAAGCGGCCGCCACGACCTGGAACGGATCGGTCAGCCAGACGACCGCGATGGCCAGGGCCGCCGAGGCCAGGAAGCCGGCGACCAGGTTCAGCCGCCGCCGGCTCACTTCGCTGGCCAGGCCCGCCGAACCGATGGAATCGGCGACGGCGGCGCTGAGCTGACTCGCCAACGCACCGATCAGCACGAGCACGCCCATGAACGGCGCGGCGAGGTTCATGATGTCCAGGATCCCCGCCACGCCCTGGGTTTCGGAAGCCCGGCCCAGGAAGGGCGTCAGCAGCAGCAGGAAGGCGATGTAGATCGCCGACGAAAGCCACTGGGCGTAGCGCATCGAGCGGATCCGCAGCTCCGCGTCATAGGACTGGCCAAGATAGCGAGACGTTTCGAAGCCCTGGACGGTCACGAGCAGGCCGAGCAGCAGGCCGAGGCTCTGCGGGCCGACCTTGGCCGAAGGGACAACCACCGGGCTGTTCCAACGCAGCAGCCAATAGAGCGCCAGCGCCGTGAGCATGCCGAAGATCACGCCGATCTTGAGCGATACGGTCGCGTGGGCGAGCCGCTCCATCCATCGGTGTCCGCCCGACGCGGCGACTGCGGCCAGGAGCACGATGATGGCCGTCACGGCGCTCTTGGAGACCAGCGCGTGGGCGGCGCCGTCCAGGCCCAGAGGCTTGAGCGCGAACTCGGCCAGCAGCTTCAGGTAGTAGGCGACCGAGACGGCGTAGGCGACCGCCAGCACCCCCTGGGCCACCCTGGCCCACCATGAGAGCGGATCGTGGAATCCCGCGCCGGCCAGCAGCGGCTCCAGCTTGGCGATGTTGAAGCGCACGACGACCCCGAGGGCGTAGGCGATGGCGAGCAGGGCGGCCATGGCCAAGGCGGCGGCGCCGCCGAACTCCCGCGCGAGCAGGGGACCGCAGATCAGAAATCCGCTGCCGATGATCGAGGCCAGAGGCGTGACGGTCGCCGTCCAGGTGCTGGAGCGGCTGAAGGGGCCCAGCGCGAGGCCGGCCGTGGTGGCCGCGGCCACGACCAAGGCGACGGCGAAGATGATCATGCCGGGTCCCAATCGAAACTGACCGGGCGGAAGTCCATCCGGCGGGGGCGGGTGTCAACTCAAGCGGAAGGCATCGGCGAAGGCGCGCAGCTCGTCGCGCCTGCTGCGGATGATGGTGTTGACCACGGTGACCGGCCGCTCTCGGTAGGCCGCCTCCAACCGCCCGCAGGAGGCGTCGAGGTCGGGGGGTCGAGGGTGCAGACCGATAGGCGGCGCCGCAGGCGACGATCAGTCTCGGCCTCAACCTATGCCGGACGCCGGACTACGACCGAACTGCAGTTCCTCCGCGCAACCGCCACAGAGGCCAGTATCGTAGAACTCACCTCTCCGTTCCAGCGCAGGAATTTCGCCACACACAAAACAAAACAGCCCCTGAGCGGCAGCTCTTGTCCGCCAAGCCGAGCGCTTTATTAAGGTGACGCTTTCCTTATCTGACGGGTTGCTTATATCCATGGGCTCAACATGTTCCATAGGCCTGAACGGGTCAACGAGACGCTGTTCAACTTGAGTTCACGATTTCGGCAGCATGAGCTTGGCCCCGCCAGCGACACGGTCGAACCGCTGGCCGTCACGTTACAGCCAGGCCCCGCGGCCCGAAGTGTAAGGAACTTATAAGGCGCGAAGCCTGCAGGGCGCGGCGCGCCGGGCGGCCCTCACCAGGGGCGGAAGTGCTTGGACAGCTTCAGGCCCTGGCTCTGGTAGTGCGAACCGCCTTCGCCATAGGCGCGGCGGGGGGGCTCGGCCATCGGCTCGAACACCAGGCGGGCCACGGCCTGGCCGTCTTCCAGCAGGAACGGGGCCTCGCGGCTGCGCACCTCCAGGACCGCGCGACTGCCCTGGCCGCCCGGGCTCACCAGGCCGAATCCCGGATCGAAGAAGCCGGCGTAGTGGGCGCGGAACTCACCGACCGCGGTGTCGATCGGGCTCATCTCGGCGGCCTGGTCCAGCGGGATCTCCACCTCCTGCTTGGAGGCCAGGATGTAGAACTCGCCGGGATCCAGCAGCAGCTCGCCCCGCCGCGGCTCCAGCGCCTCGAAGAAGTCGCGCGGATCGATCGAGGCCTCGCGGTCGAGGTCGATGACGCCGGCGTGCCGGCGCGCGCGGAAGCCCGCCAGAGGCCCGGTCAGGTCCACGCCCACGGTGGTGACCCTTGTCCGCGGCGGCGCCCCGCGTCTCAGGCGCAGCTGGTTCAGCCGCGAGCCGGCCCTGGCCAGTACAGAAAAGGTCTGCGGCGCGATCTCGACGTGGAGCGGCCCGCGATAGCCCGCCGCCACGTCGTCGAAGGCCTGGCCGCCGTCGGTCAGCAGCCGCACGAAGATGTCGAGCCGGCCGGTGGAGCTCTTCGGGTTGGCCCGCGCGGCCACGTCCGGCGGCAGGCTCAGCCGTTCCTGCAGCTCGGCGATGTAGACGCAGCCGCGCTCCAGCACCGCCCCTTTTTCCAGGTCGAGCTCGTGCATGGCCACGGCGCTGAGGCGCTGGGCCACCGTGCGGCCGGGCCCCGGCAGGAAGGAAGCGCGCACGCGCCAGCAGCGGGCGCCCAGGCGCAGGTCCAGGCTGGCCGGCTGCACCTGGCCGGAGGCGAGCGGGGCCTGGGCGGCGATGGCGCCGGACGCGGCCAGGGCCTCGATGGCTTGGCAGGGCAGGATGCCTGGGGGCTCAGCCATGGGCCGATGCGCCCCGCCCCTCGGCGATGCGGGCGCGGGCGATTTCGCCGGCGATCTCGTGGGTGGGCCGTTGCTCGTCCTTGGAGCGCTGCAGCACCTCGTCCAGGGTCTGCATCAGGCGCGAGAGCTTGGCCTCGACCCAGGCCGGTTCATAGGCCCCGCCGCGGTCGAGCGCGCGGATCTCGGCGGCCACGTTGATGATGCCGCCGCCGTTGATGACGTAATCGGGGCAATAGATCAGCCCCTTCTCGTAGAGCGCCCGGCCGGCCTCGGCCGAGGCCAGCTGATTGTTGGCGCCGCCGGCGATCACCCGGGCCTTCAGGCGCGGCAGGGTTTCCAAATTGATGGCGCCGCCGAGGGCGCAGGGGGCGAAGACCTGGGCGTGGACGTCGAAGATGGCGTCCGGACGGGTGACCTCCGCGCCGGTCCGCCCGGCCACGGCGCGGGCGCTGGCCTCGTTGACGTCGGTGACGATCAGCCGCGCCCCGGCCGCATGCAGCTTGTCGGCCAAGAGGCCGCCGACATGGCCGACGCCCTGGATCGCCACGGTCAGGCCCTCCAGCCCCGCGCCGTAGGCGCGCTGGACGCCCAGCCTGATGCCGCGGAACACCCCCTCGGCGGTGACCGGGCTGGGGTCGCCCGAGGCGGCCGGGTGGCCATCGAGGCCCGCGACATAGCGGCTGTGCTTCCTGGCATGGGCGAGGTCGGCGGGGGTGACCCCCACGTCCTCGGCGGCCCAGTACCTGCCGCAGACGGCGTCCACCGCCCGGCCGAAGGCTTCGAACAGCTCGGGCGTCTTCTGGGTGCGGCTGTCGCCGACGATCACCGCCTTGCCGCCGCCCAGCTCCAGGTCGGCCACGGCGTTCTTGTAGGACATGGCCCGCGACAGCTTCAGCGCGTCCTCCAGCGCCGCCTCGGCCGAGGGATAGGCCCACATGCGGCAGCCGCCGGCCGAGGGCCCGCGCGCGGTGGAATGCACCGCGATGATGCACTTCAGTCCGCTCTTCGCGTCGTGGAAGGCGTGGACGGCCTCGTGAGCGTCGAAGGCGGGAGAATCGAACAAGGTCATGGCTGATGTTGGCCCGGCCCAAGCAAGACCGCGAGGCTTAAGGCCCAAGCGCAGGGGCGACAAGCGGGGCGAGCCCCATCTTCTTACCGTCATCGGCGGGCTTGTGCCGCCGATCCATACACGCTGGAGTCGGGCGGTGTTCATGGGTTCCCGGCACAAGGCCGGGAATGACGGTGGATCAGGGGTAAGCGGGGGCGCCGGCAGCCGCGGGCTGAGGTAGAAAAGCCGCGGCCGGCTTGGGGCCGCCCTTGTCCAGCGCCTTGGCCTCGGCCACGCTCTTGGGGATCGGCGGCGGATCGGACGGCAGGGGCGCGGCAGGGTCCTTGATGAAGGCGGCGACGTCGTCCCAGACCCTGGGGTTCTCCAGGTCGATCAGCAGCAGGTGGTAGCCGTCGGCGTAATAGGCGGTGCGGTCCTGGGGCGGCAGGGCCGCGGCGGCATGGAAGGCGGCGTCCTTGGGGATGATCTGGTCCTTGGCGCCATAGGCGTAGAGGGTGGGGACCTTGAGCCGTCCCGTCTCGGACCAGGCGCGCTGCATCAGGTTCATCAAGCCATAGAGGGCGTCGGTGCGGGCGCCCCAGATCAGGTTGGGATCGTGGCCCATGCGGATCAGCTCCGGGGTGTTGTCGCTGGCCCGGATGTGGCTGGTGATGAAGGACGGCGGCTCCAGCACCAGGCCCGGCAGGGTGTGGGCCACGCTCCACAGCGCGACGCGATAGGTCAGGGGTTGGCTCGACCATCCCCAGACCGCCGGCGAGAGCAGCACCAGCCGGTCGGCCTCGGGCGGCCGGTCCGAGGCGAAGGCGTCGATCGCCACCGCCCCGCCCATGCTGACACCGGCCACGGCGATGAGGGCGTGGGGAAAGCGCTGGCGGATCAGGGCGCAGAAGGTGCGAAGGTCGTCGTCCATCAGCCCGGCCCCCGCCCACACCCCTCGGTGCGGCGAGCGGCCGAAGCCGCGCTGGTCGAAGGCGTAGGTCGAGATCCCCTCGGCGGCCCAGTGTTCGGCGGCCAGGTGGAAGGTGTTGGCGTAGTCGTCCATGCCGTGCAGCCCCACCACCACCGCCCAGGGCTCGCCGGGCGCGTCCCAGTGCTGCACGGCCAGCCTGGCGCCGTCGAAGCTGACGAAATCGCGGTCCTCCAGCCTGGGACCCGGGAAGTCGGCGCCGGGCGATCCGGCCTGCTGCTTCAGGGGCGCGCAGGCGGCGAGAATGAGAAGCAGCGCCGCCAGCCCCAACTTCCCGGCGTGCATGGATCGGCGGGACCAGCCCGCCGATGACGGTGAATTTGGAAGGATCACCCGAGCAGCTCCGCCACCCGGGCGCGCAGATAGGGCGTCAGGTCCTCCTCGAACCAGGGATTGCGCTTCAGCCAGGCTGTGTTGCGCCAGGACGGATGCGGCAGGGGGATGGCGCGCGGCGCATGCAGGCGCCAGCCGGCCACGGTTTCGGTCATCGAGCGGCCGGCCCTGCGCCCCATCGCCCAGTCCATGGCGTAGGAGCCCACCAGGAGCGTCAGCTCGACCTCCGGCAGGTGGGCCGAGAGCTGCGACTGCCACATCTGGGCGCAGCGTCGGGGCGGCGGATAGTCCCCGCCCCGCGGATCGGTTCCTGGAAAGCAGAAGGCCATCCCGGCCACCCCGATGCGGCGGTCGCCGTAGAACCTCTCCCGGTCTATCCCCAGCCAGCCGCGCAGACGGTCGCCCGAGGCGTCGTCGAACGGCAGACCGCTCTCGTGCACCCGCCGCCCCGGCGCCTGGCTGCGGATCAAGAGCCGCGTCTCGGGAAACACCCACACCACGGGCCTCGGCTCATGCGCCAGCTCGCCGGCGCAGGCGCGGCAGGCCCGGATATCGCGAAGAATCTCCTCGAGCCCGCCCCCTCCGCCACGCTGCGCGTGGTCCCCCTCCCCCGTTCCGCCAGAGCTCCACGGGGGAGGACCAGACACCTCAGACCGTCTGCGGCTCGACGTCATAGACGCGCGAGCAATATTCGCAGGTGACGCGGATCTTGCCCGCCGGCGTGACCATCTCCTGGCGTTCGTCGGCCGGGAAGGCGCGCAGCAGGTTCAGGATCCGCTCGGGCGAGCAGCGGCAGAAGGCGCGAAGCGGCTTGGGCTGGAACAGCCGCACCCCGTCCTCGTGGAACAGCCGGAAAAGCAGGGTCTCGGCCGGAATGGTCGGATCGATCAGCTCGTCCTCGCCGGTGGTCTCGAACAAGGCCTGGGCCCGCTCCCAAGCCTCGAAGGCCTGCTCGCGCGCGTCGGAATCCCCGGCGATGTTCTGGATCAGAAGGCCCCCGGCCCGCCAGACCAGGCCTGCGTCGGTCTGCAGCTGGCCCACGGCCAGGCGCACGCGGGTGGGGGTCTGCTCGGACTGGGCGAAATAGGTCTCGGCGCAGAGCGCCAGGGTCTCGCCCTCGATGGGGGTGATGCCCTGGTAGCGCTCCATCTGCGGGCCCTGGTCGATGGTCATGGCGAACACGCCCTTGCCCAGCAGCGTGCCCGCGCCCGGCCGGGCGAAGCCCTGGGACACGGCCTCGACCTTGTCCGCGTCGAAGCTGCAGTAGCCGCGAAGGGCGCCGGTGGTGTCGTAGTCGGCGACCACCAGGGTGACCGGCCCGTCGCCCTGCGCCTGGACGATCAGGCGGCCGTCGAACTTCAGGCTGGCCCCGACCAGGGCCGCCAGGGCGCAGGCCTCGCCCAGGAGGTTGGCCACCGGCTCTGGATAGGCGTGGCGGGTCAGGACCTCGTCGATCAGGCCGCCCAGCCGCGCGATGCGGCCGCGCAGGGGCTCGTTCTCGATCTGGAAGGCGGCGACCAGATCGTCGCGCACGGGAAGGTTGGTTTCGGTCACGGCAAATCCAGGCTGGCCGACGCGGCGGGCGCCGGCAAGGGGCGTGGGGATGGAGAGTTGCGGCTGGATATAGGCGCCGACGGCCGCGCGCGCGAGCCGTGCGGCGGGGAACCTCGGCCTGGGCGGGGTGTTGCCTCGGCATGTCCCTGCTCAGGTCCACGGAGAACCAGCGCCGGCGCAGCGCCCTTCAGGCCCTGCCGGTGGCGCCCGGGATCGAGCCGATGGAAGCCAAGCTGGTGGACGAGTTGCCGCGCGAGCCCGGCTGGCAGTTCGAGCCCAAGTGGGACGGCTTCCGCTGCCTGGCCTTCCGCGCCGGCGACGAGGTGGAGCTGAGGGCCAAGTCCGGCAAGCCCCTGACCCGCTTCTTCCCCGAGATGGTCGAGGCGCTGCGCGCCCTGCCGGCCAAGCGTTTCGTGCTGGACGGCGAGCTGGCCATTCCGCTGAACGAGCGCCTGTCGTTCAAGGCGCTGCAGGATCGGCTGCATCCGGCCGAGAGCCGGGTTCGCCGCCTGGCCGAAGAGCAGCCCGCGATCCTGATGCTGTTCGATTGCCTGATGGCCCCGGACGGCGAAGGGCTGCTCGACCAGCCGCTGTCGCTCCGGCGCACGGCGCTGGAGCTGTTCTACCGCGAGTTCGAGCCGCAGCCGGCCTTGCGCCTGTCGCCGGCCACCAACCGCGTGGAGGAGGCCAGGGGCTGGCTCGAACGCGTCGGGCCGGCGCTGGACGGGGTGATCGCCAAGCGCCTGGACGGCCCCTACCAGCCCGGCGCCCGCGTCATGCGCAAGATCAAGCTGATGCGCACGGCCGACTGCGTGGTGGGCGGTTTCCGCTACCTCAGCGCCCGCCGGGAGGTGGGTTCGCTGCTGCTGGGTCTCTACGACGGGAGCGGCCGGCTGGATCACGTCGGCTTCACCTCCAGCATCACCGACGAGGCGCGGCCGCAGCTGACCGGCATGCTGGAGGCCCTGGTCGAACCGCCGGGCTTCACCGGGGCCTGTCCCGGCGGACCCAGCCGCTGGTCCAGCGGACGCTCGGGCGACTGGAAGCCGCTCCGGCCCGAGCTGGTGGTCGAGGTCCGCTACGACCACGTCGCCGGCGACCGGTTCCGGCACGGGACGAGATTGCTCCGCTGGCGTCCGGACAAGGTGGCGCGCCAATGCACCCTGGCCCAGCTGCACGACGAGGCCCGTCCCAGCGAGCTGATCCTCAAGATGATCGAGGCGGGCTGACGGCTGGGACGTCCGGTCGCGCCCCATCCCTGAGACTTGACGCCTCGGGCCGCAATGAGCCTTGGATGGCGCGCGGACTCGCGCCACGCAGAGGCGCCGGCAGCGGAGTTGAGGAGAGTGGATGACTGGGCCTGACGGCGAACCGCCGCCGCACGAACCTCTGGTCAAGCGTGGCAAGGGGGTCAATTCGACCTCGCGGGAGACCGAGACCGGCCAGGTGTTCACCACCCATCAGCGCTCCGACCTGCGCTGGTTCTACCGGCTCGACGGGCGCGACTCGGAGAAGACCTATCCCACCGCCGGCGAGGCCGAGCGGGGCGCCATCGCCGCCCTGAGGGCCGCGGCCAAGTCCAGGCCCGACACCTGGAAATGGTGGATGGTCATCGCCGCCGCCTGCGCGCCGGTCATCTACGCCCTCTACGTCCTCGGCCGGATGCTCACCGACCGCTGAGCGCGGAGCGCTCAGCCCACGGCCTTGACCCAGCGGCGCACCAGCATGACGGGGACGAAGCCCAGCCGGGCGTAGAGCCGTTTGGGACGCTCGGAGGCCAGCGCCGTGAGGAAGACGGTCGCGGCGCCTTGGGTCCTCAGCTGCTCCACGCAATGGGCGACCATGGCCGTGGCGACGCCCTGCCGGCGATCTTCTGGCAGGGTGAAGACGTCGTCGACCATGCCGAATCCGCCCGGGGCCGAGATGGCGGCGGCGTAGGCGCATGGGCGCCCGTCCCGCCGCCCCAGGAAAAAGCGCGCCGGGCCCGACTTCCGGCGCAGGCCATGGAACAGGCCCTCCGCGACGTCCTCGGACAGCAGGCCGCTCGTGCGGGCGCCCTCCTCGCCGTCGAGCCGGTGCAGGCCGCGGAATTCCGCCCAGTCCGCCTCCGAGACCACCGGCCGGATATCGAGCGGCGGCCGGGGCCGGGGCGCCGCCAACGGCCCCTCGAGGGTCATCAGAAGGGCCGCCGGCTGTTCCGCGAAATCCTCCAGCGCCAGGCGGGCCACGAAGGCGGGCGGGGTCAGGGAGTCGGTGTCGACCACACGGTATGGCGCGCCCCGGAAGGCGGCCTCCAGCTCGGCCAGCGCCGCCTCGATCTCCTCGGGCGAAGCGGCGCGCACGCCGCTCATGTGGTTGGCCGACCAGACCTGCGGATGTTCCGGGTCGGTGACCAGCCGGCCATGCCGCGCGCGGACCACCACCTGGGAGCCCAGCGCCTCGCACCAGTCGTGGGCCTCGGCCAGGGCCTGGAGCGACACGGGCGAGGCGGCCATCTCCGTCAGCCCCGCCTCATCGCCCGCCGGCGAAGCACCAGGCCAGCACCGCCTTCTGGGCGTGGATGCGGTTCTCCGCCTCGTCCCAGACCTGGGACTGGGGCCCGTCGATCACCTCGTCGGTGACCTCTTCGCCCCGGTGCGCCGGCAGGCAGTGAAGGAAGATGGCCTCCGGATGGGCCAGCGCCATCAGCCGGGAGTCGACCTGATAGGGCTCCAGCGCGTCCATCTTGGCGGTGGCGTCCGCGTCGCCCATCGAGACCCAGGTGTCGGTGACCACGCAATCGGCCCCGGCGACGCCCGCGCGGGGATCGGAGGTCATCTCGATCTGGGCTCCGGACTGCTCGGCCCGGGCCAGGTCGACTAGGTCCGGATGCAGGATGGTCGGACAGGCGATGTGCAGCTTGAAGCCGAACGCCGCGGCCGCGTGGATGAAGCTGGCGCAGACGTTGTTGCCGTCTCCCACCCAGGCGATGGTCAGCCCCTCGATCGGGCCGCGATGCTCCTCGAAGGTGAGGATGTCGGCCATGATCTGGCAGGGGTGGCTGCGGTCGGTCAGGCCGTTGATCACCGGCACCGAGGCCGCCCGGGCGAAGCGCTCGACGTCCTCGTGGTGGACGGCGCGGATCATCACAGCGTCGACCATGCGCGACAGCACCCGGGCGGTGTCCTCGATGGTCTCGCCGCGTCCGAGCTGCATGTCCGAAGAGGTGGCGATGGTCACCGCGCCGCCGAGCTGGCGCATGCCGGCGTCGAAGGAGAAGCGCGTGCGCGTCGAGTTCTTCTGGAAGATCATCGCCAGGCTCTTGCCGCGCGCGGGCGCATCGGCGTCCACCTCGGCCTGGCCCCAGCCGCGGCGGGCGGCCTTGCGGCGCTTGGCGTCCTCGATCATGCCGCGCAGGGTCGCGGGGTCGTGCCGCCAGATGTCGAGGAAGTGCCGGGGGGCCTGGCTCATGACTTGGCCTTCGCCCGCGCCGCCTCGCAGGTCTTCTCGAGCTTCTCGACCGCCTCGCGCGCCTCTTCCTGGGTGAGGATCAGGGGCGGCAGCAGGCGCACGCAGTTGTCCCCGCCGCCGGCGATCAGCAGCTGGTTGTCGCGGGCCATGGCCATGAAGTCGCGGTTGTTGGGCTTCAGCTTCACCCCGATCAGCAGGCCCTTGCCGCGGATCTCCTCGACCACGTCGGGATAGCGGTCCTTCAGCCCGGCCAGCTGCTGGCCCAGGTACCCCGCGACCTGGTTCACGTGATCCAGGAGCTCGGGCTTGGCGATCTCGTCGAAGGCCGCCAGGGCCACCGCCATGGCCAGCGGATTGCCGCCGTAGGTCGAGCCGTGGCTGCCGACCTTCATCGCGCCCGCCGCATGGTGGGTGGCCAGCAGGGCGCCGACGGGAAAGCCGCCGCCCAGCGCCTTGGCCACGCACATCACGTCGGGGACCACGCCCGACCATTCGTAGGCGAACAGCTTGCCGGTCCGGCCCATGCCGCACTGGATCTCGTCGAACATGAGCAGCGCGCCCTGCTCGTCGCAGAGCCGGCGCATCAGCCGCAGGTCGGCGTCGGAGACGGCGCGGGCGCCGCCCTCGCCCTGCACCGGTTCGATCAGAATCGCCGCCGTGGTCGGCCCGACAGCCGCCTTCAGGGCGTCCATGTCGCCGAACGGCAGGTGGACGTAGCCCGGCAGGCGCGGGCCGAAGCCCTCCAGGTAGCCCTCGTTGCCGCCGGCGGTCACCGCCGCATAGCTCCGCCCGTGGAAGGCGCCCTCGAAGGTGATCACGTCGATCCGCTCAGGCGCGCCCTTGGCCGACTGGTGCCGGCGGGCGACCTTCAGCGCCAGCTCCACCGCCTCGGCGCCGGAGTTGGTGAAGAACACCTCCTCGGCGAAGGTGGCCGCGCAGAGGCGCGCCGCCAGATGCTCCTGGTCGGGGATGCGGTAGATGTTGGAGACGTGCCAGAGCTTCTCGGCCTGGTCCTCCAGCGCCTTGACCAGCCGCGGGTGGCAGTGGCCGAGGCCGTTGACCGCGATGCCGGCGACGCAGTCCAGAGAGTCGCGCCCGTCGTCGCCCCAGAGGCGCACCCCTCGGCCGCGTTCGAAAGCCAGGGGCGCGCGGTTGTACACGCCCATGATGTGGCTGTCGGAC